>DATNED010000079.1:0-14055 GCA_035553115.1 Terriglobales bacterium | reverse complement strand
GCGGGGGACCAATGTGCATCCGAAGCCTCCAGAATTCAAGGCCAACATCTCACGGAGCAGATGCGATTGTACGTGAATTTTCTGACATACACGCGAAGCTCGTCGAAAACCGGCCAAATTCGAATGTGGGGGCTGATTTTGGAACAATTTTGTCGATATCCACAGGCTCGGCACTGCCACGATCAGACTGAGACTGCAATCTCCCGGTGATGGGGACGCGCCCTCCCCGGATGGCCTTGCTGGGGCTGGCCGTGCTCGGGGTTGCCGCCGCGCAGGTGCCGACGGGTCCGCCGCACGCCACCTCGGCGGTGCCTTATGGCATCTCGCCCTCGGCAGTGGACACGCCCAAGGATCTGCCCTTCGCGGTGGTCTTGATCAGGCCGCCCTGCCCGAGCAACGCGGCCTCAAGCTCACCTCCACCCACATGAAGGTGCAGTTCCTCGCGCTGGACCAGATCCAGCGCCCGACCGTCCATTAGCAGCACTGTTGACGGGCGCGGACCCGGCGTGGCTTCCCGGACACGGCTGGACCTGCGCCGGGCCCGTGCGCCACGCGACCCGCTTGACGCTCTGTCGGGTCCGCGCCGCTTTGTTTGGCGGTGGCGTGAAAGCCCGCGGGCGCTTTCACCCCTTCGGAATTTCGCAGCCTTCCGCGCCGACTTTGCGCACGGGGCAAACGGCGCGACCCCCGCGTTAGGCCGGGGCCGCCATCGCCGCCAGTTTGTTCGAGAATCCGGCGACAGCAACCCAGTAGATGATCCAGAGCACGAACCCCGCGAGTTCGGCGAACAGCCCGGCCACAGGGATGAGGCCGCAGCACGCCAATATGGCCATCGCCAGCCCCACGCCCTTGCCCGGATCGGGCTCGGCGGCGATGCCGCGCTGGCGGAATTCTGCGCCCAGCGATTTCGCAATGTTGATCACTACGAAGAAATTCCAGATCAGATTGAACAGTGGAATCAGCAGCAGCCAAACCAATCCCGGCGATAGCGCCCGGTTCGCGGGCGCGCAGCGCTGCAGGCATTTCATCAGCGTGAGCAGATAAAAGATCGCCGGCAGCAAAAGCAGCGCGCAGACAATCAAAATCGCGGTTGCGCCCAGCGCCATCAGGCTGGCCGGATCAATGGAGTTCATTAGGACTGTTCCTTGGAGCCTTCCGATCGGATGAACTATATATTTCCCGCGAAGGCTTGTCAAACCTTGGCCGACCCGGGGCACCGCCCTGCCGCCATGAGACTTTTTCGGGCCCGGCGCCGTAAATAGGGCAGCATGGTCCTGACCTGCCTCATGGTGATAGAGGGCACGAACGAGGCGCTGGCGCAAGGACTGCGAGCGCGGAATGCGGGTTTGCTGGAGGGCCTGGTGGGGCAGTACCAGTACCGGCTGCTGCGGTACCTGACCGCGCTCACCGCGAATCCGGCCTTGGCCGAAGATCTGTTCCAGGAGACCTGGCTGCGGGTGCTGGAGCGGGGACGGCAATACAAGCCCGAATACCCATTCGAGGCTTGGCTGTTTTCCATCGCACGCCACCTCTTCCTAGACCGCGTGCGGAAGAGACCCGAGCTCAGCCTGGGCGCGCTGGACGGGGAGGAGGGGCAAGCCTTCGACCCGCCCGCGCCAAGTTCCGCTTCGCCCTATGAGCTGGCACGCGCTCACGAAGAACAACAGGGATTGGATCGCGCGTTGATGACGCTTCCGGCGGCGCACCGCGAGGTGCTGGTGCTGCGCTTCCACGAAGACCTTCGGCTGGAGGAGATTGCTTCCATCACGGGCGCGAGCCTTTCCACCGTGAAGTCGCGGCTGTACCGCGGACTGGCCGCGCTCGGCCCCAGGCTGGAAGCCGCGGGTGAAATATGAACTCCGAATGCGAGGTGTTTCGGACTCGATGGCTGGACAATTTTCTCGCCGGGCGGCCTGCGCCCGCCAGGCCCGAGCCGCACTTGATGGCATGCGCAGCGTGCCAGGCGGAGCTCGAAGCGTGGCAGAATGCGGCGGCGGCGGTGCGGCGCTGGAGAATCGCACCCGCGCCGCAGATGCAAGAGGCGACGCTCGTGCGCCTGCGGCAGCACGGGGACCAGCTGCGAGAACGACGGCGCGCGTTCCAGCTTCTGACGGCCGCATGCGCGGCCAGCGCGGCGGTCAATGCCGCAACGTTTCGGCTGATCTGGAGCGGCGCGGGGCTGCTGCGGGCCTGGCTGGGATGGCCGGCGGCGGCGCAGGGAGGAATATTCGCGGCGTGGGCGGTGGCACCGCTTGTGCTGGTTGGCCTGCTCTTGTGGCTGCTGGGCAGCGATCCGGCGGATGTAGAAAATTTCCTGGAGGGCTTCCATGGTTGATGGCAACTTGCAATTGACGAAGAACGTCGGCACGAGCATTGCGCCCGGGGCCCGAACCGCGGCGATCATAGCGGGCGTGGTGGCGGCGGCGGCCGCCGTGACGCTGGCGGCACGGCAGAATCAGCCAATGTTGCTGCTGGGGCTGATTCCAGCGGCGACGATCGCGGGCGCCATCCTGGCTTTCGGACTACGGCGCTGGCCGATGTGGTCGCGGGCGGTGGCAGGAATCCTTACACTGTCGAGCTCGGCGCTGTTTCTGGCGGCAATCGCAACCTCATGGCTGGGCAATGACTTTTCCGGCTTGGATCCGGTGGTGGCAATGGGAGCGGCGCTGGGGAGCAGCGTGGGGGCGGGATTGCTGTTTCTGGCCGGCGGATGGGTGTACCGGGACGCCCAGCGGCGCGGCTTGAACGCGGGTGCATGGGCGACGGTCTCGATCCTGGTGTTTCCATACTTGATTGGTCTGATCGCGTATCTAGCGGCGGTGGTGCTGCGCGACCAGAAGGCGGCGGCATGCGGTGGTTGCGGCGCGCGGCTGCCGCAGGGGGCGGCGTACTGCATTCGCTGCGGGCGGCAAGCCGCCGGCGCATGCCCAGGGTGCCGGGCGCCGTCGCTAGCGGGAGCGGCGTTTTGCGCGCGCTGCGGCGGAGCCCTGGCGCGCTCACCCGCCTCTTGACTGGCGCGCGCCCGCCGCGTTTGGGCGATAATCGCGGGATGGCGACGCCTGCGCAGGCAGAAGAGGCGCGACGGGTGGGAGCGCGGAGCACGATTGTGTTCGCGTTCGCGCTGCTGGCCGGGCTGATCCTGGCGTGGGAGCTGCGCGAGCTGCTGCTGCTCATCTATGCCAGCGTGCTCTTCGCCATCGTGATTGATCCCCTGGTGGCGGGGGTCGAGGATTGGGGGTGGGGGGAGCGGCACCTGGGGCATGGCGCAGCGCTGGCGGTGGTGCTGGCGGGGGCTGCGGTCGGAGGGGCGCTGCTGCTGGCCATCCTGGTGCCGCCGCTGGTACGCGAGGCGACGGCGCTGATCGAAGCGTGGCCGACGGTGTCCAGCAACGCGCTGGCCGCGGTGCAGCGGCTGCCGGGGCTGCATCATTTGAATTTGTCGCCGCTCGAATCGGATTTGGCCGCGGCAGGAAGCTGGGCGCTGGAGGCGGTGCAAAGCCTGGCCACCGGGGTGGCCGATGGGTGCACGATCCTGCTGCTCACGGTGTACCTGGTGGCGGAAGGGCGCGAGACGCGCGATTGGTGCCTGGGAATGATCGCGCCCGGGCCGCGGCGGCGGCTGGCGCTGACGCTTGACCGCGGGCAGCGGCGCATGCGGGGATGGCTGTTGGCGCAGTCGGCGCTGGCGCTGTGCATGGGCGTGGCCAGCTTGGCGGCATTCGCTGCGCTGCGGCTGCCGGACTTCTATGCCCTGGCGTTGCTGGCCGCGCTGCTGAGCTTCGTGCCGGTGCTGGGGCCGCTGACCGCAGCGGCGGTGGCGGGCGCGGTGGCAGGCGTGCAGTCGTGGTTCGCACTGGGCGGGGTGCTAATGTTTTTTGCAGTGTACGAAGGCTTCGAGAACGCGTACCTCGTGCCCAAGGTGATGCGCAATGCGGTGGACTTGCCGGGGCTGGCGATCATCCTGGCCTTGGCGGTAGGGGCGGCGCTGGGCGGGGTGCTGGGCGCAGTGCTGGCCGTGCCGACGGCAGCGCTGGTGGCGGAGTTGCTCGGGGAGTACGCACGGCAGCCGGAGGAAGAATAGGGGATGGAGGAATAGGAAACAGGAACGACATTATGACGAGAAAGGTGAGGATCATCGGGGTACCGCTGGATTTCGGACAGGACCGACGGGGCGTGGACATGGGGCCGTCGGCGATGCGGGTGGCCGGGCTGCAGGCACGGCTCGAGGGCCTGGGCTACGAGGTCAAGGACACGGGGAACATCGAGGTGGCGCTGCGGGAGCAGAAGTCGCCGGGGAATCCGAAGGCGAAATACCTGAAAGAGATCGCGCGCTCGTGCCAAAAACACGCCGATTGGGTGAAGAAGATCCTGGAAGAGGGGGCGCTGCCGCTGGTGCTGGGCGGCGACCACTCGATCGCGGTGGGGACGGCCAGCGGGGTGAGCGATTTCTATCGCGCGCAGCAGAAGGCGGTGGGATTGATCTGGCTGGATGCGCATGGCGACTTCAACACGCCCGAGACCACGCCGAGCGGAAACATCCACGGGATGCCGCTGGCGTGCCTGCACGGATACGGACCGAAGGAACTCACCGAAGTGTGCGGCTATGCGCCGAAACTCTCGACCCAGCACACGGTGCTGGTCGGAATCCACGATCTGGACCGGGAAGAGGCACGGCTGCTGCGGGAGTCGAAGGTGCGGATCTTCACCATGCGCGACATTGACGAGCGCGGGATGCGCTCGGTGGTGGAAGAAGCGATCGCGATCGCCAGCAACGGGACGGAAGGATTCTGCGTTTCGCTCGACATGGATTTCATTGACGCCACGGACGCGCCCGGGGTGGGGACGCCGGTGCGCGGCGGGGCGACGTACCGGGAAGCGCATTTGGCGCTGGAGCTGATCTACGACAGCGGCAATATGCTGTCGCTCGAGGTGGTCGAGGTGAACCCGGTGCTGGACGAGCACAACCGCACGGCGGAGTTGGCGGTGGAGCTGATCGCCAGCGCGCTGGGGAAAAAGATCCTTTAGGCGCTAGCTCTTCCACGCTCCCAGCAAAGCGACGCAATTGCACCAGCGCCCCATTGCACCAGCGCCCCTCGGCCACCAGCGCCTGGAATGCCCGCGAGTCGGCTCGCAGTTGGGCGCGGCAGGTGGCACCGGGGTTGGCGGCCAATATCCCTCGGGAAACGCGACCCCCGCGAAGGGATATTTTCTCAGATCCGCGCGGGGGCATGCTAGCTGATCACGCTTAGACAGGAGTAAGGCGCGCGCGCAGGGCACGCTTGTCAATCTTGCCGGTGGAGGTGCGGGGCAGGGCGGCGAGGACGCGGTACTCGTCGGGGCATTGCCAGGCGGCGAAGGCGCAGGCGAGATGGGCGCGCCAGGCGGCGGGATCGGGGGCGGCGCCGTCGCGCAGGACGACGAACGCGAGCGGGCGCTCCTGCCACTTCGGGTGCGGGAGGGCGATGACGGCGGCCTCGCGAATTGAGGGGTGGCAGGCGAGGGCGTTTTCGAGCGCGACCGAACTGATGGATTCGCCGCCGCTGCGGATGATGTCTTTGGCGCGGTCCACGATCTCCATCAGGCCCTGGTGGTCGAATTGGACGATGTCGCCGGTGCGGAACCAGCCATCCGCGGTGAAGCTCTCGGGGGAGATATCGGCGTGGTAGCGGTCCGCGATCCAGGGGCCGCGGACTTCGAGTTCCTCATCGGGCGCGAGGCGGGCTTCGACGAAAGGCAGCGGGCGGCCTTGGCGGGCGCGCGCGGGACCGGCGAGATGGGGGTTCATGGTTCCGACCGGGGTCATCTCGGTCATGCCCCAGCCCATGTTGACGGCGATGCCGTGATGATCGAAGCGTTCGAACAACGCAAGCGGCGCCGGCGCGCCGCCGAGGTTGACGCGCAGCTCGGGATGCAGAGGCCAGCGGCCGGGGTGGCGATCCAAGGCATCGAGAATGCCCTGCCAGATGACCGGGACGCCAGCGCTGCGGGTGACCTGCTCGCGGGAAAGGAGCTCGACGGCGGACTCGGCATCGAAGCGCGCGCCCGCGAGCACCTGCTTGCAGCCGATGAGCGCGGCGGCGTGCGGAGCTCCCCAGGCATTGGCATGGAACATCGGGACCAGAGAAAGGATGCAATCGTGCTGGCGCAGGTTGAGGGAATCGGGCAGCGCGATGGCGAGGGCGTGGAGGCAGAGGGCGCGGTGGGAATAGACAACGCCCTTGGGCTCGCCGGTGGTGCCGGAGGTGTAGCCCATGGCCGCGCCGTCGTTTTCTTCTAGCGCTGGCAGGTCGCACTCCGGCGCGCCGGCAAGGAACTTCTCGTAGTCGCCGGGGACGACGATGACGTGCTTGGGGAGCAGGTCGCGGCAACGATCGAGGATCGTTTCATCAGCCAGGGCGAAGCGGTCGCCGGCTTGCTTGAGAATCTCGGCCCACTGGCGGGGATGCTGGCGCAAATTGAGGGGATGAACCACCCCGCCGGCAAGCGGAACGCCGAAGTAGGCTTCGAGATGGGCTAGATCGTTCCAAAGGAAGGTGGCGACGAGGTCGCCGGGCTGAAGGCCGGCGGCGCGGAGCGCGCAGGCCAGCGCGCGGGCGCGGCGGGCGAGCTCGGCGCAGGTGCTGCGGCGGCCGGCGGAGACGATCTCGACGTTGGGGAACCAGCGCTCGGCGCGGGCCAGGATGGCGGCGAGCGTTAAGGGATACTTCATCATACTGCGATCTGTTTGGCGCGCAGGTTGCGGAGGCGATCGCGGAGCTGGGCGGCGCGCTCGAACTCGAAGCGCCTGGCGGCCTCGCGCATTTCGGCTTCGAGCTGCTTGAGGTAGGCGGCGAGGGCTTCTTCGGTGGGAAATTCTTCCAGACCGGCATCGAAGCCGTCCCCTGCGGCGGAGGCGTAGTCACCTTCGGCGACGCCGACGAGGGTCATGTCGAGGGGGCGGAGGACGCTTTGCGGGATGATGTGGTGCTCGAGGTTGTAGGCCTCCTGCACGGTGCGGCGGCGGCGGGTTTCGCCAATGGCCTGGGTCATCGAGCCGGTCATGTTGTCGGCATAGAGGAGGGCGCGGCCGTTGAGGTGGCGGGCGGCGCGGCCCATGGTCTGGATGAGCGAGCCGGAGGAGCGGAGGAACCCCTCCTTGTCCGCGTCGAGGATGGCGACGAGGGAAACTTCGGGGAGATCGAGGCCCTCGCGCAGCAAGTTGATGCCGATCAAGACGTCGAATTCGCCGCGGCGGAGGTCGCGGAGGATCTTGACGCGCTCGAGGGTCTCGATCTCGCTGTGGAGGTAGCGGCACTTGACGCCGACCTCGCTGTAATACTCGGAGAGATCCTCGGCCATGCGCTTGGTGAGGGTGGTGACGAGGACGCGTTCGCGGCGCTCGGCCCGGAGCCGGATTTCGGCGAGCAGGTCGTCCACCTGGCCCTTGCTGGGGCGGATCTCGACTTCCGGATCGAGGAGGCCGGTGGGGCGGATGACCTGCTCGATGACCGCGCCCGAGGTCTGCTCGAGCTCATAGGGGCCGGGGGTGGCGGAGACGTAGACGATCTGGCCGATGCGTTCGTAGAACTCCTCGAATTTGAGCGGACGATTATCGAGGGCGGAAGGAAGACGGAAGCCGTACTCGACGAGCGTGCGCTTGCGCTGCTGGTCGCCGTGATACATGCCGCGGAGCTGGGGAACGGTCTGATGGCTTTCGTCGAGGAAGATGAGCGCGTCGCTGGGGAGATAGTCGAGGAGCGTGGGCGGGGGCTGGCCGGGGGCGCGGCCGGTGAAGTGGCGGGAATAGTTCTCGATGCCGTGGCAATAGCCGATCTCGCGCATCATCTCGATATCAAAGCGCGTGCGTTGATCCAAGCGCTGGGCTTCCATCTTCTTGCCCTGGGAGAGCAGCTCGGGGCGCCATGCGTCGAGCTCGGCAAAGATGGAGCGGATGGCCTCTTCGCGCGCCTCGGGGCGCAGGACGTAATGGGACTTGGGGTAGATGGGGAGGCGCTGGTAGGTCTGGCGGACTTCGCCGGTGAGGGGATCGATCTGGGAGAGGCGCTCGACCTCGGAACCGAAGAGCTCGATGCGGAAGGCGTAATCGTCGTAGGTGGGGAAGACCTCGATGGAGTCGCCGCGGATGCGGAAGGTGCCGCGCTGGAAGTCGTGGTCGTTGCGCTGGTAAAGGATGTCCACCAGCTTGCGGGCGATCTGCTCGCGGCGGATAGCCTGGCCGACCTCGAGCATCAGCAGCATGCCGTAGTAGGCCTCGGGCGAGCCCAGGCCGTAGATGCAGGAGACCGAGGCGACGATGACACAGTCGCGGCGCTCGAAGAGGGAACGGGTGGCGGAGAGGCGGAGCTTGTCGAGCTCGTCATTGATGGTGGCCTCTTTTTCGATGTAGAGATCGGCGGCGGGGACGTAGGCCTCGGGCTGGTAATAGTCGTAATAGGAGACAAAATATTCGACCGCGTTGCGCGGGAAGAAGGTCTTGAACTCGTGGTAGAGCTGGGCGGCGAGGGTCTTGTTGTGCGCCATGACGAGGGCGGGGCGACCGAGCTCGGCGATGACCTTGGCCATGGTGTAGGTCTTGCCGCTGCCGGTGACGCCGAGCAGGACCTGGGCGGCCTCGCCGGAGCGGAGGCCGGAGGCGAGCGCGGCGATGGCGGCGGGCTGGTCGCCGCGCGGCTGGTAGGAGCTTTCGAGCGCAAAGGACATTGGTTCAATGTTATCCTGACGATTCGTCCCTGCATGAAGATCCACGAATACCAAGCCAAGGAGTTGCTGCGCGGATTCGGCGTGGCGGTGCCGCGCGGACGGGTGATCACGCGCGCGGAGGAGGCCGCGGCAGCGGCGGCGGAATTCGGCGGGCGCGCGGTGGTGAAGGCGCAGATCCACGCCGGCGGACGCGGGCAAGGCGGGGGCGTGAAGCTGGCAAAGACGCCGGAGGAAGCCGTCGCATTCGCGAGCAAAATCCTGGGCATGACGCTGGTGACGCACCAGACCGGCCCGGAGGGGCGACTGGTGCGGAAGGTGCTGATTGAAGAGACGGCGGCGATTGCGCGCGAGCTGTACCTTGGGATCGTGCTCGACCGCGGCCTGGGCAAGCCGGTGTTCATGGCGTCGGCCGCGGGCGGAATGGAAATCGAGGAAGTCGCGGCGAAGGATCCGACGGCGATTCTGAAGGCGGCATTCGATCCCGATGCCGGCCTGGAGGCGTTTCAGGCGCGGCAGTTGGCGTTCGGGCTGGGGCTGCCGGCGGCGGCGCTGAATAGCGCGGTGAAGATCATGACCAGCCTGGCGCGCGCGTATGTGGCGCTGGACTGCACGCTGGCGGAGATCAACCCGCTGATTTTGACGGCGGACCATGCGCTGATGGCGCTGGACGCGAAGATCAACCTGGACGACAACGCGCTGTACCGGCATCCGCAATTGAAGGAACTGCGCGACTTGCATGAAGAGGCGCCGCTCGAGATGGAGGCCAGCCAATACGGGCTGAACTACATCAAGCTGGACGGGAACGTGGCCTGCATGGTGAACGGCGCCGGGCTGGCGATGGCGACGATGGACATCATCCAGTATGCGGGCGGATCGCCGGCGAATTTCCTGGATGTAGGCGGGGGCGCGAACAGCGAGCAAGTCCGCCACGCGTTCGAAATCCTGCTGAAGGATCCGGCGGTGAAGGCGGTGCTGATCAATATCTTCGGCGGCATTCTGCGCTGCGACACGCTGGCGACGGGCGTGGTCGAGGCGGCGCGGGCGGTGCAACTGAAGCTGCCGCTGGTGATCCGGATGGAAGGCACGAACGTGGCCAAAGGGCGGGAGATTCTGGCCGCGAGCGGATTGAAGATCACGGTGGCGAACGACATGAAGGACGCGGCGGAGAAGGTGGTCGCCGCCACGCGATAACGCCATGGCCATCCTCGTAGACAAGAACACGCGACTGCTCGTCCAAGGCATCACCGGACGCGAAGGCAGCTTCCACGCCCGCATGTGCCGCGAGTACGGCACCCAGGTAGTCGCCGGCGTCACGCCGGGCAAGGGCGGCACCGTCCACGAAGGCACGCCGGTCTATGACACGGTGCGGCAGGCGGTGGCCGCGACCGGCGCCAACGTTTCGGTGATCTTCGTGCCGCCGCCATTCGCGGCCGATGCGATCCTCGAAGCCTGCGACGCCGAGCTGCCGCTGGTGGTGTGCATCACCGAGGGGATCCCGGCGATGGACATGGCGCGTGCCTGGCGCAGCGTGCGCAGCTCGCGCACCCGGCTGATCGGACCCAACTGCCCCGGCATCATCACCCCCGGGCAATGCAAGATCGGCATCATGCCGGCCTCGATCCACCTGCCCGGCCGGGTGGGGATCGTGAGCCGCAGCGGGACGCTGACGTATGAAGCCGTGCACCAGCTCACCCAGCTCGGCATCGGACAATCCACCGCGATCGGCATCGGCGGAGACCCGATCATCGGCACCACCCATCGCGACGCCATCGAGCTGTTCCACCGCGACGCCGACACCGACGCGATCATCATGATCGGCGAGATCGGCGGCAGCGGAGAGGAAGAAGCCGCAGCATACATCAAGGACCACGTGCGCAAGCCGGTGGTGGGGTTCATCGCCGGGCAGACGGCGCCGCCGGGACGGCGGATGGGGCACGCCGGCGCGATCATCGCGGGGGGCAAAGGAACCGCCGCCGAGAAGATGGCGGCGATGCGGGCGGCGGGCATCCAAGTCTGCCAAAGCCCGGCCGACATCGGGGCGACGCTCGCTGCCGCCCTCAAATCCATTACCCATGCCGCACACTGAACGCACGCTCACCATCCTCAAGCCCGACGCCGTCGCGGCGGGCCGCAGCGGCGCCATCCTGGCGCACTTGGAACAGGCCGGATTCCGCATCCTGGGGATGCGGAGACTGCACTTGACGCGGGCACAAGCCGAGGCGTTCTACGCCGTGCACCGCGAGCGCGGGTTTTACCAGGACCTGGTCCGATTCATGACCGAAGGGCCGGTGCTGGCCTGCGCGCTGGAGCGCGAAAATGCGGTGGCGGAGCTGCGGCGGGTGATGGGAGCGACCGATCCGGCGAAGGCGGAAGCCGGAACAGTGCGCAAGCTTTATGCCACTTCAATCGAGCGCAACGCCATTCACGGATCGGATGCCGCGGCAACCGCGCGGCACGAGATCGGTTTTTTCTTCGCGCAAGCGGATCTGCTGTAGCGCCGCTCTTCTCGCCGCCTTCACCGCCGCCGCCGGGGGGCAGCAGCAAGCCGCCCGCGTGCCACTCTCCGGGCGCGCGCCGCAGGCGGGCTCGGTGACCTCGGGCCAGAACGCGCTGACGCCGGTGGTGCAAGCCGGCGGCGAATTCAGCGGCAGCGTGAGCGCGCGCGCGCCGTTCTCCGGAACACTCTCGCTGGCCGAAGCCATCGGGCGCGGACTGGAGTACAACCTGGGCGCGAGCCAGTGGGGCTACACGGTCGAGCAGGCGGCGGGCGCGGCGCGCAGCGCGCAGGCAGCGCTGATGCCGGACCTCAGCGGCAACCTGAGCGGGACCGTGCAACAGACGGACCTCAAGGCGATGGGGTTCCGGCTGCCGCCGGGAACGCCGTTCAATTTTCCTGCGGTGGTGGGACCGTTCAGCTACATGCAATTGCAGGCGTCGCTGTCGCAGACGCTGCTGGATTTGACCGCGAACAACAACGTGCGGTCGAGCCGGCAGACGCTGCTGGCGGACCGGTTGGAGCTGAACGACGCACGCGACCAGGTGGTGCTGGGGGTGGGCGGCGCCTACCTGGGCGTGATCGCGGCCGAGGCGCGGCTGGATGCGCAACGGGCGCAGTTGGAGACCGCCAATGCCATCCTGAGCGAGTCGCAGCAGCGGCAATCGGTGGGGGCGCTGGCGCGGTTGACGGTGGACCAGAACCAGGTGCAGGCCTCGATGGAGCAATTGCAACTGACCTCGCTGCGCAACGATGTCGACAAGCAGAAGATCAACTTGGCGCGGATGATCGGGCTGCCGCCGCGGCCCGATTACACGCTCGCCGACCGGGTGGGGTTTGCGCCGCCGCCGGCGCTGACGCTGGAGGCGGCACTCGCCCAAGCGCTCGAGCGACGCGCCGACCTGAAGGCGGCGGCAGCGCAGGCCGAAGCGGCGCGGGCGGCGCTGGCAGCTGCGAAAGACGAACGCATGCCGACGGCGGGATTCACCGGAAGCTACGGGGTGATCGGCAGCACGCCGGTGACGGACTCGCATGGAGTGTTCTCGATCACCGGGACGCTTCGAATTCCGCTTTGGCAGGGCGGGAAGGTGAAGGGCGACATCGAGCAGGCCAACGCGGCGGTGATGCAGCGGGATTCGGAAGTTGCGGACCTGCGCGGGGCGATTGAAGCCCAGGTGCGGGAGGCGTACCTGGATCTTAATGCCGCAGCCAGCCAGGTCACGGTGGCCGAGGGCAACTTGAAGGTGGCGCAGGAGGCGCTGGAGATGGCGCATGAGCGGTTTCAGGCCGGGGTGATCAACACGGTCGAGCTGATTCAGGCGCAGGAGGCGGTGGCGACGGCGCAGGAGAACCAGATTGACAGCGTGTACGCCCACAATGTGGCGAAGCTGACGTTGGCGCGCTCGCTGGGAGACGCGCCCCTCGCCTGGCAGCGATACTTGCCAACGAGCGGGAAGAATTAGGGGTACGGGGAGGCATCTGATCCGCCATGGGGTGGGTACGAGTAGTGGGGGCGGCACTGGCAGCGGCGATGCGGGACGACCTGCTGGATTGGAGCGCGACGCTAGCGTTCTACTTCCTCTTCGCCTTTTTCCCGACGGTGCTGCTGGTGGCGGCGCTGCTTTCAGCCTTTCATCTCGAGGGGCTGACCCACAACCTGGTGGCGGCGCTGACCCAGGACCTGCCGCGGCAGGCGGCCGCGCTGGTAGCCGGGCAGTTGAAGGAGACGCTGAGCAAGAATGTGCCGGGGCTGATCAGCTTGGACGTGGTGATTCTGCTCTACTCGGCATCGCAGGCGTTTTCCGGGCTGATGTCCGCGCTGAACGCGGCGTACGAAGTGCCAGAGACGCGCTCGTATCTGCATCGGCTCGCACTGGCGTTCGCGCTCACGTTCAGCGCGGGGATCTTCATGGTGCTGGCGCTGGCCGTGCTGCTGCTGGGCGAGCGCACGCTGACCCTGGTGGCGTGGCCGACGCACCTGGGCCAGGCGCTGGACTTTCTGTTGCCGGCAATCCGGTGGACTTTCACGTTGGGGCTGATGGTGCTGGCGCTGTGGATGCTCTATCGAGTGGCACCCAATCGTCCGCGAGGGGGCGAACGCGGCACGCTGCCGGCGGTGGGGATTGCGCTGGCGATTTGGGTGGGGGCGTCGGCGTTGCTGTCGGTGTACATCAACCACTTCGCCAGGTACTCGGCGGTGTACGGCTCGCTGGGCGCGGTGATCGCGTTGATGCTGTGGTTCTACCTGTTCGCGCTGGCCATCTTACTGGGGGCGGAGATTCACCACGCGTGGGAGAAAAGGCGGGCTGTTATGCTGGGGCATGGCCAAGCGCCGATACACGGATGAACAGGCGTCGGCGGGACTGAAAGCCCCGCTGCCGGAGCTGGAGACCTGGCCGAACCAGTTTCCGGGGTACGAAATCGCGATTTCGATACCCGAGTACACCTCGGTGTGCCCCAAGACCGGGCTGCCGGATTTCGCGACGCTGACCATCACCTATGTGCCGCGAGCGCAGTGCGTTGAGCTGAAATCGCTGAAAGAATACTTGCTGGCGTACCGGAACCTGGGGATCTTCTACGAGAATGCGGTGAACCGGATTCTCGAGGACCTTGTGGCGGCTTGCAGGCCGGTGTGGGCGCAGGTCGAAGGGAAATTCACGCCGCGGGGCGGCATTTCCAGCACCATCACGGCGCGATGGCCGAAGACGCGCCGGTGAGCGGGGCGGGGCGATACGGGGCGTCTGGCGTTGTCCTCGGTCGGGCGCGAATCCTCACGTGGCATCGAGCCACGCTGCGGTTCGCGCCCTCCCTGCGTCCTAGCCAACCACCCCGTCTCGCCCCTTCTCGAGAGTCGCTCGTTG
>DATNED010000078.1:0-5560 GCA_035553115.1 Terriglobales bacterium | reverse complement strand
CAGCCGCATCGCCGTCAGCGGCGTCCGCGGCGACGCCTTGATCACCACCGGGTTCCCGCTCGCCATCGCCGGCGCAAGCTTGTGCAGCACCAGGTTCAACGGGAAGTTGAACGGCGTGATCCCCGCGATGACCCCGATCGGGAACCGACGCGAGATCGAGTACCGCCCTTCGGCGCCGGCGGCGAAGTCCAGCGGCATTACGTTCCCGCCGTTGCGCAGCGCCTCCTCCGCCGCCGTCCGCAGCGTCAGCAGCCCGCGTTGCACCTCCGCCTTCGCATCACGGATGGGCTTGGCCGCCTCCGCGCACATCAGCCCGGCCAGCTCCTCCTGATTCTCCCGCACCGCGAACTCGAGCGCGCGCAGCGCCTGGCTTCGCCGCCATGCCGGCAGCGCCGCCATCGGCGCCCGTGCCCCCGCCGCCGCCGCGAGCGCTCGCTCGGTTTCCTGCCCGTTCGCCTCGCCCGCCGTCCCGACGACATCGCCGGAGTACGGAGATCTCACCTCCACCGGATGCTCCGGAGCGACCAGCTTCCCGCCAATTGCGAAAGGGAAGGCGCGGGGCATGGTCTTAGCCTCGCGCCGTCGGCGGCGCAGAGTGGATATGGCAGATCGCGACCGCCAGCGCATCCGAAGCGTCCAGCGAGCCCGGATCCTCCTCCAGGCAGAGCAGCGACCGCACCATGTGCAGCACCTGCGTCTTGTCTGCGTCGCCGTAGCCGGTCAGCGCGCTCTTGATGGTTCGCGGCGAGTACTCGAATACCGGCAGCCCCAGTGCCGCCGCCGCCTGCATCGCTACCCCGCGAACGTGGCTGAGTTGCAGCGCCGAGCGCACGTTCTTGGCGTAGAACACCTCTTCGATGGCCACGCAATCCGGCCGTTCCCGCTCCAGCAGCTCGCTCAGCGCCCCATGAATCCGGTCGAGTCTCTCGGCAAAGCTGGCTTGGCTGGCCCGCGGCAGACGAATCGTCCCGCTCACCCGCGCCCGGTGCCGCCGCCAGTCGCTCTCGACCACGCCGTACCCGGTCGCCACGCTTCCGCAGTCTATGCCCACCACGATCATCGAGAGCCCGCCATTGCGCCGAGGTAGCTTAGGCCGCGCCGTCGGCGCTGGCGGGGTCCATGAGGCGGCGCACCGCCGAGATCCTGTTCGCGGGCACACCGCAGCGGGTGGCATGCTCCTGGATCAGCTCCGCGTTCGGCGCCCAGTAAATGCAGTACACCTTGTTGTCGGTCACGTAGCTGTGCAGCCACTGGATCCGCGGCCCCAGGTCGCGCAGCACTCCCAGGCTCTGTTGCGCGGCCTGCTGCAGCTGCTCCTGCGTCATCGCCCCCGCGCCGGGTATCTCGCGCTCGATTACGAATTTGGGCATACCGCGAGCATATCAGGAAACATGCGCTGGCAAGATATTCTGGTTCACGCGGAACACGTTGCCGGGATCATATTGGGCCTTGATCGCTGCCAGCCGCGCGTGGTTTCCGCGGTAACTCTCCGACACGCGCTGCTCGCCCTCCTCCATCAGAAAATTCACGTACGTCCCGCCCGCCGAATAGGGATGCAGCGCCGACCAATACGCGCGCACCCACTCGCGGTAGCCGGCAAGCCTGACGGCCTCTGGCGTCACCGCCGCGATGATGTGCACGAAGCGCACGTCGCGATAGGCGAACGCGGTGTCGCCCGTAGGCACGTCGTGGATGGCGCCGTCCAGCGGATAAATATGCATGGCGGAGTTCACCGTCGGGATCTGCGGCCCGAACTTCGCGTGCACCGCGATCATCTCGTCGTTGAGATCGCTGGCGAAATCCGACTTCCAATAATGGTGCAGCCCCGGCGGCAGCAGCCCGTCAAATAGCGACTGCAGCACCGTATAGGGCATGGGCCCGGTAAGCGCCGCCAACGGCGGGCCGAATGCGCGCAGGGGCGCGATCGCGGCCTCGCCGGCCGCCGCATCGCCGAAGTACGCGCACATGATGCCCGGCACGGTCTTCAGCCAAAGCGGCTCGGGAAACGGCGGCCCCGGCGGCACCATCAGAAATGCAAAAAACGCGCTCAGATTGCGCGGCGCGGAACGCATGAAGTCGCGGTACATCCGCATCGCGTCCGCCGCCTGCTCCGGCGCATATAGAATGGGCCCGGCGTACACCTGCGTCACCGGATGCAGCCGGAACTCGAACGCGGTCACGACCCCGAAGTTTCCGCCTCCGCCCCGGATCGCCCAGAAGAGGTCGGCGTTTTGGGTCGCGCTCGCCGCCACCAGCGTTCCTGCCGCGGTGACTACGTCGGCCGAGATCACGTTGTCGCAGGCCAGGCCGTGCAGCCGCGACAAATACCCGAAGCCGCCGCCGGTGGTCAGGCCGCCCAGGCCGGTGGTCGAGATGATGCCGCCGGGGGTGGCCAGGCCCTGGGCCTGGGTGGCGCGGTCGAAGTCCCCCCAGGTGCAGCCGGCTTCGGCGCGCGCGATGCGCCGCTTGGCATCCACGCGAATGCCCTTCATCGCCGAAAGATCGAGCACCAACCCGCCATCGCAGGTGCCGAATCCAGCCGCGCTGTGCCCGCCGCCGCGGATCGCCACCGCCAGCCCGTGCTCGTGGGCGTAGCCCACCCCGCGGCTCACATCGGCCGCATCGGCGCAAGCCACAATCGCCGCGGGTCTGCGATCGATATCGGCGTTGTAGACCCGGCGCGCGCCCTCGTAGCCGGCGTCGCCCGGCCGGATGACGGTGCCGCGAACAGCTTGAATCAGCTCGTCCATGTTGCCTCCATTTCCGCTAATGCTAATTGGATCGCTTCCTCTACCGGCAGGTTCCAGCCCCGCATCCAGCACTGCGCTGCCGCCTCGCCCGCCCCCTGGCGCGCCGCCTCGACCCCCGCTTCGACCGCCGCCCTCGCCTGCGGGTTCAGGGTCACCACCGCAAACCGTTCGCGCACGCCCGCGGCCGCGCCCAGGATGGTCAGCGCCGCTGGCGCACGCCCCCCGCGCAGCAGCTCCGCCGCCACCGACTCGAACACCAGCGGCAGCTCGCCGACATCGCTGGGGCCGTACAGCCGCAGGCACTGTCGGAACAGCTCCCTCGCCTTCCCCTCCTGGCCCGCGCCCGCGGCCAGCCTGGCCAGATCGTGCAGGCACGAAGCCACGCCCGGGGCATAGTCGAGCGCGCGGAAGCGTGCAAGCGCCTCCGTGTACAACCCCTCGGCCCTCTCCTGCTGCCCGCTTCGCAGGCATAGGTCGGCTTCGTGGTTGAGCGCCCAGGTCGCATTCTCTTGATCGCCTGCCCGTTCGAAGAGGCGCGCAGCCTCCTGGTACAGTTGCGCCGCGCGCTCGTGCTGGCCGGTGAGCTTCAGCACGTCGGCATGATTGCTTAAGCTCCCCGCCAACAGCCCCTCGCGCCCCAGCTCGCGTGCCAAGTTCACGGACCGCTCCGACCACATCAGCGACTCCTGCGCATCCTCGAACTGCAGCGCGTGGCTGATGCGGTGCGCGGCCACCAGCATCGCTTCCCGGTCGCCTGCCTGCTGAAAGCCGTCCCAGGCGGCGCGATACCCTTCGGCCGCATGCGCGGTGCCCTCGAGCTCGAAGTTGACATCCGCCAGCCAGTACTCCCCCCAGCGGCGCAGCTTGGCGTTGGCCCCCAGCTGCGGCAGCGCCAGCAGTCTCTTCAGCCACGCCCCCATCTCGCGGTTCAACCGATGCGCGAGAAAGTACACCACCAGCGGCCCCACCATGCGCAGCCCCCACTCGGCCTCGCCTTGGGCCGCCAGCCAGTCCAGCGCCGAGCGCAGGTTCCCCAGCTCGTCGTCGAAGATGTGGCTCCCGGTGTGCTCCCGCCTGGCCGCGCTGCCCCGGTCCTCGGCCAGCACCATGTAATAGGCGGCATGCGCCTTGCGCGTGTACGCTTCCTCGTGGGCCGCCGCCAGCCGTTCGCCTGCATATTCGCGCATGGTCTCGAACATTCCGAAGCGCGGCTCGCCCTCCGCCCCCATGCGCCGGATCAGGCTCGAATCAACTAGCGCCTCGAGCGCTTCCCACAGATCGAGCTTGAGGTCCTCGCGCGTGTCGCACACCGCCTCGATCGCCTCGATGGTCCCGCCGCCCACGAACACCGACAGGCGCGCGAACAGCTTCTGGTGCGCGGCGTCGAGCAGGTTGTAGCTCCAATCCAGGGTCTCGCGCAGCGTGTGCTGGCGCTGCGGAAGATCGCGCGCCCCGCCCACCAGCACGTTCAGCGGCTGCTCAATCCGCTCCAGCAAGGCCGCAAGCGGCAGCAACTTGGTGCGCGCCGCCGCCAGCTCGATCGCCAGCGGAAGCCCATCGAGGCGGACGCAGATGGACGCAATCGTCTGCAATTGCGTGGCCGTCAACTCCACTCCTCGCAGCCCCGGCGCGCGCTCAAGGAATAACTGCACCGCCGCCGAGCGCTTCGCGCCGCCGCCGGCCTGCAGCAGCGAGGCCACCGGATACTCATACTCCCCGTAGATGCGCAGAGGCGAACGGCTGGTGACCACGATCTTCACGTGCACCGATGCCAGCCGCGAGACGAACAGCGCCGCATCCATCACGTGCTCGAAGTTGTCGAGCACCAGCAGGATCGGGCCCCCGCGGCCTTGCTCCAGGTGCTTGGCGACCGCGTCGGCTTGGTCCTGTCCTGGCGCTCCCGCCACGCCCAGCAGGCGCGCCACCTCGGCCTCGACCTGCTTCGGCTGGCTCACCTGGTCCAGGGGCACGAAACACACTCCGCCGGGAAACTCCGCCCCAAGGCTGCGCGCCAGCTCGACCGCAAGCCGCGTCTTGCCCATCCCGCCAGGTCCGGTCAGCGTCAGCACGTGCAGGCTCGGATCCACGGCCAACTCCCGCAGGCGAATCAGATCGGCCTCGCGGCCGACGAGCGCGGTGCGCGCTGCCGGCAGGTTGTTCCCCAGTGCGGCCGCCGCCGGCGCGGCGCGCTGCGCGCCGATCGCGGCCAGCTCCTGCCGCACCTCGCTCATGGAGGGGAACCGCTCCGCCGCGGATTTCGCCAGGCAGCGCTCCACCAGCCATTGCAGCGGCGCTGGCGCTTCCGGGTTCAAACGCGCCAGCGGCGTCGGCGCTTGCAACAGCACCGCCGCCTGCAGATCCGCCGCGCTGCCGCCGGCAAAGGCCCGCGCCCCGCTCGCCATTTCGTACAGCACCGCGCCGAAGGAAAACTGGTCCGAACGCGCATCCAGGCCCTCGCCGCGGATCTGCTCGGGCGACATGTATCCGGGCGTGCCCACGATGCCCCCCGGCAGCGTCAAGCTGGTCTCCGCCTGCGCCGCGCCGCCTTCGGCGTTCATCCGCCGCGCGATCCCGAAGTCCAGCACCTTCACCCGCCCCTCGGCCGCCAGCATGATGTTTTCCGGCTTCAGATCCCGGTGCAGGATCCCGCTCGCGTGCGCCGCCGCCAGCGCATCGGCGATGCCGGTCGCGATCCGCACCGCCTCGGCGATGCCGAGCGCTCCCCGCTGCAGTTTGCGCCGCAGCGTCTCGCCCTCGATCCATTCCATGACGATGTAGGGCATCCCCTCGGCGGTGCCGAAGTCATGGAT
>DATNED010000077.1:0-32312 GCA_035553115.1 Terriglobales bacterium | reverse complement strand
TGGATGTCTCGACCTATGGACGCGGTCTGTACATTCTTCCCGACATTGCCACGCTCGAGCAGAGCGGAAGCCCCGAAATCACCGCCGATACCACCCGTCTCTTCAAGCCGGGGCCGATCTTCCGCCAGGCCCGCAGCGCCTATCCCACTGCGGCCGAACCTGCTCGTCCGCAATTCCAATTCTTCCTCGCCAGCGCGCCCGCCGGGCCGGTGCAGCTTGAGATCCTCGACCCGGCCGGCAAGGAAGTCCGCAAACTGGCCATCAACGCCCACCAGGGGCTCAATGGCGCCTATTGGGATCTGCTTTACGATGCGCCCACGCTGGTCGAGCTCCGCACCACGCCGCCCGAGAACCCGCACATCTGGGAGGAGCCGCGCTTCCAGGGCAAGGACATCCGCACCATCACCCATTGGGGCATCACCTCGACCACCGGCATTCCCATGGCCGCGCCCGGCAACTACCAACTGCGCCTGACCGTCGGCGGACGCAGCTACAACCAGCCCTTCGAGGTGCTGAAGGATCCGGAGGTGGAGGCCTCGACCGCGACCCTGCAGGCTTCAACCGCGATGCAGGTGCGCATCCGCGGCGACATCACGGAAACCTCCGAGATGGTCAACACCATGGAAAAGTGGCGCAAGCAGATCGAGGACCAGCTCAAGACCGACAGCCCCGCGACCGGAGCAGCGCTGCACGCGCTCGACGCCAAGATTCTCGCCGTCGAGCGCCAGCTCGTCAGCAAGGAATCGGTGCTCAGCGACGACAAATATTTCCCCACCGCCTACAAGGTTTATATGAACTTGATCTGGCTCAGCGGCGGCGTTGGGCAGGGCGCATCGGACGAAGCTGGCGGCCTTGACTACGCCCCGACTGTGGCGCAGGAGCGCACGCTGGCCAAACTCGAGGGGGAAATCGCCAATGCCCGCGCGGGCTTCCGAGCGCTTCAGGCGGCCACGATTCCGGCCTTCAACCAGTCCATGTCCGGCAAGGGTCCGAACATCTTGATCGGCGGGAACTGAACCGCAGCCCTTCGCGCCGCGCACCGGCCGTAGACCGCCGCACTGGGCAAGGTGCGAGGCCGTAGTAGGCTGGCTAGTAGGGGGGAGGCTGAAGCTGACCCAAAGCAAATGGCGCCGGGCAGGGCAGGCCCTGATCGCGCTCGGTTTAACGGCGGCGGTCACGGCGAGCCTCCGCCTGCTGGTCTCCGTCAACATCACTACGGTCGGGTTTGCCTACCTGCTGGTGGTGTTGGCCGCGGCCAGCGTCTTTGGCTTCCCCGAAGCGTTGATTGCGTCGTTGGCAGCGGCGGCGCAGTACAATTTCTTTTTCTTGCCGCCGACAGACACGTTTACCGTCGACGACACGCGCAACTGGGTGGCGCTGGCCGCATTTTTAATTACCGCCACGGTCGCCAGCGAGCTTTCGGCTTCGGCGAAGCGACAGGCGCGCGAAGCCGAATTTCGGCGGCAGGAGATCAAGCGGCTCTACGAGCTGAGCCGGGCCAGCCTGTTGGCCGATCCAGGCGACACCGCTCTGCAGATAGAGCGGGCCCTGGTCGCGATCTTCGATTTCGAAGATGCCAAGATCGAGCTGACCGACGGCGCCACAGATGTATCCGGAACGCCGGACCTGCGCTGGCCGCTGCGGGTGGGGCAAAGCGAATTGGGGTTCTTGCGGGTGAAGGCACCGCCCATCAGCCCGGAAAGCGGCGCCGCCATCGCCGGCATCGTCGCCATCGCGTTGGAGCGCGCCCGAGTGCAGCGGGAGAGCAGCCGTATGCAAGGATTGCGCGAAAGCGAATTCCTCAAGACGGCGCTGCTCGATTCTGTAACGCATGACCTGCGGACGCCATTGACCTCGATCAAGGCCGCCGTGACCTCGCTGCTAGGCGAGGATCTGGAGCGCGGGCAAGAAGACGCGGCGCGGAGAGACCTGCTGGCGGTGATCAACGAAGAGAGCGACAGGCTGAACCATATTCTGCAAAACGTTCTCGATATGGCGAGGATAGAATCCGGCGATCTGCGATTGGTTCCCAAAGCCTTGGCATTGGCTCCCATCATCGAGGCGGCAATCACCCAAGCACGCCTAGCGCCGCAGCGGGTTCGCAGCATCGGTTTGTCCGATTTGCCTCCCGTGCGCGCGGATGGTCCACTGCTGAGCCAGGCGATCACGCAACTGCTTTCCAATGCGGCCGCCTATTCCAAACAGGACAGCTTGATTGAAATCACGGCCAGCATCAGCGGCGCCTGGCTCACGGCAGAGATCCGAGATCATGGACCCGGCATCGCGCCGGAGATACTCCCGCGCATCTTCGATAAATTCTTCCGCGATCCACGAGCGCGCCAGAGCCGGCCTGAAGGTATTGGAATGGGCCTGGCAATCGCGCGTGGCATCATCCAGGCCCATCAAGGTACTTTGCAGGCTGCTTCGGAGCCGGGGCAAGGCGCACGCTTCTGGTTTACCTTGCCCATAGCCGTCGAAGCAGCGTACGAACAGTCTTGCACCCATGGCGATTCGAATCCTCATCATTGATGACGCGCCCCAGATCCGGCGGGTGCTGAAGACCGCGCTGGTGGCGCGCGGCTATGAGGTCTGGACCTCGGCCTCGGGCGAAGAGGGGCTGGAGGAGTTTCGCCGCTGCCTGCCGGACCTGTTGATTCTCGATCTGGCTTTGCCCGGCATCGGAGGTGTGGAGGTCTGTCGACAGGTGCGCCAGACCAGCCCGGTGCCCGTCATTGTCCTCTCGGTGCGGAATGCCGAGGCGGAAAAGGTTCAGGCGCTGGACGCGGGCGCGGACGATTACCTAACCAAGCCCT
The DNA here is from genome assembly GCA_035553115.1 of Terriglobales bacterium. Taxonomy (GTDB): domain Bacteria; phylum Acidobacteriota; class Terriglobia; order Terriglobales; family SCQP01; genus SCQP01. Next base: position 29,499 of record DATNED010000077.1, on the reverse strand, counting down.
TTGGAGTCGAGGAACTCTTGGCCCGCATCCGCTCGGTTTTGCGTCGCATAGGCGGCAAGGGCGAGATGGAAACCTTTCGGATGGGCGAATTCACGATTGATCTGAACCGGCGGTCGATCGGGCGGGCGCAGGAGGATGGGGAAGAAGTCAAGCTGACCCCCAAGGAGTTCGAACTGCTGCGCTTCTTTCTCGCCAACGCAGGGCGGGTGCTGACCCATCGAACATTGCTGCAGGCGGTGTGGGGGCCGGACTACGGCGAGCAGACGGAATACCTCCGCGTGTTCGTCAACCAGCTCCGGCGCAAACTGGAGCCCGACCCTTCGCATCCACGGTATCTGATCACCGAACCCTGGGTTGGCTACCGGCTCGATCTGCCGGACGCCGAATAGCTTTCACCGGCTGCTTCCCCTCATTTACATAAACCTGACGGCCTCTTTATGCCTTCCTTAGGTCCCTGGCCCTGTAATGGTTCCAGTGAGCCTGACAGAGAGACGTCATGTGGGCAACAGCGGCACTCATCGAAGCATCGCCTTCTTAGGGCGCAGCAGAGCGAAATAGCGGGCAGCCGATGAAGAGGCAGGGACAATGCTGGACCTGGTTTACGTTCTGATCGCGGTTTTGTTTTTGGTTGCGGCCTGGGAATTCTGCCGGGCGTGCGATCGACTATAGGGCGGCGCATCGCCATGGAGATCATCATCGCCGGCATTGTCGCATTCTTCCTGTTCGTTTATTTGATCTACGCGCTCTTGCGGCCGGAGCGCTTCTGATGACCGCGCGCGGCATTCTGCAAATCGCAGTTTACTTCGTCGTTCTGCTGGCTTTGACGAAGCCGGTGGGGCTGTTCCTGTTTCGACTCTTCGAGGGCCGGCGGACGATTCTTCATCCGGTGCTGCGTCCACTGGAACGCTTCGCCTATCGCATGACCGGCGTGGGCGAGGAGACCGAACAGACCTGGATGCAATACGCCGGCGCTTTGTTGGCGTTCAGCATCATGGGCTTCCTGTTCGCCTATCTGATCCAGCGCTTGCAGGGCCACCTCCCGTTCAACCCCGCCGGGCTGGGCACCCCCAAGGCACCGGCGGGGGCGACTGCGCTCACGCCTGATCTCGCCTTCAACACCGCCGTCAGCTTTGTCACAAACACGAACTGGCAAGCCTACAGCGGCGAGACGACCTTGAGCTATTTCGTTCAGATGGCGGCGCTGACCACGCAGAATGTTGTATCGGCGGCCGCGGGGGTGGCGATGTCCCTGGCCCTGATGCGTGGATTTGCCCGACAGCGGTCGAAGACTATCGGCAATTTTTGGGTGGACCTGACTCGCGGAACGCTGTACCTGTTCCTGCCGTTTTCGCTAGCCGCGGCACTGTTCTTATGCGCCCAGGGTTCGATTCAGAATTTCCATGCGCCCGTCCAAGCGACCACGTTGGAGGGCGCGCGGCAAACCATTCCACAAGGACCTGTGGCGTCGCAGGAAGCCATCAAGCTGGCGGGAACGAACGGCGGTGGATACTTCAACGCCAACTCCGCCCACCCATTTGAAAACCCAACGCCGTTGACCAACCTGGTGCAGATGCTGCTGATTTTTTTGGTTCCAGCGGGCCTGACCTATGCGTTCGGGATGATGGTGGGCGATACGCGCCAGGGATGGGCACTCTTTGGCGCCATGAGCTTGCTGTTTTTGCTCGGAACAGGGGTGGTGTACCACGCCGAGCAGGCGGGCAACCCCAACTTCACGCGGCTTGGTATTGCGGTCCAGGCTACCGACTCGCAGCCCGGCGGCAACATGGAGGGCAAAGAGGTCCGGTTCGGCATTCCCGCCTCGTCGCTGTTTGCCGTGATCACAACCGATGCCAGTTGCGGCGCGGTTGACAGCGCGCACGACAGCCTCACGCCGATTGGCGGCTTGGTTGCGCTCTTCAACATGCAGCTTGGTGAAGTGGTCTTCGGCGGCGTGGGAGCGGGCCTGAAGGGCATTCTGCTGTTTGCCATCCTAGCGGTTTTTATCGCCGGCCTCATGGTGGGCCGCACACCCGAATACCTGGGCAAGAGGATTGAACAGAAGGAGGTCAAGATGGCGATGCTGGCGTTGATCGCCACCGCCGCCGGCATTTTGATCTTCACCGCGCTGAGCGCAGCCTTGCGCTTCAGCCCGCACGGATATTGGAATCCGCCCGGGGCGGCGATCCACATCCTTGCCAACCAAGGTCCCCATGGCTTTTCCGAGCTGCTGTACGCCTATACCAGCGCCACCGCCAACAACGGCAGTGCCTTTGCCGGTCTCGACGCCAACACGCCATGGTTCAACCTGACCACGGGGCTGGCGATGCTTATCGGAAGATTCCTGTTTCTGATTCCGCTTCTGGCCGTAGCGGGCAGCTTGGCGGCAAAAACAAAGATCCCAACCAGCAGCGGCACCTTCCCCACGCATGGTCCACTCTTTGTCGGGCTTCTGGTGGGCACGACGGTCCTGGTGGGCGCGCTGACGTTTTTCCCGGCTTTGGCGCTGGGGCCAATCGCCGAGCAGTACCTGATGCACAGCGGCCGACTTTTTGGAATGAGCCTTCTATGGTGACTCCCATTGCTGTTACCACTTCCGGCGCGGGCGCCGGGCTGGCGTCCCGCGGGGGCAAACCGCCAGGGAAGATCTTCGATTCCGCGCAGGTGTGGTCGGCAATGCGGGCCGCCGTGACCAAGCTAGATCCGCGGGCAGTAGCCAAGAACCCGGTCATGTTTGTGGTGGAGGCAGGGGCAGCATTAACCACGGCACTCCTGGTTGGCAATTGGGCGCGGGGCGCGAGCGGCTATCGGTTTTCAGCGCAGATTACCTTATGGCTCTGGTTCACGGTACTCTTTGCCAACTTTGCCGAGGCCATGGCCGAGGCACGGGGCAAGGCGCAAGCGGATACGCTACGCAAGACGAAGAGCAATACGCTGGCCAAGCGATTGACGGCGGCCGGCGTTGAATCGGTGGCTGCCTCCACGCTGCGTGCCGGGGACCTCGTGTTCTGCGAGGCCGGGGATCTGATTCCAGGTGACGGTGAGGTGATTGAAGGAATTGCGACGGTGGATGAATCCGTGATCACCGGCGAGAGCGCTCCAGTGATCCGCGATTCGGGCGGCGACCGCAGCGCAGTGACTGGTGGTACCAAGGTGCTCTCCGATCACATTCGAATCCGTATCACCTCCAATCCCGGGGAGACGTTCCTCGACTGCATGATCGCGCTGGTGGAGGGCGCACATCGCCAGAAGACGCCGAACGAGATCGCGCTCAACATTCTCATTGCCGGCCTGACGCTGATTTTTCTTCTCGCAGTGGCCACGCTGCTGCCGTTTGCCAACTTCAGCATCGCTCTCATGGGCGCGGGCAGCGCTCCCGCCGTCAATGTTCTCGTTGCGCTGCTGGTATGCCTGATTCCCACTACCATCGGCGGACTTCTGCCGGCGATCGGAATTGCCGGCATGCATCGCGTGATGCGCCACAACGTACTGGCGATGAGCGGCAAAGCGGTGGAAGCGTGCGGTGACATCAATACCTTGTTGCTAGATAAGACGGGCACGATCACTCTGGGAAACCGCGAAGCGGTCGAGTTTTGGCCGGCGCCGGGAATCACGGCGAAAGCATTGGCAGATGTCGCCCAGCTTGCCAGCTTGGCGGACGAAACCCCCGAGGGGCGCTCGGTTGTGGTCCTGGCGAAGCAACAGTATGGTTTGCGCGGCCGGGATGTGGCGACCGCCGATGCCCGCTTCATTCCTTTTTCTGCCTATACGCGAATGAGCGGCGTGGATCTCGATGGCCGCTGCATACGCAAGGGTGCCACCGAAGCCATCCTCGCTCTGGTGCGGCAGCAGGGCGGCAGCGTCCCCGCGGGTCTCGTCGCGATGTCGGAGCGCATTTCCCGTTCCGGCGGCACGCCGCTGGCGGTCGCCGAGGATAGCACGCTGCTGGGCTTAATTCATCTCAAGGACATCGTGAAGGGCGGCATGAAGGATCGCATGGCGCAGTTGCGGGCGATGGGCATTCGTTCGGTGATGATTACCGGCGACAATCCGCTGACGGCCGCCGCCATTGCGGAGGAGGCGGGTGTGGATGATTTTCTGGCGCAAGCGACGCCGGAGGACAAGCTGGCCTACATCCGCAAAGAACAGCAAGGCGGGCGCCTGGTCGCAATGACCGGCGATGGCACGAACGACGCGCCGGCCCTGGCGCAAGCCGATGTCGGCCTCGCCATGAACAGCGGCACCATGGCCGCCAAAGAGGCCGGCAACATGGTAGATCTGGACAGCAACCCCACCCAGCTGATCGAGGTGGTCGCCATCGGCAAGCAGTTGCTGATCACCCGGGGGGCGCTGATGACGTTTTCCATCGCCAACGACGTGGCCAAGTACTTTGCCATCATACCGGCACTGTTTGCCGGCACCTATCCGGCGTTGGAGGGCCTCAACCTAATGCACCTGCACACGCCGCAAAGCGCGGTGTTGTCGGCGGTGATCTTCAATGCCCTCATAATTGTCGCGCTCGTGCCTCTGGCATTGCGCGGGGTTGGATACCGGCCACAGGGGGCGGCTTCGTTGCTGCGCCGCAACCTCCTGATCTATGGAGTGGGCGGGATTCTCGCGCCATTCCCCGGCATTTGGGCGATTGATCACGCCCTGCGGATTCTGCGCCTGGCGTGAGGCCGGCGAGTGAGGAGATGCCTATGTGGAAGCAATTAGGGCTGGCATTTCGCGTGATGCTGCTGCTTACTTTGGCTACTGGGATAGCATACCCGCTGCTGGTGACCGGATTGAGCCAACTTTTCTTCCCGGCGCAGGCCAACGGCAGCTTGGTGTACCTGCACGGGAAGATCGCAGGTTCGCGGTTCATCGGCCAGGAGTTTGAGGGTTCGGGTTATTTTCATTCGCGCCCCTCCGCCGCCGGTTACAACCCGATGGCTTCGGGCGGGACCAACCTGGGGCCGACGAGTCAGGCACTCCTGGACCGCATGCGAAAGGCGGTTGCGGAGTTCCACGCCAATAATCCGCAGTTTCACGGACCTATTCCCGCCGATCTCCTCACCGCCTCAGGCAGCGGCCTCGACCCCGATATCAGCCCCGCTTCGGCCGCCGCCCAGGCGGCTCGGGTAGCGGCGGCACGCGATGCAGAGCCGGCGCAGGTCGAGGCGCTGGTACACCTGCTGACCCAGCCGCCGCAACTCGGCTTTCTCGGCGAGGCCCGCGTCAACGTGCTGGAATTGAATCTGGCGCTCGACCAGCGCTTCCCGGTTCCGCATCGTCCCTAGTATCTGGTCCTGCGAATGAAAGGGTTCCCGTCCATGCCTCACTATCGTGCTCTCATCATCGCTGTCTGGCTGATCCTGTCCGTACCCTTCCGGGCCTCCGCCCAAAGAGCGCCAGGGTCGAGTGCGAATCTTGCAAGCTCCACCCCGGCTTCGGCCCCGCTTTCGCAATCCGAGCTGCTGGCCCGCATTGCGCAGTTGCAGCAGGCACTGGCCACGCTGCAGAAGGAAGTGGAGGGGCGATTATCTGCTTCCCCCTCGGTCGCTGCTTCGGCGCCGTCCGTCCAGCCATCGGCCGCGTCTGCGCAACCGCCGGTTTCGCCCAGCGTACCCGCCTCCCCGACTCGGGCGGAGCCCTTCTTCTTCGCCGACTGGAGCTGGCTCAACGGCAATGCCCGCGAAAAAGACACCCCGCTCGATACCAAGCTCTTTACGCCGGAGTTCCGCGCCGATGTCTCCTACGTTTACGACTTCAACCACCCTGCAGATGACACCTTGGTGGGCACTAGCGAGAGCGGCCGCACGCAGGAGGTGCAGGTGCAGCAGCTGGGAATCGGCGGCGACTTTCACTACGACCATGTGCGCGGGCGGCTGATGACTCAGTTCGGCATGTACTCGACCATGACGCCGCGCAACGACGCCAGCACAGCGCGCGGACAGTGGGATCTGGGCGACGCCTATCGTTATCTTTCGGAGGCGTACGGCGGCTACCATTTCGACGCGCTGCACGGCATCAACGTGGACGCGGGCATCTTCATGTCCTATGTCGGTTTGTTCAGTTATTACAACTACGACAATTGGGCGTACCAGCCCTCGTACGTCTCCTCCAACACGCCGTGGTTCTTCAACGGGCTTCGGGTGCAGATCTTTCCCAACGAAAAGTTGAAGATCGAACCGTGGGTGATCAACGGCTGGCAATCCTATGGCCGCTTCGACAACCGCATGGGGCTGGGTGGCCAGATCCTTTACCGACCGAACTCCCGCATCTCGCTGACCTTCAACAACTATGGCCTGGGGCGCGATACGCCGGGCAGCCCCCAGCGCACCCGTGTCCACAGCGACGACAGCATTCAGGTGAAGTACCGCGACCTCCCCGACGCCTGGATTGATAAGGCCGCCCTCTCGCTTACCGGCGACATCGGATGTGAAACCGGAGGCGGCGTGAGCTGTTTCAGCAATCGCGCAGGCGGTCCCAAGCAGAGCTTCACCGGCTACATGATCTACAACCGGCTGTGGTTCGATGGGGACAAATACGGCTTAACGCTTGGCGGCGGCGCCATGGACAACCCCGGTCGCTACCTTGTTCTCCTACCGCCGATCAATGGTGCCACCGCAGACTCAGGCACGCCGTACTTCCCAGAGGCCCCGGGTGATCCGTTCAAGGCCTGGGATGCCTCCGCCACCCTGGACTACATGCCCCAGCAATACATCACCTTCCGCTGGGAGTTCGACCATCGCCAGGCGAACATTCCCTACTTCGCCGGACCGGGCGGGGTGACGCCCCCGAGCGGCAATAGCGGCGCTCCCGGCTCGGTGGTCTCCGGGTTTGCACCAGACCTGCGGAAGTTCGAGAACCGGCTTAATCTGGCGCTTTTGGTCAAGTTCTGAATGCATTGCGGATTCGAATCCGAGGCGCGGCCACGGGGGCTTCTCAAGATCTTCCTGGGTTATAGCTCCGGCGTGGGCAAGTCCTACCGCATGCTGGACGAGGGTCGCCGTCGCCGCGAGCGCGGTCAGGACGTGGTAGTCGGAGCAGTGCAGCCACGCACTGAGAGTGCGGCTGCGGAGGTGCTGCGGCAACTTCCGGCGGTTCCCATGCTACCGTGCGAAGGCCGGACGATCATGGATGTGGAAGGGATCCTGCGACGGCGGCCGTGGGTCTGCCTGGTGGACGGGATGGCTTACGACAATCCCCCCGGTGCGCCGCTGCGGCATCGTTGGCAGGAGATCGAGTCCCTGTTGGCGGCCGGCATCTCGGTGATCGCTTCCGTGAATCTTCAGTTCATCGAGGAGCGCCAGGAGGAGATCGAATCCATCACCGGTCGCCGCTCCTCGCAAACCATTCCAGTGGGATTGTTGCATCGGGCCAACGAAATTGAGATCGTGGATGCGCCGCCCGACCAAGTTGGCGCTGAGGCGCAACGGGGGCGTCTTTCAGCGCTGCGCGAGATCGCCCTGCTGCTCACGGCGGACGTGGTGGATCGCCAGTTGGAGTCGTATCTGTTGGCGCATGGCATCGAGGCGCGCTGGGGCACCCAGGAGCGCATTCTGGTCTGCGTGACACCGTGGATCGAAGCCAAGGCGATGATCGAGAGCGGTCGGCGCAACGCCGATCGATTTCGCGGAGAGCTGATTGCTGCCCACGTCCATCAGCCGCGCCTCGATGCGGCGGATCGCGATCGGTTGGAGGCGAACCTTCTGCAGGCGCGGCGGTCAGGAGCGGAAGTGGTGAAGCTCACGGGCGGAGGCTTCGTGGACTCGATCCTGCCGTTTGCCCGGAGCCGAGGCGTCACTCAGCTTTTTGTCGGGCACAGTATTCATCAAGAGTGGTGGCAACGGTTGCGGCGGGGCTCGCTGAATCGGTTGATCCGGGCCGCCGATGATATGGACGTTCGCGTTTTTCCGCACTGATTCCCGGACATGCATACCCGCGGCAAATTCGTCATCTACCTGGGCTATGCGGCGGGCGTTGGCAAGACCTACAAGATGCTGGAAGAGGCGCGGCGGCTCCACGCCCAGGGATCCGACCTGGTCGTCGGCTACTTCGAATCGCATGATCGCCGGGAAACGATCGCGCTCGCCGAGGGGCTGACGCTGGTGCCACGCCGGCTTCAGGAGCACCGTGGCGCGCAGTTTTCAGAAATGGATACCGAGGCGGTGTTGGCTCACGGTCCCGCCATTTGCGTGGTGGACGAGTTAGCGCATACCAATGCCCCGGGTTCGCCGAGGCCCAAGCGCTGGCAGGATGTTGAGTGGCTGCTCGACCATGGCATTGACGTGCTTACGACCATGAACGTGCAGCACCTGGAAAGCCTCAACGATCAGATCTGGCAGATCAGCGGCGTTCGGGTGCGGGAGACTGTTCCGGATTGGGTGGTGGCACAGGCCAGTGAGGTGGTGATGGTGGACCTGACGCCGCGGGCGCTGGTGCACCGTCTGGAGCGTGGCGTGGTATATCCGCCGGAGAAGGCGGAGCGGGCCCTGGCCCATTTTTTCCGGGAGCCCACCTTGGGCGCGCTGCGCGAGATGACGCTGCGTCAGGCGGCGCACGTTACGGAGGCGCGGCAAGAGACGGCTCCCGCGTCCGGTCGCGATCGGATTCTCATTCACGTCACTGCCGATCCCTCCACTGCCGCGGTCATACGACGGGGCAAGCGGGTGGCGGACTACAACCGCGCCGTCTGTTACGCGGTCTACGTGCGTTCCTCGAAGGAAGAGCATTCGCCCGCCGCCCAGGCCGCGATAGAAAAACATCTGACCTTTGCGCGCAACTTGAGCATCGAAACGCACACCATCACGGGCGAAGACGTGCCCAGCACATTGGTCCACTTTGCACGTCAGCACCGGATTACGCAAATATTCTCTCCCCGCCCTGCGCAGCACCGACGCCTGGGCGGGAGAGAGGACTTGGTGAACCGCGTCGTTCGCCTGGCGCGAGACATGCAAGTCACCATCGTCGGAAATCGCGGAAAGTTATCATGAAGTTGGCGCGGGCGCCAGAATCCGCAGCAGCGGCGCGGGGCTTCAGTAGCCGGCTCGCTTGTCCACTGGAGTGAGCAGCGGCTGGCCGGCGCGGTAGCGACGGAAGTTCTGCAGGAAGCATCTCATGCCCAGCTCGGTCCAGTGCGGCTCGCGGCAGCGGTCGGCGCAGTGGGGCGCGAGCAGGATGTTGTCCATCGTCCAGAAGGGATGCTCGGGCGCGAGCGGTTCGCGCTCGTATACATCGAGGGCCGCGCCGGCCAGCTTGCGCTCGCGCAGCGCCGCGATCAGCGCCGGCTCATCCACCACCGGTCCGCGGCCAATATTGATCACCAGCGCCGACGGCTTCATCGCCGCGAATGCGGCGGCATTGAGCAGATGATGGGTGTCGGCGGTGAGCGGCGCGGCAGCGAGCACCACGTCGGCGTCGGCCAGCATCGCCTTGAGCTCGCCGGGTCCGAAAATGCGGGCGACGCCCAGCTCGCCTTCGGATCGCTCCGGATGGCGGCGCAGCGCCAGGATGCGCATGCCCATCTTCCGCGCCAGTTTGGCGCAAGCCTTGCCCACCGCCCCATAGCCCACGACAGCCAACGTCTTGCCCTTCAGCAGTTCCACCTCGTATTTCGACCACAGCCGCTGCTGCTGGTTGGCGAGGATGCGGCGGCCCTGCTGGTAAAAGTGCAGCATGGAGAAGATCGCGAACTCCGCCAGCGGCTGCGCATAGACCCCGCGCGCGTTCGTGACCAGCACATCGCTCGCCACCAGGTCGGGCATGAGCACCCGGTCCAGGCCGGCCTCGAAGGAGTGCACCCAGCGCAAGCCGGGGCCGCGGCTGCTCCAGACCGTGGCGAACGGCGGCGTGGTGCCCGCCAGGGCCGAATACAAGATCACTTCGGCCTCCGGCGCCGCGTGCGCGATGGCGTGGCGCTCGTGCGCAACCGTCAAGTTCATTCCCGATTGCAGCGCCAGCATGGCGCGCGCGGGCAGATCCGGCGGGCACACCGCCAGCACGTTAATTCGGCTCATCGTCAGTGCGGCCCAGGCCGCGCTTCAATAATACCGCGCGCGGGGTCCCGCGCCCGTCCGTGCCCAGCAGCTATTCTCCGGGGTGGTAAGTCTTTTCCGCATGCCCCTTGAGTTGCGCCGGGTAGAAGTACACGGTGCGCAGATTCCCGGTCGCGTAGCGCTTGGCCTCGTCGCGGAAGTGGGGCGAGGCGGGGTTGCCGCTTTCGCCGCCCGCGGTCACCGCCCGTGCCCGGATGATGGGGCCGAAATCAATGCCCGCCACGAAGCTGTTGCCGCTGCTGCCATAAATGCGCTTGGTGCCGGGATACTGCCGCGCAGCGAATGAGGCGAGCGACCCCCACACCGCGGTGGTGAACTCGACCGGCGTGCTCGGCAGGCTGTCGTCGAATTTCGGATGCGCGATCGAATCGTCCAGGCGCTGGAAGCGGTTGATCTGACCCCAGGGCGTCTTCCAGCTTCCGAAATCGGCGGTGAGCTTGTCCACCGCCGCCGAGAGCGCGTCGAGCAGTTGCTGCGGCGTCGCCTGCGTGGACACGTAGGTCGAGTCGTCCTCAACCGCGCGCCGTGCGGCTTGCCCGGTGGTGCGCATGATCTGCCCGCCCCAATAGACGGCCACCGAGGTGGGGATCGAGTCCGCTCCCCAGCGCAGGTTCCAGGCGCGCAGCGCCGCAATCGGCTGGCGCAGCTTTTCCTTCAACGGGTTGCTCGCCGACGCAGCGTCCCAGGCCTCGATCAGCACCGGAATGGTGTGCGTGAACCACGGCTGGTAGCTGTCGAAGGCGATGCTCGAGATCATGGTGTCCAGGGTGAGCCCCTTCGCCGCAGAAAGCACCTTCACCGCGTGCACGCCGCGCATGGATTCGAAACGGCCCTTGTCCACGTAAACGGGGAAGTCGGTGCGCTTGGGGCTGTCGGGCCCGGCGGCCGACCAAGGCCAGTTGTTCGAGTTGTATAGCCAGCCGGTGGCGGGATCGAGCAGGTGCGGGGTCTCGTCCACCGAGAGGAGCCCCTTCCAGTCCGTCGCCGGATTGCTGCCATCCACCGGCTTCGTCCAGTCGAAGCTGGGGTCGCGGCGGGGGATGAAATTGGAATGGAAGTAGGCGATGTGGCCGTCGGCGTCGGCATAAATCGTGTTGTTCGAGGAATTGGTGTGCAGCTGCATCGTCTGCAGGAACTCCTTGTAGTTGTGCGCCTTCGTGCGTTCGAAGTCCTGCTCGAGCGCGCGCATCGGCCGTTGCATCAGGCTGATCGTTTCCCACTTGCCGTTCACTTCCCCGATCACCGGGCCGTGCTGGGTCCAATAGGCGGTGAACGAGCGCGTGGCCATGCGGTCGCCGTCTTTATAGGGCACCTCGATCACGGCCTGCTTGACCGGCAACTCCTTGTCACCGTACTTGTAGACGTAGTGGTCGCCTTGCCGCGTGACTGTCTCCAAATAAAAGTCCACGTTGTCCACGCCGCTGGAGGTGTGCATCCAGCCGAGGCGCGGGTTGAAGCCCTGGTAGATGAAAAACTGCCCCCAGGTCACCGCTCCGTAGGCGTCGAGTCCCTGATCGCTCGACATCTGCAGCTCGCTGCGGAAGTAGAACGAGGTGTGGGGGTTGATCATCAACATGGCGTGATGATCCGCGGTGATCTTCGGACCGATGGCGATACCGTTCGAACCGCCGGGATCGGGCGGCAGGTAGGCGGGCGGCTCCGGCGGCGGCGGTGGCGGCGTGACGCCGCCCGGCTGCCGGCCGTAGAACGCCTGCAACCCGCGCAGGTTGGCGCGCTCGATGTCGCCGCCGATGCTGCCCTCGCTGAACGCGAGCGCCATCCAGGGCTCGAAATGGCGGATCGCGCGCGGATGCACCTGCGGATGGGTGTAGAGGTAGAAATTCAATCCGTCGGCGAAGCCGTTCATCAACTGCTGCAGCCAGGCCGGGCTGGCGGCGTACTTGGCCTTGAGGTCCTCGGGATTCACGAAGAGCTTCGCCCGCAGGTCGGTCCAGATGCCGCTCTCGCCATCGGCTTCCGCCATGCGCCCCAGCGCGGTCCTGTAATTGGTCTCAACCCGATTGAAGTCGTCCTCCGCTTGCGCGTACTCCATCCCGAAGACGGCCTCGGCATCGGTAGTTCCATGCACATGGGCGATGCCCCAGTCGTCGCGCACGATTGTGATGTGGCTGGCTTCGGCCTTCCAGCGCGCGATCTCCTGCGCGGAGGGCGCGGGCGCCTGGGCGGACAATGGGGCCGCAACCGCGAATGCCGCGGCCAATGCGAGAGAAAGGGTTTTCATGGACGCCTCGGAAGCACTTCTATTTAGCCTCTCCGCCCGCCGAAAATCAAGCCTTATGGGAAAATCAGCGGATGGAGATTCGCGACCACGTTTTCATCGTGACAGGAGCCTCGTCGGGCATTGGCCGCGCCACCGCAACCGCGCTGGCCGGGCGCGGCGCCAAAGTGGCCGTGCTCGCCCGCACCGCCGAAGCCTTGCAGGAGCTGGCGCGCATGCTTCCGGGGAGCCTCCCGGTCGCGGCCGACATGACCGACTTCGAGCGCGTCCGCGCCGCGGTGGCCGAGGTGCGCCATCATTACGGCCGCGTGGATGGGCTGGTCAACAACGCCGGCCGGGGCTACGGCGCGACCATCGAGGCGATCGAACCAGCGCTCTTTGATGAGATCTTCCATCTCAATGTGCTGGGGCCGGTGGTGGCCATGCAGGCGGCGATCCCGCTCATGCGCGCGCAGCGCGCCGGTGCCATCGTCAACATCAATTCGGGCACGGCCTTCATGGCCGTCCCCAGCTACGGCGTCTACTCCGCCTCCAAGCGCGCACTGATGGGCATCAGCCTCACTGCGCGGGCGGAGCTCGACAAGGATGGAATCGTGGTGAGCGAAATCTACCCGTTCATCACCGCGACCAATTTCGGCCGCAATCGCATGGGCAAACCGGGCGGAGGCCCCGCTGCGAACTACGCGCAGGGCGACACCCCCGAATTCGTGGCCAGCCTGGTCCTGCAGGCCATCGAGGAAGGCGGCGCTCAGTATTTCGCTAACGAGCGCCTGCGCGAATTGGCCGGCGCCTAATTCTCGAACGAACGGGTCAATGAACCGTGCCGATTGCAAATTCGGCGTGCAGGGGCAGATCGCGGGAGGAGCTGCCGACTTCGATGCGATATACTCCCGGCACCGTGCGCCAAGCGTCACCGCTGCCGGGCGCGCTGGCGCCCGCGTCCCCAAAGATCTGCAACCGGGGCATGGGAACCGTCATGCGAACCTCGCGCGCTTCGCCTGCGGCGAAATCCACACGCTGCCAGCCGATCAGCCTTCGGGGCCGCTCTCCGGCTGCATCCGGAAGCGTGGCGTAACCCTCGGCGATTTCACTTCCCGCGCGGTGGCCGGTGTTCTTGAGCGTGAAGCGGATCTCGATTCCGCCGGCATCGAGTGTCGCTTTCAGGCTGCCATAGGCGAAATGAGTGTAGGAAATCCCGAAGCCAGCCAAATGGCACGGCAGGTGTGTGCCGAGCGCCGCCTGCAACAGCGCGGGCTGTCAGCCTGAAAGAGCACGCCGCTATTCAATTCGCGGTAGGCGCTTCGGCGCGTTCGATGGTGAAAATATCAAAAGGGTCCACACGCCCGATAAGCATCAGGCCAAGCTGAGTCCGAAGCATTTCGGAATAATCCAGGTTGACCGGATAATTCCAGCCAGGCCCGGCCCGATAGGATCCGACAAGGTTGAATTCGATTGCAAAGTTCCCGCTGAGGCCGGTTTCGTCGATTATCGGCCGATCAAGGCTCGCCCCAGCTGGATGGGTCGGTCTTCCATAATAGGACTGACTGTTGAGCCAAAGAACAAGATCGGACACCGTTCTGAAGGAAAATTTTAGCGTTGCCCCGGAGGCATCCACTTGGTGTTCCGGCGGCGGCTCTGCCGTGGGGAGAAAGTTTCTGCCGCCGGGCGCCTGCACAAGCTCAAGTACTCGCATCTTCACCGAGCGCTTTCCGAGTCGAAGCCCAAAACGCTCCCTGAGGGCCACTTGAAGCATCTCCTTGAGCTCCGGCCCGCTGGAAAACCTCTTGGCTCGGGCAGAAACGGCGTATCGCTCCCGTGAGGTCCAGTCACCCTTATCGAGAAGCTCAGATGGCGGCAGCGCATAGGCGTAGAGAATGAGACTTCTCAGGCTCGCGCACTCGGTCCTAATTGAAACCGGATCGGCTTGAACGGATGCCTCAAGGCATGCTGCGCTGGTGTGCAAACCGTGCGGCATTGTCTGTCGTGCCGCAGGTCGTATTGAGAGTGCATCGAACTGGAACTGCGTTTGAGCGGTGGACGGTGCAACACAGCCAATCACGGCGGCAAAGAAGATTGATACAGTCATTGTTCGCGCGAGGTTTGCCATCAAATTAGCCTCCGCCACCAGGGTTGCCCCGGTGCCCTGCTACCGCTGCAGCCATCATGATGTCATGGCTGGCATGGCAGGTCAGGGCAGCTGGCTACCCTGCAGAGGAAGCGCGGCTTTGAGCGCAAGCTCGCGTGAAGAGGTTCCGACCTCGATGAGATAGGTGCCGGACAGGGTGCGCCAGTCATCGCGGGAGACGTCGAAGATCGCGAGTCTGCGCGCCGGGATCTCGACTTGGATGTCGCGCGCTTCACCCGGCGCCAACTCGACCCGCTGCCAGCCGATCAAGCGCTTCGGTGGTTCGCCAGCTTCGGGCGGGAGGGCGGTGTAAACTTCGGCGATCTCACTTCCCGCGCGGCGGCCGGTGTTCTTGAGCGTGAAGCGGATCTCGATTCCGCCGGCATCGAGTGTCGCTTTCAAGTTGCCATAGGCGAAATGGGTGTAGGAAATCCCGAAGCCAAATGGCACGGTGGGCGTGATGCCCTTGGCGTCATACCACTTGTACCCCACCTCGAGGCCGGCGTCGTACGGCACGTCGAAACTGCGCGCCGCGCCGCGGCCGCGGCCGGACCCGGGGGCCACCGCTCCATGGAACTCGGTCGGATGCGGCAGGTCGGCGTCGCGCGCGGGAAATGTCACCGCGGTCTTGGCCGAGGGGTTCACCCGTCCGAATAGCACGTCGGCAATGGCCTCGCCGCCGCCGATACCCGGATACCACGCCTCCAGCACGCCCGCCACTTGCCCGAACCAGCGCATGGCGACGGCGCCGCCGGTCTCAAGCACCACGATGGTTCTGGGGTTCGCCGCCGCCACCGCCTCCACCAGCGCGTCCTGGTTATCGGGAAGCGCCAGACCGGGAGCGTCTCGCCCCTCGCTCATGGGTTGGGTGCAGAACACGATCGCCACCGCCGCCGAATGCGCCAGCGCGGCCGCTGCCGCCAGGTCGACGCCGTCGCTGTATCGGACGGCCGCGGCCGGCGCGGCTGCAGCGATGGCTCTCATCGGCGAGGATGGAAAATAGCTGGGTCCACCGCGGCTGCGGCCGCCCGCCGGCGGAGGCGAGAGCTCTGCTACCGCGTTGCCGCCAGGCGGATTCACCTGCGCCGAGCCACCACCCGAAAGCACGCCGACATCGGCGTGGCCGCCGATGATGGCAACGGATTTGATGCGTCCCGCGTCGAGCGGCAGCACGGTGTTGGAATCGCGCAGCACGACGATGCTTTCGCCGGCGATTTTCCGCGCCGTCGCCAGCCCGGAAAAAATGTCGGGCACCTGGTCGGTCCTGCGGCCATCGAACTGGCCGGCGGCGAATTCCGAGCGCAGGATGCGGTGCACCATGTCGTCAAGCCTCGCCATCGGCACCGAGCCTTCGGCGATCGCCTGGGCCAGCGGCGCCCCGAAGTAGGTATCTCCGGGCATCTCGAGATCGAGGCCGGCCAACGCCGCCTTGACGGTGCTGTGGGTCGCGCCCCAATCCGAGATCACAAAACCCTGGAAGCCAATGTCCTTCTTAAGGACTTGGTTCAGCAGGTACGGGTTCTCGCACGAATAGGCGCCGTTCACTTGGTTATAGGCGCACATCACCGCCGCAGGATGCGCATCCTTGATGGCGATCTCAAAGGCGAGCAGGTCCGATTCGCGCATCGCGCGGCGATCGGGCAGCACGACGTTGAGCACGTTGCGGCCGTTTTCCTGATCATTGAAGGCATAGTGCTTGACGTCACCCATGACGCCCTGCGCTTGGAGGCCGCGGACCGCTTCACCGTCCATCCAGCCCGCCAGCTCGGGGTCTTCGCCCATGTACTCGAAGTTGCGCCCATTGCGGGGCTCGCGCGCCAAGTCCACGCCGCCGCCCAGGGACATGTTGTAGCCTTGGTCGCGGAGCTCGCGCCCGATCAGCGCGCCGTAGTCATACGCAGCCTTCAGGTCCCAGCTGCTCGCGAGCGCCAAGGTCGAGGGCAGCAGGGTGGCGTAGCGGCCCCGGGCCGCACCGCGGGTGACGCCCACGGCGGCGTCCGCCATCTGGAGATCTGGAATTCCCAGCCGCGGAATGCCCGGCACGAACCCGGCCCCGCCGTTCGAACGTGCCGCAGCCGGGTCGCCACGCGCAAGGCCATGCACGAGTTGAAGCTTCTCCTCCAGCGTCATCGCCCGCAACAGCAGGTCGGCGCGCTGATCGGGCGTGAGGGCGGAATTCGACCAAGGGCCGGTCGCCGCCGGCGGCGCGCCGCCCCGCCGCTGGCCGACGGCGCAGGCCGCCAGCAAGGCGAAGGCGATCGCGACCCGCACGATAGTCCATGGGCGCTGTTCCACTGCAGCATCATACCGTGATCCTGATGCGGATTTAAGAGTCCGTGCCGCTGCTCCCCTCACCGGCAACCCGGCAGTCGCACCGCGCCGATCCTGGTCGCGTAATTCGCCGCGCCGGCCTTCAGATAGTCGCCCACATACCAGAAGGTGCAGTCGTCGCTTGGATCCATCACCATGGTGGTGTAGTCCTCCCAGCGCAGGGTGTTGGTCTGCGCGGCGCCGCCGGCGGCCAGCACCGTTTCCCGCCGTGTCATCGTGCCTGGCGGGTCGCCCGCCTGCCGCGCCGTCATCCGCTGCCCAACGTACGTGATGCCATCGCCGTAGGAGTAGCCCAGAGCCATGTCGCCGCGCTTATCCAGGCCGAGGCTCGACATCCAGCGAAAGCCACCGCCGGGATCATAGGTCCCCTGCTGCAGCAACGTGGGCGCGCCGTTCGCATCCAGCGCGAACTCGTACCAGCGCACGCCACCGCCGTTGCCGGCGCGCGTGTTGACCGAGTCGGAGGCCGCGATCAACTGCCGCTCTCCCACTCTCCGGTACACCACCCGCTGCATGATCTTGTCGCCCTGGGCGTCGAGCCGGGCATTTGTTCCCGGCTGCGGCACGCAACTGGTGAGCTGGCCATTGCAAAGGTAGTGGTAGGGCGCGACCGCAATGGGGGCCGGTCCCGAAATCGTCGAAGCCGACGGTGCCTGCCAATCCACGTGGAACATGTAGTAGCTGATGCTGGCACCCTCGAAAATGTGGTGCAACTGGATGCCACCATTGGCAAAAAATAAATTCGGAGCGCCGGCGGGCGGCGGTACGGTGCCGTCGAGGTCTTCGGGATTCAAAAAATTCGCGCCATCCACGATGGCGCAGATCTCGCGCGCAGGTTTGCCTTCGAGCATCGCCGCGCGCTCGGCCACGCAGGCGTGCTTTTGGATGACGGTATCGCCCGTCGAGGTGCCAAGGTAATAGCCATCGGGCCAGACGCCGAGGCGCGGATAATCCGGAAACAGGGCGCGCGCGAAGTCATAACGGTAGTACGCACCGAGCGCATCGCTCGACGCGCTGACCGCATAGCACATGCCGTACGGCGTCTCGGGGCCGCTTCCCGCGGGCTTGCGGAAGATCGGCATCACGAAAACCCAGCGGCGCGCCAGTTGGTCGTAGCGCACCACGACATCGCCAAAGCCCACCTCGCCGCATTCGCCTTGAAAGCCGCTGAAGACCGCGCGCGTCTCCACCGGTCCGTAGAGCACTTTGCCGGCCTTGTCGAAGATGGCCAGCTGCGAGTTGACCGTCTGGATGACCTCGCTTGGTCCCGCCGCCAGGCTGTTGTCGCTCGGGTTGCGGAAACGCGCCGTTCCCTGCGGACCCGTGAACCCGTCACCCAAGCCGTCGAAACTGACGCTCAGCGCCAGCGCCGGCGTGGAGCCCAGTTGCGTCTGTTCGATGGCCGCGGCCGCGTCGGGCACCGGCGGCGGCATCACCGGCGACGGTGGCGGCGGCGGCGGCCGCCGCGCCGCCAGGGCGGTGCCGCTGCCGCGCGCCGCTGCGGGCCGCGCCGGCGGAAGGGGTGGATGATACGCGGTCAGCATTTGCGCGAGCGGCGCCGAGGTGTCATGCGCAACAGCCGGATGAATGGACAGTGCGGCCGGGGTCTGCGCGGCTACCGCGATGATCCCCGCCAGCGTCAAAAGCAAGGAGAGCCGGAAACGCATGGCCCATTCTCCGTTATAGAATCCGCTGCAGGACATTAATTCTTATGGGTGGGGACCAATTTGTGCGGGATCTGCGCGGCGGCCTACGCCTGCTGCTCCATCGGCCCGGCTTCACCTGCGTCGCGGTGCTCTCGCTCACTCTGGGCATCGGCGCCAACACCACCATCTTCAC
Organism: Terriglobales bacterium; assembly: GCA_035553115.1. GTDB lineage: Bacteria > Acidobacteriota > Terriglobia > Terriglobales > SCQP01 > SCQP01. Next base: position 10,925 of record DATNED010000077.1, on the reverse strand, counting down.
CCTGGTGAACGCCGTGTTTCTGCGGGCCGTTCCGGTAGCCGACGCAGCCCGCGCGGTGGCGATCTACACCCAGGACGCGCGCAACGCGAGCCAAGGCTTTCTTGGCAGCTCCTACCTCAATTTGAAGGACCTCCGCGAAAAGAATTCAGTCTTCAGCGACATGTCCACGGTCATCTTTTCGGGCGCCTCCTGGACCCCGAAGGGCCATTCCCAGCCAGTGACGGTCGAGCTGGTCAACTCAGATTTCTTTTCCCTGCTGGGGGAGCGCATCGCTCCCGGTCGCGATTTCCTTGCCGACGAGGATGGCGCGCCGGGCGCGCATCCAGTCGCGATCTTGAGCCACGATCTCTGGCAACGCGAATTCGGCGCCAGCCCGGCGGAGGTGGGTGCCCCGATCAACCTCGATGGCCTGGAATACACCGTCATCGGCATTGCGCCCTCGGGATTCGAGACCCTCAACCCCTTCGGCACTGCCGATGTCTTCGTGCCGGTGGCGATGCATCAACAATTGCTGCGCGGCATTGTTGCGCAGTGGTTTGATCAGCGCCGGCCCCTCTTCGCCAACGCCGTTGCCCGCCTCAAGCCCGGCGTCAGCTTGCGCCAGGCGCAACTGGCTGTCCACACCCTTGCCAGCCAATTGGCGCAGGAGTTTCCCACCGACGACGCCGGCCGCGATCTTACGCTCATCCCGCTTTCGCAAAGCAATGTGCCGCCCAACGGCCGCGCAGCCTTCCTGCTGGCTGGTACGCTGCTCATGGCCATCGCCGGACTCGTGCTGCTGATCGCCTGCGCTAATGTGGCCAATCTGCTGCTGGTGCGGGCGGCGCAGCGCCGGCGCGAGTTCGCGATCCGCATGGCCATCGGCGCTGGACGAAGCCGCCTCATCCGCCAACTGCTCACCGAGAGCCTGTTGCTCGGCTTGCTCGCGGCCCTGCTGTCGGTGGGCTTCGCATACCTGGTTCGCAACGCGCTGTGGTCGCTGCGTCCGCCTGGCTTCGGCAACAACATTCAATTGGCACTGAGCACGCCAGTGCTGGCCTTCACCTTGGCAGTTGCGATCCTGGCCACGGTGCTCTTCGGCCTGGCTCCGGCGCTGCAGGCCACCCGCAGCGCGCCGCTGGCCTCACTGCGCGACCGCACCGATTCCCCCGGCGGCGGCCTGCGCTGGTACGGCCTCCGCGGCCTGTTGGTGGCGGCACAGGTGGCGTTTTCGCTGATCGCGCTCATCGGCGCCAGCCTCTTCGTGCACAGCCTGATGAACGCTCAGAAGACCGATACTGGCTACGACGCCGCCCATCTGCTTGTGCTCAACCCCAACCTGCAGGCCGCGGGATATCCGCAGCCCCGCGCCGATCAGTTCTATAAGGACGCGGTCGCGCGGTTGCGCGCGCTGCCGCAGGTGGCCGCCGCCTCCGTCACCGATACTGCGCCGCTGGCCGGCGGCATCCAGCGCACCACCTTTCCCGGGGGCGTCGATACTTCCGATACCCGCAACGGCAAGCTCACGCCCATTCTTGCCGTGCGCCCGGGCTACTTCAACACCATGGGCATCGCCATGCTTCGCGGACGCGATTTCACCGAAAACGACGCTCCCGGCGCGCCGCTGGTCGCCATCGTGAATCAGACACTCGCCAACCGCCTCTGGCCCGGCCAGAATCCAATCGGCAAGCACCTGCAGTTCTTGCAGGAGACCTGGGATGTCACCGTCATCGGCCTCGTCCCTACCGTCAAGTACCTCACCCTCGGCGAGCCGCCCCAGGCGCAGGTATATTTCTCGTTCGAGCAGCAATTCGCACCCGCCAGCATCCTGGTGCGCACACGCGCGGATCCCAGCACCGTTTTGCCCAGTGCCCGCGCGCTCCTCCACAGCCTTGACCCCAGCCTGCCGCCGCTGCGCAGCCGCACGGTCGAAGAAAGGATTGACGCCATTCTGGCGGCGCCCACGCTTGGCGCGGAGCTGCTTGCCATCTTTGGCCTGCTCGCGCTCTTGCTCGCCGCAGTGGGAACTTATGGGGTAATGTCGTACTCGGTCGCGCAGCGCGGAAGGGAAATCGGCATCCGCATGGCGCTCGGCGCCCGCGGCGCGGATGTGATGCGTCTGATCCTCGGCAGCGGCCTTGCCATGGTGCTCGCGGGAGTCGCCGCCGGAGTGGCCGCGGCGGCGCTTCTCAGCCGCGGCTTGGGCTCGATTCTGTACGGCATCAGCGGCTTCGATCCGCTCAGCTTCATCGTTGCCCCGGCGATACTGCTGGCGGCGGCGGCGCTAGCGTGCGCGCTGCCGGCGCGGCGCGCCCTCCGCATTGATCCCAACCTCGCCCTGCGCGAATAGATTATGGCGATCGCCTCCGCGCCGCCCGATGCCGTCTATCTCCACGGCAATCTACTTACCCTCGATGCGGCTTGCCCCTCGGCGCAAGCGCTGGCTGTGCTTGGCGATCGCATTCTCGCCGTCGGCGCCGACGCCGACATTGCGGCGCTGGCTGCGAACGGCACCGTTCGCCACGACCTCGGCGGCCGCTTTGTCGTGCCTGGATTCAACGACGCCCACACCCATCTGCTTCTGGCCGGACGCAACAAATTGGAACTTGACCTGAGCGGCTTGCGTTCGCTGGGTGAGTTGCAGCAGCGCGTGGGCGCCCATGCCGCCATCCTGCCGCCCGGCGAATGGATCCTCGGTTCGCGCTGGGACTCAACCCTCTGGCCCGGGCAGCAGCTTCCCACCCGCCGCGACCTCGATCCGTTCACCGGCGGCCATCCCGCCCTGCTTCATCGCCTCGACCTGCACGCGGCGGTCGTCAACAGCGCCGCGTTGGAGCGCGCCGGCATCGGGTTTTCGACCCCCGCTCCCGCCGGCGGCGCCCTCGACGCCGCGCGTGGGCTGCTTTTCGAGACCGCCGTGAGGATGCTCACGGCGGTGGTGCCTCCGATATCGACCGAGCAGCGTCGGCGGGCGCTTAGGCTGGCGATGCACGAAGCGGTGGCGCACGGCGTCACCAGCGTCCAGGACAACTCCGGCTGGGAGGCGTTCCTCGACTTCGAGGCCTTGCAGCAGGCCGGCGAGCTTCCCATCCGCGTGTCCGAATGGCTCAACTTCAACGATCCGCTCACGACGCTGGAAGAGCAGCGCGCCCATCACGCACCCGATCGTTGGCTGCGCACCGGCATGCTTAAGGCCTTCATGGATGGCAGTCTCGGCTCCCGCACCGCCTCGCTGCTGGCGCCGTACAGCGACGATCCTGGAAATTGCGGCTTGCCGCGATATGAGCAAGCCGAATTGAATCGGCTCTCAATCGAGCGCGCCCGTGCCGGTTTTCAGCTTGGATTCCACGCCATCGGCGACGCTGCCGCGCGAATGGCGCTGAACGCCTTTGCGGCCGCGCAAGCAGCGGCCGGAACCTTCGATTCCCGCCATCGCATCGAGCACCTCCAAATCCTGGCGCCAGAAGATCTGGTCCGCATGGGCCAACTCGGCGTAGTCGCCAGCGTGCAGCCCAGCCACTTGCTCGACGATTGCCGCTGGGCCCTGGAGCGGCTGGGCGCTGCTCGCGCGCGGGAAGCTTATCCCTGGCGCAGTTTCTTCGACCACGGCGTGACGCTGGCTTTCGGCACCGACGTGCCGGTCGCCAGCATAAACCCTTTGCTCACGATCTGCGCGGCTCTGACTCGCGCCGGCGGGTACCCGCCCGACTCGGAGTGCCTCAGCCTCGAACAGGCGCTTTACGCCTCCATGATGGGTTCGGCCACGGCCGAGTTCGCCGAAGACCGCAAAGGCTCGCTCACCCTCGGCAAGCTCGCCGATTTCGTGGTCTTGTCCGAAGACCTGCGGACGATTCCGGCATCCGGAATCCCAGAGGTGAAGATTCTCCGCACCGTGGTTGGCGGCCAGACCCAGTTCGAGCTATGATCCGGCCTTAGGAGGCTGTCATGTCCACTCGCGCGCTGGTTCGTGTCTTGTCCGCGCTGCTGATGCTCGGCGCCGCGCTGGCATATTCGCAAACTGCTGCTCCTGCACTTTCACCTGGCACGCAGTTCAAGGTCGAACTTCAGAAAAAAATTGACAGCAAAAAATCCAAGGTCGGCGACAAGGTGGTGGCGAAGGTCGAACAGGACGTCAAGGGGCCGGACGGCAAGACCGTGCTGCCGAAGAACAGCCTGCTGCAGGGAGAGGTTACCAGCGTCGATCCGGCTGATGGCAGCGGCCCGGCCAAGCTCGGCGTGCTCTTCAGCCAGGCCACCGACAAGAAGGGCGCGCCCCTGCTTCAGCTCCGCGCCGCCGTGATCAAGGTTGTCAACGACGGCTACAGCAATTCCGCCGGAGCTTTTTCGCGTCCGCCCGAGATGGGCGGCTCGGGGATGACGATTCCAATGGACGCTGGCAACCCGGCCTACGCCAAAATGGACCGTTCAAGCAACGGCATCCCCATCGAGTACAGCCTGATGGAGGCCTTCAACGGCCAGGGCACCGATCTCGGCGGCGTGATCTCGAGCGTCGGAAGCAACTTCAATCTCGACGACGGCACCTATCTAGAAATCCAAGTCCTGCATTAGGAGGACATCGAGATGAAAATCGGCATTATTGGGGCGGGCCACATTGGCGGCACGCTGGTTCGGCGTTTTTCGGCTTTGGGCCACGAGGTGGCCGTGGCGAATGCGCACGGTCCGGAGTCGCTCGACCGCTTAGCGACGGAAACTGGCGCAAAGGCGGTTCGCGTTCCTGAGGCCGCGCACTTCGGCGAGGTGGTCGTGGTCACCATCCCGCTCAAGAACATACCCGACCTGCCCCCTGGCCTCTTCGCCGATGTGCCCGAATCGGTTGCGGTGGTAGATACCTGCAACTACTACCCCCGCAACCGCGACGGCCGCATCCCCGCAATTGAGAGCGGCGTTCCGGAATCGCGCTGGGTCGAGAAGGAGCTTGGCCATGCCGTGATCAAGGCCTTCAACAACATCTTCGCCCAGCATCTTTTCGATCGGGGCAAACCCGAGGGGGCCGCTGGGCGCATTGCGCTGCCGGTGGCGGGCGACAACGCCGATGCCAAAGCCAGGGTCATGGACCTGGTCAACCAGCTCGGCTTCGATCCGTTGGATGCCGGCGGCCTCGATGACTCCTGGCGTCAGCAGCCCGGCACCCCGGTCTATGCTGCGGATTTCGATGCTGAAGGCGTGCGCCGCGCGTTGGCGCAGGCTACTTCCGAGCGGCGCCCGGAATGGCGCGCGGCGTAGGAACCGCTAATCGCCAGACATGGGCTTGAGCTGGGGCGAGATGCGCAGCTTTGCTGCGGTCGCGGCCTGCACCTGTTCCACGGTGTACGGCGCCGCCAGTTCCTCAAGAATCAGACCCTCGGGTGCGACCCGCATAAAGCCCATCTCGGTCACGATATAGTCCACCACGCCGGCGCCGGTCAGCGGCAGCCGGCAGCGTTCAAGAATCTTTGGCTGTCCATCTTTGGTGGCGTGCTCCATTGCAATGTAGAGCTTGCGCGCCGCGGCGACCAAATCCATGCCCCCGCCCATGCCTTTGATCATTTTGCCGGGAATGATCCAGTTGGCCAGATCTCCGTTCTCGGCAACCTCCATTGCCCCCATCACCGCCATGTCAATGTGTCCGCCGCGGATCATGGCAAATGACTCAGCGCTGGAGAAATAGGAGGTGCCAGGAAGCTCGGTGACGGTTTCCTTGCCGGCATTGATCAAGTCCGGATCTTCTTCGCCCGCCTTCGGATATGGTCCCACCCCAAGCATCCCGTTTTCCGATTGCAGCACGACCTCGATTCCCGGCGGCACACAGTTGCTGACCAGCGTTGGCAACCCGATGCCCAGATTCACAAAGTAGCCGTCGCGCAGCTCCAGCGCGATGCGGCGGGCGATGCGGTAGCGCTTGTCGTCGGCCATGCTAGCTCCGGACCGTTCTCCGCTCGATGGGTTTCTTGTAGTGCGTGCCCAGGATCATCCGCTTTACGTAGATGGCCGGGGTAACGATAGTTTCCGGATCCAGTCCTCCAGGCTCGAGCAGTTCCTCGACCTCAGCGATGGTAATCGCGGCCGCGGTCGCCATAACCGGATTGAAGTTCCTTGCCGTCTTCCGGTAGGTCAAATTGCCCCAGCGGTCGCCGCGATAGGCCTTCACCAGCGCAAAATCGGCTTTGAGCCATTGCTCCAGCAGGTAGGCGCGCCCGTCGAATTCACGCGCCTCCTTGCCTTCGGCCACCACCGTGGCCACGCCCGCCGGCGTGAAGAAGGCCGGAATGCCGGCTCCTCCGGCGCGGATGCGCTCGGCGAAGGTGCCCTGAGGCACCAGTTCGGTTTCTAGCTGGCCGGAGCGCGCCTGCGCCTCGAAAATCGAATTCTCGCCCACGTAGGTGGCGATCATTTTCTTGATTTGTCCGGCAGCAAGCAGGACGCCGATGCCTTCGGCGTCAACGCCGGCATTGTTGCTGATGACCGTCAATCCCCGCGAGCCCTTCTGGTGCAACGCGGCGATCAGATTCTCGGGGTTGCCACACAGCCCGAATCCGCCGATCATCACCGTCGCGCCGTCGCCGATGTCCCGCACCGCCTCCGCGGCGCTGGCCAACACTTTGTTCATCGCTTCTTCATGGTAGCGCAGCGCCACTACAATCAATGCGATGGATCTCAGCGGCCAAGTTGCTCTCGTAACCGGCGCGGCGCACGGCATCGGTCGCGCCACCGCGGACGCGCTGGCGGCGGCCGGGGCCAAGGTCGCGCGGCACCAGCGCGCGAGCGGCGAATTTCCGGCAGATCTTTCCCAGCCCGAGGCTCCGGCGGCGCTGGTCGCTGCCGTCGTCGCACGATTCGGACGTCTCGACTACGTGGTCAACAATGCCGCTTACACGCCTGCCAACCCCATTCGCTCCACTCCCGCGCTCTCGTTCCAACGCGCCGACGCCGAGAGAGATTTCGATCTGGCGCGCTTCGATCAAGCCATCGCAGTCAACCTCCGCGCTCCGCTGCAATTGGCCTTGGCTGCCGCGGAACAGGGAGGTGGCCTGCAGGCGGTAGTCAACATCGGCAGCGGCAGCGCGACCCGCGGCGACGGCAGTTCGGCGTATTTCGTTCTCAGCAAGGGCGGCGTTCCCAGCCTTACGCGCTATCTTGCGCTTCGCCTGGCGCCGGCGGTTCGCGTCAACTGCCTGGAGATCGGCCTGGTCTCGACGGAGCAGCTAGATTCTCGCGGCCCTGCCTTCGAGCCGTTGCGCCAGGAGATCATCCGTCGAACCCCCATGCACCGACTTGGGACCCCCGCCGAAGCCGCCGAAGCGGTCCTATTCCTGCTCGCCGGCAACCGCTTCCTGACCGGCTCGGTCCTCACGCTCGACGGCGGCTGGCATTTGTGACCCCCCACCCCCTACCGCCCACCCCCTGCTCCCTTGTATCCTGTTTCCTGTATTTGCTCGAGGGAGGCCCGCCACCATGCTTCGTTCCATCCTGCTGGGATGCATTGCCTGTTGCTGCTTCGCAGCTGCTCCGCTCGCCTCCGCCCAGGGCCCGACACCCGCGCCCGCCCCACCCGCGGCGGTCCCTTCGATCGTTCTCGCCCAGACCGCGAAGCAGCCCCCTGCCGACGCGCCCGATTTGACAAAGACGCCGACGCTGTTCGTCGTCGGATATGCCCACCTCGACACCGAATGGCGCTGGGATTATCCCCAAGTCATCAGTGAGTACCTCAAGGCGACGCTCGACAAGAACTTCGCCCTCATCCAGAAGTACCCGCATTACATCTTCAACTTCACCGGCGCCAACCGCTATGGCATGTTCAAGGAGTACTACCCCGAGCGCTACGCCCAACTGAAGCAGTACATTGCCCAGGGGCGCTGGTTCCCGGGCGGGGCTTCGATGGAGGAGAACGACGTCAACAGCCCCAACGCCGAGAGCATCCTCCGCCAGGTGCTCTACGGCAACGAATATTTCCGCAAGGAATTCGGCAAGATTGCGGTGGATTACATGCTGCCGGATTGCTTCGGCTTCCCGGCCTCGTTGCCGAGCATTTTGAGCCATGCCGGATTGCTCGGCTTCTCGACGCAAAAACTCAACAGCGGCTGGCAGCCCGCGGCCCGCGTCGGCGGCCCGACCTCGCCCGAGGGCACGCCCGAAGGCATCCCTTTCAATGTCGGCGTCTGGACCGGCCCGGATGGACGCAGCATCCTGGGTGCGGTCAACCCGGGCAGCTACGACGGCGGTGTGACCACTGATTTGAGCAAAGACCCGCTGGTGAATCTGGTGCCGTATGCTCATGGCCGCGACGCGGTCACCGAGGACGGCCAAGTCAGCGGCATCTACACCGATTACCACTACGTCGGCACCGGCGACATCGGCGGCTCGCCCGACGAGGAGTCGGTCAAGATCATGGAAGCAATCATGGACCACGGGACAATCGCACTTCCCCGTCCCCGTCCGCGCCGCAGCCGCGCCAACCCGAATCCGCCGCAGCCACCGCCCTATCCCGCGGCGGAAGTCGGCGACGGCCCGGTGCATGTCCAGTGGGCAGACACCGATTCGATGTTCCTCGACATGAAAAACGAAGACCTCGCGCGCCTCCCGCGATACACCGGCGACCTCGAGCTCATCAACCACTCCGCGGGCTCACTTACCTCCGAGGCGGCGCACAAGCGCTGGAACCGCAAGAACGAAATCCTGGCGCACGCGGCCGAGGAGGCTTCCGTAGGAGCGTCGCTTCTAGGCCGGGCCTATCCGCAGGATCGTCTGACCCACGCCTGGCGTTTGCTGTTGGGCGGGCAATTCCACGACATCATGGCCGGCACTGCCGAGGCCTCGAGCTATACGTACTCGTGGAATGACGACACCATCGTCGCCAACCAGCTCGCGCAGGTCCTAACCAGCGCCACCGACGCCATTTCCACGCGTCTCGACACCGCCGTCGCAGGCGTGCCGGTGGTCGTTTTCAACCCGCTCAACATTGCGCGCCAGGATCCGGTCGAGGCTCACGTCCATCTGCCCGCGCGCACGAACGCTGTGCGCGTCACCGGACCCTCAGGCGCGGCAGTGCCGGCGCAACTTGATGCGGATGGCGCGGTCGTGTTCCTGGCTTCGGTTTCCGCCACCGGCTACTCCGTGTACAGCATTTCTCCGGCGGCATTGGCTGGGGATTCAAGCCTGAAGGCCACGGAACGCTCGATCGAGAACTCCCGCTATCGCGTCACCCTCAACGACGACGGGGATGTCGCCAGCATTTTTGACAAGCACGTCGGCAAAGAGCTGCTGGCCGCGCCCATGCGGCTGTCGTTCCAGAGCGAAGCGCCATCGGTGTGGCCGGCCTGGAACATGGACTGGAACGATCAGAAGGCTCCGCCGCGAGCTTACGTCTCCGGACCGGCGCAGATTTCGATTCTCGAGAACGGGCCGGCGCGCGTTACGTTGCAAATTGTTCGCGATGCCGAGGGCTCGCACTTTGTCCAGACCGTGAGTTTGGCCGCGGGAAGCGCCGGCGACCGGGTCGAGTTCGGCGCCCATGTGGATTGGAAGACTGGCGGATCGGCCCTGATGGCGGTTTTCCCGCTCACCGCCGCCGATCCGGTTGCCACCTACAACTGGGACATTGGCACCATCCAGCGACCCAACGACAACGACCGCCAATTCGAAGTGGCTTCGCACCAGTGGGTGGATTTGACCGACGCCAGCCAAGCCTTTGGAGCGACCGTCCTCACCGATGTGAAGAATGCCAGCGACAAACCGAACGACCACGCCATTCGCCTGACCCTGCTCTACACCCCCGGTCTCCACAATCGCAACTACAGTGATCAGGCCACGCAGGATTGGGGCCATCACGATATCGCCTTCGGGCTGGCCGGCCACGACGGAGACTGGCGTCAGGAGAACACCGAGTGGCAGGCGTACCGGCTTAACGTGCCGCTGATTGCCTTCACCGCCCCGAAGCATGCGGGCACGCTCGGCCGCTCGCTGTCGTTGCTGCATCTGGACAACCCCCGCATCCGCGCGCTGGCAATGAAGAAGGCCGAAGCCAGCGATGCCGTTGTGGTTCGCCTGGTGGAACTCGATGGCCAGGCCGAGCCCGATGTCCACATCGGTTTCGCGTCTCGCGCGCTGGGCGTGCGCGAGGTCAACGGGCAGGAGCAGCCCATCAAGGCCGACCAACCCGCCCGCGTCGTCAACGGCGAGGTGGTGGCCTCCTTCACCGCGTACGAGCCGCGCTCGCTCGAGGTCAAGCTGGCGCCGCTGGCCGCCGCCACCGTTGCCCCAAGCTCGGAGCCGGTCGCGCTCAGCTACGACCTCGCCGCCGCCACCGCGGACCACACGCCGTCTTCGACCGGATTTGACGGCAAGGGATCCAGCTATCCCGCGGAGATGCTGCCGGGCACGGTCCACTTCGGCGGCATTCAATTTCATCTTGGCGACGCCACGGGCACCGACGCGGTGACCGCGCGTGGCCAGACAATCGCACTGCCGGCGGGGCGTTTCACCCGGCTCTATCTGTTGGCCTCGGCGCTGGGCGACCAAAAGGCAACGTTCACGGTCGGCAGCCAGCCCACCGCGCTCGACATCCAGGATTGGACCGGCTACATCGGACAGTGGGACTACCGCGACTGGTCGAAGCATTCCTCGCCAGGACGCGGCGGTCGCACCAACACCTATGAACTCTATGCCGGCCTGAACCCTGGTTACATCAAGCGCGCGCCGCTGGCTTGGTTCGCCAGCCATCATCATCTTCCCGACGGCACGAACGACGCCTACAGCTATTCGTACCTATTCGCCTATGAGCTGCCGATTCCCGCCGGCGCCAGGAGCCTGACACTGCCCGACAATCCCAACGTGCGCATCTTCGCGGCCACCGTCGCGGCAGGTCCCGCGCCCGCGGCCGCCGCCGCGCCGCTCTACGATGTGCTCCCCTCGCCGCACCTCACAGCGGAGGGCCGCGCGCTGCTGTACAC
>DATNED010000076.1:0-13223 GCA_035553115.1 Terriglobales bacterium | reverse complement strand
CATGCCCTGAGGGAGGGCAGCAGCCCACGGTGCCGTCGCAGCCCAGCCGGCCGGGTCTGGCCACCACGCTAATATAGAAGCGGGAGGCGACCATGAACAGTTTTGGCGCCCGTGCCGCGCTCACGCCGGGAGGGCCCGAGGTCTACCGTCTGGATGTGCTGGAAAAAAACCGGCGCGGGGCCGGTGTCGCGGCTGCCCTACGCCATGAAGATCCTGCTCGAGAACCTGTTGCGGCTCGAGGATGGGCGCTTCGTCACCGCCGACGACATTCAAATGCTGGCCAACTGGGATCCGCGGCAGAACGGCCAGCGTGAGATCGCCTTCACCCCGGCGCGCGTGCTCTTGCAGGATTTCACCGGCGTGCCCGCCATCGCCGACCTCGCCGCCATGCGTGATGCCGTCCGCGCCCGCGGCGGCGACCCCTCGGTCATCAACCCCCTGCAGCCGGTCGAGCTGGTCATTGACCACTCCGTCCAGGTGGATCGCTTCGCCACGCCCAACGCCTTCGCCTTTAACGCCCAGCGCGAGCTGGAGCGCAACCGCGGGCGCTACCTCTTCCTGCGCTGGGGCCAGGCGGCGCTCGACAACTTCCGCGTCGTGCCGCCCGACACCGGCATCGTCCACCAGGTCAACCTCGAGTACCTGGCCCGCGTCGTCGTCCGCGCCAGGGTTGGCGACCGCGTGCTCGCCTTCCCCGACACCCTGGTCGGCACCGACAGCCACACCCCCATGGTCAACGGCCTGGGAGTGATGGGCTGGGGCGTGGGCGGCATCGAGGCCGAGGCCGCCATGCTGGGGCAGCCAATTTCGATGTTGCTTCCCGAGGTGCTGGGCGTGCGGCTGATCAACAAACTGCCTGCGGGAGCGACCGCCACCGACTTGGTGCTGACCATCACCGAGGCGCTGCGCAAGAAGGGCGTGGTGGGCAAATTCGTAGAGTTCTTTGGCGCAGGCGTTGCCCACCTCACGGTAGCCGACCGGGCCACGCTGGGCAACATGTCGCCGGAATACGGCGCGACCATCGCCATCGCGCCGATTGATGACGCCACGCTGCATTATTTGCGCTTCACCCACCGCGATCCGGCGCGGGTGGCGCTGGTCGAGCGCTATGCCAAGGAGCAGGGGCTCTTCGGGGCGGGCACCTCCGCCTCGAGCTATACCGATGTGCTGGATTTCGATTTGGCCAAGGTCGAGCCATCGCTTGCGGGGCCCAAGCGGCCCCAGGACCGGGTGTCGCTGAGCAAGGCGAAAGAAGGTTTTGCCGCGGCGCTGCCGGGCCTCCTGCCGGCGGGCGGGGCGCAAGCTTCCAGCAATGGGCATCAGCTGCATCACGGTTCGGTGGTGATCGCTGCGATCACAAGCTGCACCAATACCTCGAACCCGAGCGTTCTGATGGCGGCGGGCTTGGTGGCGAAGAAGGCGGTCGAGCGCGGGCTGAAGAGCCAGCCGTGGGTGAAAACGAGCTTGGCACCGGGCTCGAAGGTGGTGACCAACTACCTGGATCGCGCCGGGCTCACCCCGTATCTCAACCAACTTGGCTTCCAGCTCGTCGGCTACGGCTGCACCACCTGCATCGGCAACAGCGGGCCGCTGCCGGAGGAGATCGCCGCCGAAATCCAGCAGCGCGGCTTGGTGGCGGCTTCGGTGCTGAGCGGGAACCGCAATTTTGAGGGCCGCATTCATCCCCAGGTGCGGGCCAACTACCTGGCTTCGCCGCCGCTGGTGGTGGCGTATGCGCTTACCGGAGATATGAACCGCGACCTCACGCGCGAACCGCTGGGCACCGGAAGCGATGGCCAGCCCGTGTTTTTGCGCGACATCTGGCCCACGAACGAAGAGGTCGCTGCGACAGTGGAACGCTGCGTCGAACCCGAGATGTTCGCGCGCGAGTACGCCGACGTCTTCACCGGCGACGAGCGGTGGAAAGGGCTGCCGGTGACAGGCGGCGACGCCTATGCCTGGGACGCGGACTCGACCTATATCAAAAAACCGCCCTTCTTCGAAGGTTCGGCCAAGGCGCCGGAGGCGATCCGGGGCGCGCGCGTGCTGGCGCTGCTGGGTGACAGCGTGACCACGGACCATATTTCGCCCGCGGGCAGCATCGGCGCCAAATCGCCGGCGGGGGAATACCTGATCGCGCACGGGGTCAAGCCCGCCGACTTCAACTCCTATGGCGCACGCCGCGGCAACCATGAAGTGATGGTGCGCGGCACGTTTGCCAACGTGCGGCTGCGGAACAAGCTGGCACCGGGCACCGAGGGCGGATTCACGCGGCATGTGCCGAGCGGCGAGGCGATGACGATTTTCGCCGCCAGCGAGCGGTATCAGCGCGAAGGGGTGCCCTGCCTGGTGATCGCAGGGGCGGAGTACGGCGCGGGGTCGAGCCGCGATTGGGCGGCGAAGGGGCCGCGGCTGCTGGGCGTGCGGGCGGTGATTGCGGTGAGCTTCGAGCGCATCCACCGCAGCAATTTGATCGGGATGGGGATCCTGCCGCTGCAATTTCAAGCCGGCCAGACGGCGGAAACGCTGGGCCTGACGGGCGAGGAGAATTACGCGATCGCCGGACTCGATCAGCTCAAGCCGGGCGGGGAACTGATGGTGGCAGCGACTTCGAGCGACGGCAAGCTGCTCGAAATCCCAACCGTGGCGCGCCTCGACACCCCAATGGAGCTGGCCTATTACCGCGACGGCGGCATTCTGCCCTACGTGCTCAACCAGCTAGCACTGGGCAGCGCCGGCACGATGGCGCCGATGGTGGAAGTCTAGAAGTGGTCTCAAAAATGGCGAACCGGCCTTTCCCGACCGTCTCGCATGCGGCTTTGACACCAGGAAAAGCCCCACGGCGCAGGACCGGAGTGCCAGCCTGCGGCTTTTTGAGACCACTTCTCTAAGCCCCGATGTAGCGTGCATAGAGCGAGCGCGCCAGGCCGGCATCGGTGGTGCCCTTGATCAGGGCGCGGCCGTCGGGGAAGATCATCATCTCGAGGGCGTCGCTGGCGTGCGCGGCAGGTGAAGGCAAGAAGCGCAGCGCAAAATCATTGGCGCGCACCTCGCCATGCGGGCGCAGGCGCTCGGCCAGAGCCGCCAATTCAAGCGCGCGGCGGTGCTCGTGGATTTGCACCGCATTGCGGCCGCAGAGCGTGACCGCCGCGCGCCCCTCGCCCTCGAGGTGGACAAACTCCCTCCGCCGGCAGGCGCGACACTCCGGATCGGGCGCGGGAGCTGCGAGTTCCCGGAATTGATTGCGCCAGAGGTCGGCGCTCCACAGGCCGCGGCGCAAAGAGGCCCGCGCACCGACCAAGAGTTTGACGGCCTCGGAGACCTGAAGCGCGGCGACCAGCGAGACGGTCCAGGCCAACACGCCCGCGGTGTCGCAGGTCTCATGCGGCGCGGCGCGCTCCTCGCCGTGGTCGGGAAAAATGCAATTCAGGCAAGCCGTCTCGCCGGGCAGGATGGTGAAGGTCATGCCGCGGGAGGCGACGGCGGCGCCATAAACCCACGGCACGCCGCGGGCGAGGGCCCAATCATTGAGCAGATAACGGGTTTCAAAGTTGTCGGTGCCGTCGAGCACGACATCGCTGCCGGCCAACAATTCCTCGGCGTTGGCCGGGGTGAGATCGGCAACGGCGGCCTCGACTTGAATGGCGCCATTGACCTTGCGCAGCCGCGCTTGGGCCGCACGGGCTTTGGGGGCGGCCAGGCGCGCGTCCTCCTCGTCAAACAGGGCTTGGCGCTGCAGGTTGCTGGCCTCGACGCAGTCGCGGTCCACCAAATGCAGGCGGCCGACGCCGGCGCGGGCCAGCAGGTCGGCCTGGGCCGTACCGAGCGCGCCGCAGCCGACGATCGTCACTCGGGCGGCCGCCAATCGTTCTTGCCCTGCCGCACCCAGGGGCGCGAACAGGATTTGGCGGGAGTAGCGGTCGTCCATGCTTTGATTTTATGTCCCTTCTATAATTGGAGGAGCACGGCATGGGCATGGCTCCCCGCTACAACTCCCCTCCGCCCTCGTACACGTTCAGCGTTCCAGGATTCACGCGCGCAGTGAAAGTGCTGATCATCGCCACCGCGGCGGTGTTCGTGCTGCAGTACGCCAGCGATGCCCTCAACGCTTGGCTCACAGGCGCGTTCGCGCTGTTCCCTTCGGCGGTGGCCCATGGGCAAGTCTGGCGACTGGCCAGCTACCTGTTTCTGCACGCCAGCCTCAGCCATTTGTTCTGGAACATGTTCGCGCTTTGGATGTTCGGAGTTTGGGTGGAAGAGGAGCTGGGCAGCACGCGCTTATATCAGCTTTATTTCGTCAGCGGCATCGGCGGCGCGATCATTGACGTGCTTTGGCATTTGGCGACACAGCCGAGCGCGTTCAACTACACCATCGGCGCTTCAGCCTCGGTTTACGGAATTTTGCTGGCGGTGGGCCTGCTGTTTCCCGAGCGCGAGGTGTTCCTGCTGCTGCCCCCGGTGGCAATCAAGGCCAAGTGGCTGGTGCTGGGGTATGGCGCGCTCGAGTTCCTTTTCACCCTGCGCGGCGCGGGCGCGGATGGAATAGCCCATTTCGCCCACTTGGGCGGCATGCTGTTCGCCTTCTTGTACTTGCGCATGAAGATGCCGCGGTTCGGCCTGGCCCAAGGCTACGAGCGCTGGCGGCGAAAGCAGATGCAGAAGAAGTTCGAGGTATACATGAACCAGCGCGATCGGCATCAACCGCCGCCCGGCGGCTGGAAGCATTAAAGCGAATGACGTGATCCGCATTATGCGGCGACACGGATTTGGCGTACTATCGTCCCCGCGGTTCGCATTCTTCTACGGGGGCAATAAAACATGGAAACGGGTCGGATCGGGCAAGGAGCGGTTCTCTTTGCGCTGAGCCTTTGCGTCGGCGCGTGGGCGCAGGGCGCGCAGGGCGCGCGGGGACGAGGCAACGGCCGAGGCGCCCGCGGGGCCGAAACGGCCCCTGCAGCCGCGCCGGCACAGGCGGCGGTGCCGCCGCCGGCGGCAGCGGCTCCGGCTGCGGGCCGTGGACGCGGGGGCGGAGGCGCACCGGCCGGGCCCAACGATCTCTATGATTTCTCCGCTGGCGCAGGCGAGTTCGCACCGCTGCGCAGCGGATCGCCGGCCGAGAGCCAACAGCAGATCACCGTGGCAGGGCAGCCGCTGGCCTATACCGTGCGCGTCGGATACATGCCGATCAACAACGCGACTTCCGGCGAGCCGGAAGCGCATCTGTTCTACACCTACTACGCCCGCAGCGGCGCAGGGGCCCGGCCGCTGGCGTTTTTATTCGGCGGCGCCCCAGGCGCCTCGGCCAGTTGGCTCGAATTGGGTGGCTTTGGCCCCAAGCATCTCGACTTGGCGAGCGACGGGAGCGCGGGACTGCCTCCCTATCGCTGGAGCGACAACCCGCAGACGCTGCTCGCGGACGCCGACCTTGTATTCGTGGACCCGGTCGGCACCGGCTTCAGCCGGGCGGAGAGCCCAGCGCTGAACGCCAAGTTTGCTTCGCCGCTGTACGACGCAGCTTCGCTCGGCGAGTTCGTGCGCAGCTTTCTCGGGCAATACGACCGCTGGAATTCGCCCCGCTTTCTGATCGGCGAGGATTTCGGCACCGGGCGCGTGGCCAACCTGGCGAGCTACCTTGCCTTGCATCAACTGCCGGTGAACGGGGTCGCGATCCTCTCAACCGCGCCGGCCAGCGACGCCACTGCGGGGGACGAGGAGTACATGACGCTGCTGCCGAGCGAGATCATGACCTCGTGGTACCACAAGCAGCTGGCCGGCGAGCTGCAATCGCTTACGGCCGCGCAGATGGCGGACCGGGCGCGGCAATTCGCCTCACGCGAATACCTGCACGCGCTCTATAAGGGCGACCGCATAACCGAAGCGGAGCGCAGCAAGGTGCTGGCCGACATGGCGCGCCTGACTGGGCTTTCGCAATCGTTCCTCGCGAACAACGATCTGCGCGTCCCAAAGGAGCGGTACGACGCCGAGCTGCTGCGCGAGCAGCACGAGGAACTGACGCCTTCCGACACCCGCTTCTCGACCTACCTGCGGCCGGGCGGCGGAGGGCGTGGCGGTCGCGGAGGCTTCGGTGCAGCGGCGGCCGGCCCTGCCGCGGATGTCCACGAGGAGCTCATGGCGAACGGGTTCCTCAGCGGCTACGAGCAGTATTTGCGGCAGGATCTGAAGTTCTCGAATCCGGGCATCTACTATTTGCGGCAGGGCGGGACCAGCCCCTGGACCGCCGCGGTCAGCGACGATCTCAGCCTGGCGAACGCGTTTGAACGGGACCCGAAGCTCCAGGTATTCCTGGGCTTCGATTATTTCGATCTGAATTCGCCTTTTTACGCTGCCGAGTTCACGCTGGCCCATCTGCAAGCGCCGGAGGCGACGATTGCGCGCAACATCACGACGGCGTTCTTCTCTGCAGGCGCGATGGCCTACACCGACGGGGCGGCGCTGACGGCGCTGCATGCCGATCTCAGCAAATTCATTCAGAAGGCGGCGCAATAGGAGAAGCCATGAAAATTCAACGCACACTTCCAGTTCTGGCGCTGACTCTGGCCTTCGCCCTCTCCGCCGCGGCGCAACGCGGCGGCGCGCAAAACGATTTCTACCGCTACAACTACAGCCTTGCCGACACGGTGCCGATCAAGGATGGCCCGCCGATCGAGACGCAGCACCAGATCACGCTTCACGGCCAGACCATCAACTACACAGCGCACGTGGGGTTCATGCCCATCCACAACGCGACCACGCTGGTGACGGAAGGGAATCTGTTCTACGTCTACTACTCGAAGGATGGCGTGACGGACGAGACCAAGCGGCCGGTTTGGTTCCTCTTCAACGGCGGCCCCGGAGCGGCAACGATTTGGCTGCACATGGGGGCGTTCGGCCCGAAGATGGTGAAACTCAACCCGGACGGCATGGCGCCGCCGCCGCCCTACACCTGGGTGGACAACCCCAACAGCTTGCTCGATACCGGAGACCTGGTCTTCATTGACGCCATGGGCACGGGCTTTTCCAGGCCGACGAACCCGCGCTACGGACCGGCCTTTGGCGGCGTGGACAACGACATCGCTGCGTTCGGCGAGTTCATTCGCAGTTTTCTCGGCATGTACCATCGCTGGGGCTCGCCCCGCTTTGTCGGCGGCGAGAGCTACGGGACGACGCGAGCAGCCGGACTTTCGGGCTACCTCACCGATCACGATGTCCCGATCAACGGCGTGATGCTGCTCTCGGCGGTGATTGATTCCGATGCCGGCGCAGGCGAGCAGCGCCAATTGACGACGCTGCCGACCGAGATCATGACGTCGTATTTCCACAAGAAGCTGGCGGCCGACCTGGAGAAGCTCACGCCGGCGGAGATGGCCGACCGCGCGCGCCAGTTCGCCTCGGGCGAGTACCTGGAGGCGCTTTTTGACGGCAATCGCCAGACCCCCGCCCAGCACGCCAAGGTGATCGCCGACATGGCCCGGCTTACCGGGCTTTCGCCGGATTTCCTTGAGGCCAACGACCTGCGCATTCCGCTCGGTCCGTTCTCGACCGAGCTGCTGCGCGATCAGCACCTGATGACCTCGCGACTCGACTCCCGGTTTGCCGGGTACCAGCAGGATGCCGGCGCCACGAACACCGCCTTTGATTTCAGCAATGCCAACATCGAGGACAGCTTCCTGTCGGCGTTCGAGCAATACCTGCACCATGATCTGAACTTTGACGACAACGGCCTCTACTACGTCAGCGGCAACAACCCGCAGTGGTCGGGGCAGTACAATACCGTCGTCAACCTCGAGGACGGATTCGCGAAGAATCCGCACATGCACCTGTTTGTAGGCATGGGGTACTACGATTTCGCCTGTCCGTTCTATCCGGTGGAGTGGACGATCGCGCATCTCAAGGTGTCGCCCGAGATCCGCGCGCACAACATCGAGACGGGGCACTACGAGTCGGGCCACATGGTCTACATTGATGCCAAGGCGGCGGCGCAATACCACGCCGACCTAGTGAAATTCGTCGCCGATTCAGTTCCGAAGTAGGGTTCGGGCTCTTATTGATTGGACATCAGCGCAGCAAGTTCGGAGATCACCTCGCCCGAACCCACGGCGCTGAGGTGCTCGACTTGAAGCCAGCGCGCGCGGGCTTGCCAAGGGTGCCAAACCTCGAGGTCGGTGGTCGCATAGAGCACGAACATCGGTTTGCCGAGCGCAGCGGCAAGATGGACGGGGCCACCGTCGCTGCCGACGAGGAGGTCCGCTTCGGCGATCAGCGCGATAAGATCTTCGACGGTCGTGCCGGTGAGCAGGACGGCTCCGTTGGCAGCCCGCCCGGGGCCGGCGCTGGCCTGCACGCTGGCCAGGCCGCGCTCGCGGCGGAGCCATGCCGCCAACTCGCCATAGCGATCAAGGGGCCAGCGCATGGCCAGCTCGCGAGCCTCCGTGTTCAGGAATGCAAACCTGCCGGTGATCCCACGCTCGGACAGGCGCTGGCGCAACCGTGCACGCGCGGCGGCATTGGGAAAAACTCGCAATGGCCCGAGTGGACCCTGGGGAAGGCCCAGTGCCTCAAACAACGAGGCGACATGTTCCACGGTGTGCAGCCGAGCCCTGCCCGGCGGCGGCGGCTTCGGCGGCGCGTGCCGGTTGTAGGCCCAGCCATTGCGCAGTCCGAGAAAATTTGCCCGCCAACGCGCGCCCGAGGCCCGTGCGAATAGCGCAGCAGAGGAGCCACCGTGGAGTCCGGCAACGAGCGCCGGCCGGAACCTGCGCAAGGCCCGCAACGTCGTCCAACGACCGGCAGGGCCGGGCTCGATCGCGATGATTTCCGCAAAATCGGGGTTGCCCGCGAGCGCGGCGGCAAAGCGCGCCTCGATCACCGCGGCGAAGCGCAGGTCCTGACGCCAAACCTTCAGGGCGGCTGCCCCCGGGGTCATCAGGACGATGTCGCCCAGGCTTCGCAAACGAAGCAGCGCCACGCCGGAACCGGGCGGCAAGCCCGGCAGAGTCTCACTTATTGGCGGGGCGGCTGGCCTCTTCAATCAACATCACCGGGATTCCGTCGCGGATAGGGTAAATCCTGCGGCAGCGGTCGCACTGCAAGCCGGTCTCGTCGCCGAGCATCCGCACCGGAGCGTGATCGTCGGGGCAAACCAGGATTTCCAGCAGGTCAGGCGAGATCGGCATGTCCCCTACTCTAGCGCAATTTCAAGCAAATACCGCAGGGTCGAGATCGGTGAAAAAACGCTGGTGCAGGAGCTGCATGGCGCGGGGCACATCGTCATCGTCGAGCACCATGCCGATGTTGATTTCCGACGCGCCCTGCGAAATCATGCGCACGTTGATGCCGTCGAGCGAGGCAAAGACCTGGCCGGCAAGACCAGGGCTGGAGCGCAGGCTTTCGCCGACGAGGCAGAGGATGGCCTTTCGGCCCTCGTAGCGAACGTCGGCAAATCGGGCCAAATCATCGGCGATGTCCGGCAGGGCGCTGGTATCGGAGATGGTGAGCGAAACGCTCACCTCGGAGGTTGAAACCATGTCGACGGGGCAGCGGTGGAAGGCGAAGACATCCCAAATGGCCTTGAGGAAGCCATGGGCTTGCAGCATGCGGGTCGAAACCACGTCCACGACTGCGATCCGCCGCTTGCAGGAGATGCACTTGAAGGGACTAAGGGTGCGCGGCGGACGCGCGGTAATCGAAGTGCCGGTGCGGGCGCCGTCGGGCGGTCCCGGCTGCCAGGAGCGCGAATTGAGCACCCAGACTGGGATGCTGGCATGCATCGCGGGCAGCAGGGTGGCGGGGTGGAGGACTTTTGCGCCGAAGTAGGCGAGCTCAGCGGCCTCCAAGAATGAGATGGCTTTGATGCGGCGCGCGCCTGAGCAGACGCGCGGGTCGGCGGTGAGCATGCCATCCACATCGGTCCAAATCTCGATGCGGCGCGCGCCCAAGAGTGCTCCGAGAATGGCCGCGGAGAAATCCGACCCGCCGCGGCCGAGGGTGGTGGGGACGCCCTGGCGGGACGCCGCGATGAACCCGCCGAGCACCGGGACGCTGCCGGCTTCGAGCGCGGGGGCGAGGCGTTCTTCGGCTTGGCGCTGCGACTCTGGATACAGCGGCTGGGCGTGGGTGTGCTGATCGTCGGTGACCAGAATCTGGCGGGCATCCAAGATTTGGGGGCGCAAGCCGGCGCGTGCCAGCGCCACCCGCGCCAGCCAGGGAGAAAGGCGCTCACCGAACGAGAGCACCGCATCGCGAGTGCGATCGGTGAGCTCGCCCACGGCAGCGACTCCGCGCATCAGCTCGGCCAGCTCGGCGAAGAGCTTGTTGAGGGCTGCGGCGGAATCGGCGTCGCCGCCCAGGGACTGGAGTGTCTCCAGGTGCCGCCGGCGCAAATCTGAAATCACCGAATCGGCTGGGGCGAGGGCGTTGTCCAGCGCCATGCGCGAGAGCTCGACGAGACAGTCCGTGACCTTGGCCATGGCCGAAACTACGACCACGGGATGCTCCGGCGCGCGATCTGCCGCGATGGCGGCCATGCGTTGAAACGCGGCGGCATCTTCGACCGAGGTGCCGCCGAACTTCATAATCACCGGGGCCAGCGCGGGCATGGTCTAAAGGCGGCCCTCAGCCTTGAGCAGCTCGGCATTGAGCAGCGCTGCTCCAGCGGCTCCGCGCAGGGTGTTATGCGAGAGCACGGTGAACTTGAAATCGAGCAGATTACACGGGCGCAGACGACCGACAACCGCCGACATGCCGTTGCCCGCGTCCACGTCGAAACGCGGCTGCGGGCGGTCGGGAGCCGAGGTCACCAACACGGGCGCGGCCGGTGCCGTCGGAAGTCCAAGATCCTGAGGGCGGCCACGGAAGGTGCGCAGCGCCTCGGCAACGTCCTCGAGAGTGGCGCGAGCGCGAAGCTTGACCGAAACCGATTCGAGATGGCCATCCACGACGGCCACCCGATTGCAGTGGGCTGAGACCGCGAAGCGCGCGGGCGCGATGCCGTCGGGGCCGAGGCGGCCGAGGATCTTTTGGGCTTCGACTTCGAGTTTTTCCTCTTCGCCGCCAATGTGCGGAACGACGTTGCCCAGAATATCGAGCGAGGCGACCCCCGGATAGCCCGCGCCCGACACGGCCTGCATGGTGACAACGAATACGCTCTCGATGCCGAAGGCGCGCTCGAGCGGCGCCAGCGCCATGACCAGTCCCGCGGCGGAACAGTTGGGGTTGGTTACGGCGTATCCCCCGCGGGCGAAGCTGGGCTGACGCGTGATCAGGCCGAGATGCTCGGGGTTGACCTCAGGAACGAGCAGCGGAACATCGGCCTGCATGCGCAACGCGCTCGAGTTGGATACCACGATGTGGCCGGCGTCGGCGAACGCAGGCTCCAGTTGGCGGGCAGCAACGGCGTCCAGAGCCGCGAAGATGACGCGCGCGGGGCAGCCATCGGGCGTTGCCTCGGAAACCGGCAGCGTGGCGAAGCGCCCCGGCATCGGTTGCGGCAACCGCCAGCGCGTGGCCTCAGCGTAGGTCTTGCCCGCAGAGCGGTCGGAGGCGGCGAGCCAGACGGGCTCGAACCAGGGATGCTGGTCCAGCAGCGACAGGAACCGTTGCCCTACGACACCAGTAGCGCCAAGGACCCCGACTGGGACCTTGCCTTGCCCTGCGTTCATGCTTCCTATCCCAAGCCGAGCGGAGCCGGAGGGGGAGGAGTGGGTGTTCCCGGCGTGGAGGGCGCCGCCAAGCCCAAAACGCGCTGGTAGGCGTCCTGGTAGATCTTGACCTTGCCGGCCTTAGTAAGGCGGCTGATCAGCGCGTCTTGATAGGCATTGAAGACGTCATTGCGCTTCTGCTTCAGCAGGCTGTCGCTGATGCTGGCCTGCTGGGCGGCGAAATCGGCATCGGTGGGCTGCTGCAGGGAAACCAGCGAATACACCAGCTCGCTGTCGCCGGTCGCTGTCACCGGGCCCACGCCGCCCGGCTGGAGGGCGAAGAGCGCATCGGCAAAGCTCGAAATTGCGCCGGCGTCGGGAAGCGAACCGCTGCGATTCAAGGGAGGGCTGGTCTTGGGCGAGAGGTGCAGGCTGGCGGCGGCGGCCTTGAAGCCCGATTTCTTGGCCGCCGCCTCGAGCGCTTGCGCGCGGCTGAGGGCAAGCTGCTTGGCCTGCTCCTGCTTGAAGTCGGCGGTGACCGCATCTTGGACCGCATTGAGGGGCTGCGGCCCAGGGGGAACAATGGAATCCACTTTGGCAAGGGCAAAGCCTTGCGCGACTTGCACCGGCGGGGTGACTGCGCCGGCGTTGGTGGAGAAAACCGCGGAGGCAAAATCAGGATTCACGCCGATGCCAGCCACGGGATCGGTCTTGGCCAGCGGCTGGGTGGCGAAGTACTGCAGGTTGAGCTGCTGCGCGACCTGCGGCAACGGCGTGGTCTGGGCCAAGGCCGCCGCTTGATTCATCAAGTTCTGAGCGCGGTCCACCGCCTGATCCTTCTGCAGCGTGGTCACGATTTGATCGTGGACTTCCGCAATCGACTGCACGTGGGCGGCTTCATGGGCCTCGACTTTGATGATGTGGAAGCCGTATTCGGTCTGCACCAAGCCGCTGGTCTGGCCGACGGGGAGGCTGAACGCCTCCTTTTCGAAGTTGGCGACAGTTTGGTTGCGCTGGACGAAACCCAGCTCGCCGCCTTGGCTGGCGGAGGCGTCGTCTTGCGAGTATTTCTTGGCGAGGGCGGCAAAATCAGCACCCTTGGCCTGCACCTGCTTGAGGACATCTTCAGCCCGGGTCTTGGTAGACGCGATCTCGGCCGCGGTGGGATTGGTGCTCGGGAATTTGAGCAGGATGTGGGAAACCTTCACCCGTTCGGGGTGCGAATAGGTCTCCAAGTTTTGCCGGTAATACTGGCTGACGGCAGCTTCAGTGACCGGAATCTGGGCGGCGATTTGCGGCTCGCTCGCGAGCAACACTTCGATTTTGCGTTTTTCGGGGGAATTGTAGGTCGCTTGGTGCTGCTTGTAGTAGGCGTCGAGCGCGGCCGGGGTCACCTGGATTTGGCTTTCGAGGTCGCTGGGCTTGAAGACGACGTATTCAAGGACCGCTTTTTCGTTGTCCTTCTCGAACTGCTGGCGAACTTCGGCCGGGTTCACGCGCACCGGATCGGTGACCAGATTTACGATCTTGCTGGTCATGAGCTGCTGCCGCATCTGATCTTCGAATTGCGGCAGCGTCATTTGGAGC
>DATNED010000075.1:0-3194 GCA_035553115.1 Terriglobales bacterium | reverse complement strand
CGAAAAGGCCGGCACCAAGGCCAATGCGCAGAAGCTGTACCACAAGCGCAAGGGAGCCGCACTCGAAGGCCGCAAATTCCCCGAGCGCCTCCGCGCGCCGGCGCCGATGTTCAATGAGCTGGCGGACGCCGCCATCGCCTACTCGAAGGCCCACAATCGCAGCCACAGCGACGACGAGAGCCGAATCGCCGTCCTGAAGAAGTGGTTCGGGCAGCGTACCGCCGAATCCGTGACGCCGGAGGAGATCGAAAGACACCTATCCAAGGCCGCCGAGGAGCGCTCCTGGAGCCCGGCGACGGTCAACCGGTACCGGAACACCCTGTCGTTGATCTACCGGCTGGGGGTGAACAACGGCAAGGTGGACAAGAACCCTGCCCGCCTGGTACGGGCGCGCCGCGAGAACAACATCCGCATCCGCTACCTCGACCAGTTCTCACTCAACGAGGAGAAGCGCCTGCGCAAGGCAATCCCGGCCGAGCACCTGCCCGAGTTCGAGATCGCCCTGCAGACTGGAATGCGCCTCAGCGAGCAGTATGGACTTCGGCGCGATGCCGTGGACCTGAGGAACAGCGTCCTGACGGTGCCGCCGAGCAAGTATGGCGAGGCGCGCAGCGTCCCGTTGAACACGGCCGCCCGGGCAGCCTTTGAGCGCCTCAACGCCCGCAGCGCTGATTCCGAATGGGCGATGGTGAACGAGAAGGGCGAGCGGATGCTGATTCCGCGGCGCTGGTTTGAGACCGCGGTGAAGGCGGCGAAGCTCCCGAACTTCACCTGGCACTGCTTGCGCCACACTTTTGCCAGCCGGCTTGTTATGATAGGAGTCGATCTGCGGACGGTGCAGGAATTGATGGGCCACAAGGACATTCGCATGACCTGCCGCTACGCGCACCTCGCGCCGGGGCACAAGCTCGGCGCGGTGGAGAAGCTGGCGGCTTGGGATAGCGCAAATCCAACTGGCACCAGAACTGACACCGGGCGAAAAGCCGCAGGGCGATCCGGAGCTGCTAAAGCCAACTTAAAAGCAGCAGGATCAGCAAGTTAGCTAGAGTTCGGAGAGGTGGCCGAGTGGCTTAAGGCGGCGGTTTGCTAAACCGTTGTACGGTCAAAAGCTGTACCGGGGGTTCGAATCCCCCCCTCTCCGCCAGAATTTAGGCGATTTCCGCCAATTCATTCCGCATTCTGAGTGGGCTCTACGCCAACAACGGGGGACGTGCCGGTCCCGAGCCGGTCTCCCAGTCTTCGAATTTGCGGGCGATTCTCCTCCGACGCGTGGAGCCCCTCGACGATCTTCGCGTAGCGCGAGTCGCTTGCCTTCTTGGTGGCTTGAATCGTCAACGCGGCATTGCCGTACGCGGGGGTCGCGCCGCGTTGCCCTGTGGGCAAAATCGGCGCGAAGGGCTGCGAAATTCGGAACGGCGGCCCGCCCCCGGGAATCAAAGCAGGCGCGGCCGCGGCGAAGCGCAGCGCCGGTTTGGGGCCATGGGCCCCCAAACCGGCGCGAGCAGGCCGCCCGCGCTTCTCCAGCGGTGCGGCCGCATAAGCGGGACGCGCGGCGTACCGGCCCGGCGCAGTCACAGCCGTGGCCGGGTAGCCGCGCTCGGGCCCGCGCCAACCAATGATCGCTCCCGACAAGACCGTCGCGCCCGGAGCTTTGGCGATAAGAAACGGCTCTCCCGTAAGGTACGACTCGTCCATGCTGCCTTGCCCGGCGACCACCAAGCCGTCCACTGGACAAATTTCATGAGGATAGATCAGGAGTTGGTCGCCGATGGCGACCTCATCAATCGGGACATTGGAATCCAGCTCTCCGGCCCGACGGGCGGACAGCGGCATCCTCTTCGCCAGCGCACTCAGAACCGACGAAGCCCGCCTGGCTGCGTACGCTTTGAGCACCTGACCGCCCGACAGCATGAGGACGACAATAGCGGCGACCCAGTATTGGCCAAGAATAATTGACGTCCCGATCGACAGCAGGGCAAGGATATCGACGCTGAAGTTTCCTTTTAAGACATGCTGGAAAAGCGAGAGCAGAAGCGGAATGCTTGCCCCCGCAATGGCCGCGCCAAGGACGGCGCTGACCATCTGCGGGTTGGGCAAGAGCAGCTCTGCGCCGAGCGCTACCAGCATTCCAGACGCGATGATACTTGCCGCCGCGATGTTCGCAACTGGCGTGCCCAGCCATTTCGTCGCTGAGTTGATCGGTGTCAGACGCCGCCCCGACTGTTCCGTCCCCGGTTTTCCGGACTGTTGCGCGCCAACTTCGCCGTCGTGCTTCGCCCACTGTTATTTGCCCAGCACAACGTCGGCGAGCAACTGCGGGTGCACTCGGATCTCGCCGTCGGGGCTCTTGCCGTCATAGTCGACCAGACCCAAGCTGTGGAACTGACTCAGGACGGAGCTGACGCGGGAGGGGGTGGCGCCGATCATCTCCGCCAGTGCTTTCAGGCTGATGGTCATTAAAAGGGGGGCGGCTTCGCCGGGCGCGGCCTCGTCTCCGAAACGCGAAAGTTGCAACCGGGCACTCGCCCGCCTCGTTTCAAGTTCGGTGAAAATGGCGCCGCAGAGCTCTTCCTCAACGGCGATGCTGCGAGCCAGCACACGCGCCAGAAATGCTTCGGAAAGCTCGCGACTGTCGTGGAGCGCCTTCGCCAGCACTGCCGTTTCTACCTTGACCGCGGCGGCTGTGCTGGTTGCGGTTGCCGAGCTGACCCGAAACGGCTGCCCCGACAAGCATCCCTCGCCGCAAAATCCTCCCGGTGTCACTACGGCGACGGTCGCTTCCCGGCCCGCCCTTGATCGTACCGACCTGCGCACGATCCCTCGTTGGACGAAGTACACGCCATCGGATTGTTGACCCTGGCCGTAGAGCATGCCGCCCGTTTCTAGCGAGACCTGCGTCACCGCGCGCGGGATCAGGGCGAAAATCGGCTCGAACCAGAGCGTGCCCTCGGACGCCGGGCGAGCCGGCGGTGTTCGTGAAGCGCTTGCCATCGATGCGCTCGTTTTCGGATGCCTATGATCTCCGTGGGATGCGGCCTTCATCGAGCCCTCGATGTCGCGCCCCGCTGGGTACTGTAAAGCCGCATGCTATATGGAGTAAATACACGAAAACTGTCCAATTACGCACATAGGATCACAGCCACCACCGCGCCAAAGGGCGGCTGCCCTCCAGGCGCCGGATCCTTTGGCGCAAT
>DATNED010000074.1:0-2284 GCA_035553115.1 Terriglobales bacterium | reverse complement strand
CGGCGCGACGGGGCGCTCGGCGCGCAGGAGCTGCTGGGTGAGGGTGCCATTGCGGCCGAGCAGCACGACGCGGGCCACGGTGTCGAAGAGCATGGCGTCGGAGCGGGGAATCTGGCTGGCTTGCAGCAGCAGGAGACGACCGTGGAGGCCGGCGGATTCGGGCGCCAGCCAAGTGCGGCCATCGCGCAGCAGCGCCTCGAGCGCATCTTGCAGCCCGTTGTCATAGGAGACGTTTTTTTCGTTCAGGATGACCAGGTCCACGGCGAGCTGCTTGGAGCGCCAATAGGCGTGGGCGCGCAGCAACTGGCGGACCAAGGCGCAGCCCTCGACATCGTCAATGCGGACGAGCGCGATGGGCAGGTCGCCGGAGAGGCCGTGCGCCCAGAGCGCCGGCTGCTGGACCGCGCCGCGGCGCAGGAGGTCGGCGGCGGGACGCAAGCGGGGATTGCCATAGATCAGGGCGCCGGCGAGGCGCTGGAACAACTGCGCTTCGTGGGCTCCGATGCCGAGATGGTGGAGTTGCACCTGGGCATGGGTCCAGGCCAGCGCCAGGGTGCGGTCGAGGTAGCCGGCGCCGCGGCATTTGTCGGCGAGATCGAGGGCGGCGGCGCGGCTTTCGGCGGCGAGGGTGGCGAATACGAGCGAGGCGGTGACGCCGGGAGGAATCCGGAGGGTGCGGCGGAGGCTGATGCAGGGATCGAGGACGGGCCCGGCGGTGTTGGAGAGGGCGCGTCCGGGCAGCATGGCGTCCGGGCGGCGCGCACCGCGGCCGCGGCCGAGGAAGCGGGCGCGATCGGTTTCGAATTGCAATGCGCTCACCGCGACGCAGTCGGAGATGGCGAGGTGGGCGAGCCAGACCTGGGGATCGAGTTCGCTGCGGCGGCGGCGGGTGGCGAGCAGCACCTCGGCAGCGGGGACGAATTCGGTTTGCACGAAAAGACTGGAGAAGGCCGGATGGGCGGCGTCGGCGGCGGCGGAGGCGAGCACCACTTCGGCGTAGGAGGTGACCTCGATGACGCGGGCGACGAGGCCGTGGTT
This sequence comes from Terriglobales bacterium, assembly GCA_035553115.1. GTDB lineage: Bacteria > Acidobacteriota > Terriglobia > Terriglobales > SCQP01 > SCQP01. The sequence continues at coordinate 1,246 of DATNED010000074.1, read as the reverse complement.
GGTGACGGAGATCCGGCGCAGCTCGACGTCGTCTTCGGGCGAGACCACGGCTTCGATGGTGGTGGTGAGGGCGCGGTCGCGGCGGGTGATCTCGGCCCGCTCTTCGAAGAAGGAAACCTGGTAGGAAGCGGGCTCGACGCCGGAGGGTTGATACCCGGCGGACCAGACCTCGGCCGACTGGAGGTCGCGGAGATAGACAAAGCTGCCCCAGGCATCGCAGGTCGCGTCCTCGCGCCAGCGGGTGAGGTCGAGGCCGCGCCAGCGGCTGCAGCCCGAGCCGGCAGCGGTCAGCAGCAGCGAATAGGAGCCGTTGGAGAGGAGGTGGGTTTGCGGAGCGGCGTCGTGGGGAGAGGAGAAGCGCCGCGGCTCGGGCAATTCCAGCGCGCGCACATGGGCGAGGGCGGGGTCATCGAGGGCGCGCGGCCGGCGCACGGGCGCGGTGCGGGAGGGGCGTTCCTGCAGAAGCAGCTCGGTGGCCTGCACCAAAGGATGGGAGTGGAAGCGCGCGCGCAAGGCGTTGTGCTGGAGCAGGTTGTCGAGCGCAGCCAAGGTCATGCCCTGGTGGTGGGCGAAGTAGGCGCGGACGACGGCGACGGTCTCGCCGGGAGGCACGCGGCCGGGGGTGTAATCGAGGGCTTCGTAATGGCCGTAGGCACCGGCCGCGCCGGCGCGGTCGAGGCGGTGAAAATTGGCGGCGGCGGCGCGGGGAACGAACTGCGATGCGAGCGCGGTGGCGTAGGGCGCGACGACCAGATCGCCGGCCAGGCCACGCTTCAAGCCGAGGCCGGGAATGCCGAAGCTGGAGTATTGATAGGTGAGGTGAACATCGCGGACGTTGTAGGCGGATTCGGAGATGCCCCAGGGAACGCCGCGCTCGGCGCCATAGGCGCGCTGGGCGCGCACGGCATTGGCGCAGGCCTCGCCCAGCAGACTCGAGGCCGGCGGGGCCATGACGAGTTCGGGCATGAGGTACTCGAACATCGAGCCCGACCAGGAGAGGAGGGTGGAGCGGCTGCCGACGGGAACCGACGCGCGCCCGAGGCGAAACCAATGCGCATTTGGTACATCGCCCTTGGCGATGGCGACGAAACTGGCCAGCCGCGCTTCGGAGGCGAGCAGGTCGTAGCAGATGGGATCAAGGCTGTGCTGTTCGGCGTTGAAGCCGAGGGAGAGAAGCTTGCGGGCGGGATCGTAAAGGAAGGCGAAATCCATGGCGTGGAACATGGCTTCCGCGGTCTGGGCCACG
>DATNED010000073.1:0-14091 GCA_035553115.1 Terriglobales bacterium | reverse complement strand
GGTCTGGATCGCCTACCCCAAGCAGTCCTCGGGCCGCAAGGCTGGGGTAAACCGCGACATCATACGCCTGGCGGCGGCCAGCCACGGCTGGCACACGGTCGCGATCGTGGCGCTGGACGACACCTGGTCGGCCCTGCGGCTGCGCCCGGATTCATAAGAGGATCCGCAGATCGCGCAGATTGTTGCCGGTGGGGCCGGTGCGCAGAAGGTCGCCCGCGGCCTCGAGCGCGGGATGGGGATCGAAGCCCCGCAAGCACGCCGCGGGATCCATTCCGGCAGCGCGGACGCGCGCCGCGGTCCCGCCGTCCACGATTGCGCCCGCGGCGTCGCTGGAGCCGTCCACCCCATCGGTGCCCGCCGAAAGGAACGTGAACTCCTCGCCCTCCAGCGCCAGGGCGAGCGCCAGCGCCAGCCAGGTGTTCCGTCCGCCGCGGCCATGCGCCTGGGGCAGACGCACCCGCACCTCGCCGCCCGCAATCAACGCCGGCAGCGGGTGGAGGGCGTGCAGCGTGCGCCAACGCGCGGCCAGATAGCCGGCCGCATGCTCAACCTCGGCCTCGTTCACGGCGGCATCCACCAGCACCGGGCCATATCCCGCCGTGCGGGCCCGGGCCGCGACCGCCGCGCAAGCCTCGGCATTCGTCGCCAGCACCTGCCAGCGCGCGTGGGCGAAAGCCGGGTCGCCCGGCTTCAGCGGCTCAGCGACCGCAGCCGGCGCGTCCCCGGGCAGCCACCGCGCACACGCCGCTTCGTACGCTTCCCGCGTGCTCCCATCTGGCAGCGTAGGCCCCGAGGCCACCGCGCTTGGGTCGTCGCCGGCGACGTCCGACAGAATCCAACTCTCCTGCTCGACGCCCGCACCCGCCGCCGCCGCCAACCTGCCGCCCTTGAAGGCCGAGCGATGCTTGCGGATGAGGTTCATCTCGCCGATCGGCGCTCCACTGGCAACGAGGCGACGGTTCCGGGCGCGCAGGTCCTCCAAGCTTCCCTGCAGCGGGACCTCAGCCATGGCCGAGCCACCGCCAGATATCAGCGCGACCAGAAGCGCAGGCCGCGGCCCCCGGCCCAGGGCGCGCGCTGCCGCCAGCATGGCCGCGCCCGCGCGCAAGCTTTCCGCGTTGGGCTCCGGATGTCCGCCAACAAACGCTCCGACCGGGAACCGCGCCTGCAGATCCGCAAGCGGCACCGAGGCCGAGATCAGCAGCCGGGTGGCGCGCGGATTGGCACCTCGCCGCTCCGCCGACTTCGCCCACGCGGCGGCCATCGCGCCTGCAGCCTTCCCGAACGCGACCACCGCAATCGCGCGATGCGCTGCCAGGCTTGCCCCGTCGGCAAGTTTCGCCGCAAGCCGTTGCCCGGGATCAAGCTCGCGCACGACCTCCCGGAACCAAGCCGCGACTTGGTCCCTTGCCGCCATGGCGTCAGTCGCGGCCGGTGCCGATCAACGCGTCCAGTTCGGTCAGGGTGGATTGCACCAACTCGCCCACCCGCCGCCAATTGTCGTCCTTGTCGGCGCGCTCGATTTCGTTGATTGCCGTCTTCAGCCGCGCCACCGCGGCCGCGTGGGCGGCAGCGAAATCGCGCAGCGCGAGCCGTGAAGCGCGCAGCCGCGCGGCGCGCTTGAGCTTGCCGGGGGTTGAGGTTCCCTCGCGCTCGTAGTCGGCGATTTGGGTGCGCACCTCCAGCAATGCGGCATTCCAGGAAAGTTCGGGAGCGGTGGGCGGCGCATCAGCAGTCACGGCATCATTTTACGACGGCCGCCGCCGCCGGCGGCTTGGCGCGGGCGCGGGCTCAAAAAAACGGGGGCCGCGCCGATTGACCGGCGCGGCCCCCGCGAGCCGTTCCAACGTCTGACGCCGCGCGCCTACGCCATGGTGCATGCGCGCCGACGCTCGGCGAAGAGCAGACCGCCGAACAGCAACAGGCCGGTGCCGCACAGCGCCCAGGTCGCGGGCTCGGGCGTCAGCACGACCGCGGTGCCGCTGGTGAAGTTCACCCCGGCGGCGACAGGGTTGCCCTGGGTGAAGAACTGGCCGAAACCGCTCCTCAAGTTCCCGGGAAGGCTGCTGAAAACGAAAGTGAGCTGGCTGTAAGTCGGTGTGGGGTTGAATTGATTGTCGAAGGTGAAGTCCAGCGGCAACCCGGCAGCTCCTTGGAAGATCGCATTCGAATTATCCAGAATCACGGGCTGGGTCGATTGGCCCAAGCCGAGTTCATCTGTGACGTTAATGTCGAAGTAGAATTGGCTCATCGTCAGGCTGGCAATGTCATAGGTCATGGTGCCGGTGACCGTCTGGCCCCCGGTGCTGGTAAGAGTTATGGCGTACTGGATGGGGCTGGCCACCGCCACCAGGGCGAAGAACGAGAGCAATAGGGAAAGCTGTAGAGCAAAGCGACGCAAGGTCATCAGGCCTCTCTTTCGCCGCACTTCACTGCATTTGCGATGCCAACCCCAAGAACGGCAAACATTGGACTTGCATTTCGCCAACGAGCGCAATAGTGTGCGGCGACCTGCACAATGTTGGCGCGGGCGCGGGCCGGGCGATTTACGAGGGCAGCGCGGCGGCCGAGGTCAGCAGCTCGCGCATCTGCATCGCCAAGTCCAGAATGCAGCGCAAGCGCCGCTCCAGCACCGGGGGCAAGCGCCGTCCGGCAGCATGGGCGAGATCGGCGGCCAATTCCGCATTCCCCAAGATGCCTGCCAGCGCGTTGTTGATCTGCGCCTTCAGCTCCGCAGCCGATAGCGACGCACCCGCGGCGCCCTCGGCGGCGGGCGCACGCACGCGGCGCAGATATGCCGCCGCCAAGTGCTGATGCAGGACGAAGCCCAACTTGGAAGTCGGCTGCTCCCGATCCAAGTAATCGAGGATCGGCCCCGGCGCCCGCCAGCGACCGGCCTCCGGAGAGGCAATCCGCGGCCGCTCTCCCAGCCACAGCACCGGGGCATCGTCGGGTCCGGGCGCGGGGCGCGTCATCGGCTGCGGCGCGTGCGCATCCACCAGCACCAGCAGCCAACTGCGCCCAGATGAAGAGCGGTACACCGGCGCCAGCTCCAGGTTCAAGGGAATGCCCGCAGGCAGGGCGCGCCGCACGCGCTCGCCCAACTCGACATCCGTGCTCACCAGCAAGACAGGATGGGTCATTAATTCCAACCTCGTTTCTGACCCCTCGGGGGGAATGGCTTGCGTGAATTACCGGCCCGCGCCGCCGGCTTGCGCGGCGAAGGCGTATTCCTTCAGCTTGCGATACAGCGTCGTTTTGCCGATGCCCAGGAGCTTGGCCGCCAGCAGCTTGTCGCCTTTCACCTGCTGCAAGGCATCGAGAATCGCTTCCCGCTCGAGCTCGGAGATGGCGCGGATGGAGTTGGGCTCGGCCGCCACCGACTGCACCGGCTTGGGCCGCAGTTGCTGCAGGTAGCTGGGCAAATCCGCCGCCTCCATCCGGTGCCCCGGCGCCATCGCCAAGGTGTGCTCGATGCAGTTTTCCAATTCCCGCACATTGCCCGGCCATTCGTAGCACAGCAGCCGCGCCATGGCCTCGTCGCTGAAGGTCCGGGGCGAGGTCCCCGGCGGCGCGGCGCGCTCGAGAAAATGCTCGACCAGCAGAGGAACGTCCATCAGCCGCTCGCGCAAGGGCGGCATCTTGATGCTGATCACGTTCAGGCGGAAAAACAGATCCTTGCGGAAGGTCCCGTTCGCCACCGCCGCTTGCAGGTCGCGGTTCGTAGCCGCCACGATCCGCACGTCAATCTTCACCCGCCGCGTGCCCCCCACCGGCCGAACTTCCTTCTCTTGAATCGCGCGCAGCAGCTTTACCTGCAAGTCGAGGGGCAGCTCGCCAATTTCGTCCAAGAACACCGTGCCCCCGTTTGCGACTGCGAGCAGCCCCTCATGGTTGCAGTTGGCGCCCGTGAACGCGCCCTTGACGTAGCCGAACAGTTCGCTTTCGATCAGCGTCGGCACCAGAGCCCCGCAATCCACCGGCAAGAAGGGACGATCCCGCTCCGGGCCGGTGTAATGCAGCGCCCGCGCCACGACCTCTTTCCCGGTGCCGCTCTCGCCAAGAATCAGCACCGAGTAGCGGCTCTGCGCGACCTTCCCGATCAGCCGAAACACCCGCTGCATCGCCGGCGACGCGCCGATCAGGCTCCCGGCCGCATAGGGCCCGCGAGCCGTGAGGCGCAGATCGCGGGCTTCGCGATCGAGTTGCGCCTGGTGCACGCACGATTGCAGCAGCAAGCGCATCTCCTCCAGCTCGAAGGGCTTGGTGAGGTAGTCGGATGCGCCCAGCTTCATCGCCTCGACCGCCGTCCCCACCGTCCCATAGGCGGTCATCAGCAGAACCGGCACCTGCGGCGCCATCTGCTTCAGCCGCTTCAGCAGCTCGACCCCGCCCATGTCGGGCAGGCGCACGTCGCATACCAGCACATCGGCCGGATCCCGTTCCCAACTGGCCAGCGCCTCCCGCCCGCTGCCCACCCCGGTGGCACGGTACCCCAGCTGCTCAGCCACGCTGGTGCAGATATCCCTGATTGCGGCTTGATCGTCGGCGACAATGATGTGCGGTGTGGCGGACATGCCTTGCCTCTTGCAGCCGCTGCACCAAAGTGCCTCAGGGCTCGGCTTATTCTGCAGGCTTAGGCATACACTGTCTTTAGGGGACGCCGCTGGCCTCGCCGGCCGAACCCAGGCGTGCCGCAATGGCCCTTGCAAAGCCCAAATGGGGAATGCGGAAGCCTAAATGGGAACCCTGGCTGCCTGCAAAAGAATGCGCAGGGACCGCGCGAGACGCGCTAGTTGCGGTCTTTCCCCGCTCCCAGCCGCGCTGCTGCCGCTACCGCCGCAACCGCCGATGCTGGAGCCCGCCCCAGACTCGGGGCCTCGCGCAGCCGCGCCTCCAACGCAGGGTCCAACTGCACGGGCTGCCAATCGGCGCCGTCGCGCGAAAAATAGACTGTTCCTACCTCCGCCGTCAGCGCATAAATGCCGCCGTCGTGGAACTCGACGGCGCGCACATCCGTGGCGGGCAGGCCGTGGCCGCTCAGCGTCCAGGTCGCGCCCCAATCGGAGGATTGATACAGCCCCCGGGTCGTGCTGGCCAAAATCAACCGCACGCCGCTGGCGAGCTGCACCGCGGCCAGCGCGCCGATGCGGGCCCGCGCCGCGCCATCCAGGCTGAGCCGTCCGGCCAAGAAATGCTTTCCGCCGTCGCGGCTGCGCAGCACAAACCCGTTGCCGGCCACGTAGAGCCACGCCGCCCCAGGGTCCGCGTCGTCGGGCACACACAGCACCCGGTAAAGCGCGGCTGGTGCCTCGCGCAACAGCGCCCAATGGAGGCCGCCATCGCCGCTATGCAGCAGCCCGGCTTCGCTCGCGGCAAACACGTCGAGCGATCCCTGCTCCGGGCTTGCGAGGCCATGGATCACGCCGCGGGCCGAGGGCGCCAATTGCCACTCCGGCGCAACCGGCCCCTTCCGCGCCGCCGCCAAGCGATAGATCCCCTCAGAGGTCGAAGCCAGCAGCCCTTGCGGCGACCAATGCAATCCGGTCGCCTCGAGCGCATGCGGGAGCCGCGTCAGCTGGGTCCAGGCGCCGCCCATGGCGGAGCGATAAAAAATCCCGCCCCAGGCGTCATCCCCGGTGAGCGCAAGATATTGTCCCTCCGCGCTCGCCGCGGCCGCGGCCACGTGACGGCTGGCAAAGCCGTCGTTCGACGGCACAAAGGACAAGGCTGCGTCCCCGCCCAGCCTTCCCGCATATACGCCGGCGAAATCCGTGCCCAGCAGCATCCGGGGACCGTCGGCGGTTTTCATTTCGAGCACGGCGTTGACCCGCAGCGCCGCGCTGGTCATCCGCGCCCAGCTTGCGCCCGCGTCGTGGGTGACCCACAGCCCCTGGGTTGTGCCGGCATAGACGGTGGCGGCCTCGCTCGCATCCTGCACCAGGGCCGGCGTCCGCCGCGCGGAGTAGGGGATGCCTTGAATCTTGCGGAATACATTGCCGCGGTTGTCGCTGCGATAAATGCCCGAGCACGCGCTCAGGTACACGGTGGCTGGATGCTGCCGATCAACGGTGATCGAAAACACATCCGAATCGTCAATCACGCCGTCGCGCATCTGCCACCAGTCGTGGCCGCCGTTCACCGTTTTCCAAGGCAGGTGCCAGGTGCCGACGTAAATCTCCCGGGCGTTCTCGGGATCAACGGCCACCGACTCGACGTTTTGCAGCTCGCGGTCCTGCGCGGGCGAGATCAACTGCCACGACGCGCCCGAATCCTGGGTGCGGTACACCCCCTCGAGGGTTGCGGCCACAATCGTCGCCGGCGCCGAAGGCGCCTGCGCCAACGCCCGGACCGCGTGATGAAGCAGCACCGGCGTCCAGTTTGCGCCGTCATCGCTGGAGGTATAAATCCCGCCGTCCGCGTTGGCCCAGCTCCACAGCCCCGCGAACCAACGCCCGGGATGCGCCTGGTCGGCCACCAGGGCCGCCACGACCCAATCCCCGTGGGTCGAAATCCGGCTGAAATAGGCCCAGTGGACGCCGGCATCGCGGGATCGGTACACGTCGCCGGTCGCCGTGCCCAACAGCACTGCGCCCGGATGCAACGGATCCGCAGCCAGAGAGCGCACGGTGCCGCCTGAGGGCAGATCGGGCCGCGACCACGGCGTCTGTGCTTGGCTCGCCGCGCCTATGCCAAGCCCAAAAGCCAGCGCCAGAACTGGCAGGGGGGACCAGGGAAGCATCTCCATAGATAGTAAAAGAAAAACGGGCGCGGTGTCTCCACCGCGCCCGCAATCCCAAACGCCAACCGATCGGTGCTATTGGCCCGACTTCCGCCGAGGGCGGCGAACCGGTGCCGCCTTCACCGCGTTCTCGTCAAAGGTTTGCCCGGCACCGGTGTAGGTCGCCCCTTGGGGGACCACCCACACCTCGGCCTTTTGCGGACCGTCATCATGGCGCACCTCGATGCGGTCGCTGGCAATTCCCTTTTCGCTCACCAAGTAGGCCTTGGCGTTGACCGCGCGTTCCTCGGCCAGCTTCAGCGTGGCCGCCGCGGTCAGCGGCTTGCGCCTGCCGCCGAGCTCGGTCGAGGTGGCGAAGCCGACGATCACGGCCTTGGCATTCGCATCCTGCTGCAGCCGCAGCGCGACGTCATCCAGCGCCGCCTTGGCGGCATTGTCGACGCGCGAGCTGTTCGGCTTGAACTGCAGGGTGGTGGCCAAGGAGGCCTGCGGCGGCGGCGGCGGGTTCTCGATGGTCGCCTGCGCGGAGCAGGTTCCCGTGAGCCCGCGGTCGTCGGTCACAGTCAGCGTGCCGGTGACCGACCCCGGGGTGGCATTCGTCGTATCCAAGTGCGCCGTTGCCTGGCTGGTCGTGTCCAGATGCCCAGCGCTCGCCGGAGACACCTGCCATGCATAAGTCAGCGGACGCGAATCGGGACTCGAGGCCTGCGCGCTGAAGGTCAGCGCCGCGCCCGGCAGCGCCGAATTCGGCGAAACCGAGCAGGAGGCGGTGGGCGGGTTCCGCACCGGCTCCCGAACTTCGACATTCGACTGGCAATCCGCGGTTCCGCCCGAGCCGTTGTCCACCTTCGCGGTCACGGTGTACATTCCCGGCGCCAAGCCGGTCGTGTCCAGGGTTGCGGTCGCGTTCGCGGAGTTGAGCTTGCCGCCGGTTGTGCTCCAGCTATAGGTGTAGGGCAACCCCTGCGGCGAAACCGTGGTGGAAATCTGCACGCTCGCGCCGGGCTCAACCGTGCTCTGGCTGGCGCTACAGGCCAGCGTCGGGGTCGCAGGCGGCGGCGGCGGGGCCGGCACCGGGGGCGGCGGGCCGAAGCTGAGCCCGAAGACGAAGCCGCTGGCATTGGCGCGCGGCGAATGAGCCGCGAAGCGGTAGCCGGCGTTCACTCCCATCCAGGAAAGCGGGTTGACGCGGATGCCGCCGGTCAAATCCAGCGGCCGCGGCACACCCAAAAAGTCCGAATGCGCTCCGGCTCCGAAGGGCATATTGCCGTTCAACTCGATGATTCCCTGCAAGCGGCTCTGCAGCGGAAACACTTCGCCGAAGCCGTAGGTAAATTGGTCGCGCAGGGGAATGCTGACGAGTCCGCCCGCATCCACGGTGCCGTTGTGCTGGTAGCCGAAGTTGAAGGCCATCTCGCCGCCCTTGCCCAGCCACTTGTCAATCAGCACATTTTCATTGAAGACCGGCTCGGTCGTGGTCACGCCGTAGATCTCGGCGCCGCGGGTGAAATCTGCGGTATAAGGAAAGTGCTCGGCCACTTGCAGCGCCAAGCCGAACTTGTCGCCGCGGTCTTGCGAGAGCAAATTGAAGGTCACGCCGAGCCCCCAATTCACCGGACCGTGCAGCAGCGGATTGCGCGCGAACGGCGCGACCGGGTTGAAGCTGTCGAAATTCCCCAGCCGTCCCAACGTCAGCTCCTCGGGGTGGGTGAGGCGCAGCCGCCGGTACGGGGTTGTGTCAAAGCTGAGTTCGATGCGGTTGGTCACGCCCACCGCCCAGCCCGAACTCACGTCGGTGATCACGAGTCCGCCGGGCGTGCGCGAGTACCGCTGCCCGTACACGCCGGCGCTGGCCTGGCCCGGCAGCAGCGTCTCGGCAAATTGAATGTCCCAAAGTCCCGGCGTGCCGGCGAACGAGCCTTGCATCCGGCTTGCTTCGAAATCGGTCGTGCCGGCGGCCGAGGCCGAAGAAGTCTGCGCCACTGCATCCGTGAATGGATTTGTTAGCTGATACCGCGGCGGGGTTACCGCTGGAGCGGGGTCCATCGCCGACGGCCCCTGCGCCGCGATGCTTGTTGCCGCCATCAGTCCGAACGCCACCGCCCACCCCACCGCGCGGGATACCTTCAGAACGCGTGCCACCATAGGTACTTTTCCTCCTTCGTACTTTGCTCCCTAAAGCTTCAACCCAGAAAATATGTCCAGTTGTGAGTAGCTGACACTACAAGTTTACCTCATTTGCGAAATGCAAGAACAGTGACTGCCCGCACCCACGCCCGCAGCGCCCCAGCCCCCCGTTCCCGCCCCTACGATAGAGTGAACGTATGCCCGCTTCTGCCCGCATCCTGGTCGTGGACGACGAGGCCAACGAGCGCCAAGGGTTGGCCGAGCTGCTCGGCGCTTGGGGCTACGAAGTCGAAGCCGCTTCCGACGGCGTCGAGGCGCTAGAAAAAATGGCGCTTACGTTGCCGCAGGCCGTGCTCACCGACGTGCGCATGCCGCGGATGGACGGCCTTCGCCTGCTCGAGCGGGTGCGCCAGCGCTGGGGCTCGCTGCCGGTGCTCGTGCTCACCGGCCAGGGCTCCAAGGAATCCGTGATCGAGTGCCTGCGCCTGCGCGCCAGCGACTATATCGAAAAGCCGGTCCGAAGCGACGAGCTGCGCCAGCGCCTGGGCGATCTGGTGCGCGAGCTGCCGCGCGCCAGCGCGCCTTCGGCCGCGGCGCCCGACGAACTGGCTGCCTTTGTCGGGACCTCGAAGTCGGCCGAGCAAATCCGCCACCTGATCGAACAGGTCGCACCGACCACCGCCAGCGTGCTCATCACCGGCGAAAGCGGCACCGGCAAGGAGGTGGTGGCGCGCAGCATCCACGGCCTCAGCCCGCGCCGCGATCGCACCTTCCTCGCCATCAACTGCTCGGCCATCCCCGAAAGCCTGATGGAGAGCGAAATTTTCGGCCACGAGAAGGGCGCTTTCACGGGCGCGCAGGAGCGCCGCGCGGGCTGCTTCGAGCTCGCCGAGAATGGCACGCTTCTGCTTGACGAGATCGGCGAGATGCCGATGGCCACGCAAGCGAAGCTGCTGCGCGTGCTCGAGGATCGCCACCTGCGACGCCTCGGCAGCCGGCAAGAGATCGCGGTGAACGTGCGCGTGCTCGCCGCCACCAATCGCCCTCCCGCCGAGGCGGTCGCAGCCGGCCAACTGCGCAACGATCTCTATTACCGCCTCAACGTCTTTCACCTCCACCTGCCGCCGCTGCGCGAGCATCTGGAAGACCTGGCCGACCTCTGCTCGACCCTGCTGCAACAGTTGAACCAGCGCCATGGCCGCAAGGTCGAGCAAGTCGCGCCCGCGGTGCTGCAAAGCTTCCGCCAGCATCACTGGCCGGGCAATGTCCGCGAGCTGCGCAACACGCTGGAGCGCGCGATGATCGTCGCCCGCGGCCCGCGCATTGAACTCTCCGATCTTGCCCCGGACTTCGGGGCATCGCCCGAGCGCGCGCCCAAGATCGTGGCCGAGGATGGCGACAGCATCCGCGTCCCGGTCGGAGCAACGGTGGACGAGGCCGAGCGCCTCCTCATCCTCAAAACCCTGGCCAAGGAAAACAACAACAAGACCCGCGCCGCCGAGCGGCTGGGCATCAGCCTCAAAACCCTGCAAAATAAGCTCAAGGAGTACGCCGCCCGCGGCACGGGCTCGCCGGCGTGAGACGCGTGCCGCTGCCCGCTTTGTCTTCCATTCCCTGTTCCCTGCTCCCCAGGGGGAGTTTCCCTTGCGCGCGCTGCCCAAACTCAAGCTCAAGCACAAACTCACGTTGAGCATTGCCGTGCTGGTGCTCGTGGTGGTGGTGGCGGTGAACCTCGTCTTCCTTGCCAGCAGCGTCCACCAGCAGCTGCAAGACACGTTCGAACATGCGAATTTCCTGGCTCAGGAGATCTACAGCGAGCTCGGACAGGAGCTGGACGCCGCCTACCAGCAGGGGGCCATGCCCGCCGCCCCCGACGCCCTCAACCAATTCTTCCAGGGCCGCGCCCAAAGCCCCGCGCTGGCATCGCTGTTCAGCGCCGGCATCGGCTACAACGGAACCATTCGCGATGTCGCGCTGGTGAACCCCCAGGGCGTCGTCGTGGTGGATTCCAATCCCTTGCTCGAAGGCCAAATTCAGCCACGCCGCCGCCTGATGAGCGACATCCTCGACTCCGGCATCTGGCGCCAGGTCCAGACCGTGATGGGTCCTGAGGCGATCTATTCGGTCAGCCTCGCCACCGAAGTCGAGCAGCACCCGCTGGGCACCATCACCGTCGGCGTGGACACGGTGCTGCTGCGCCAAGCCCTCTTCGCGCGCCTGCATCAGCTTCTGCTCTACGGCGGCTTGATCGTTCTCATCGCCACCGCGCTGGCTTGGGCACTTTCCGACTTGGCGCTCGCGCCGCTCAATGCCATCAGCGCCCAACTCGATCGTCTGCGCGCCCCCTCGGCCGCCGCCGCGGTCGCGGGCCCGGAGCCGGGCGACGAGTTCGGCCGGGTGCAATCGAAGATCCAGCGCCTGGGCGAGGAAATTGCCGATGCCCGGCAAGTCTACAGCGCGCTGCAAGAAAACGTCGGGCAACTTCTGCAGGGCCTGGATGAGGGATTGCTTCTTTTCGACGCCAAGGGACAATGCGTCATGGCCAGTGCCGCGGCGCCGCAATTGCTGGGCCTGCCTTTCTCCGATTTGGCCGGGCGCAGCGTGGCGGAGTTGTTTCCCGGCGAGAGCCGGCTGGACCGCGACGTGCGCCATGCGGTGCGCGAGGGATCGTCGCTCGATCCGGTGCAAGCCGAGCGCAGCGCCGGCGCCCGTCCCTTGCTGGCCCGTCTCGACGTGGTGCGCGACGGCGGCGGACAGCAGGGCGCTCTGCTCACGGTGCGCGACGCCGAACCCGTGCATCGCCTCGAGGGCGAGCTCGAGCTCGCCCGACGCCTCTCTGCCGTCGGCCGGCTCACGCGCGGCGTCGCCCACGAGGTCAAGAATCCGCTCAACGCCATGGCGCTGCATTTGGATCTTCTTCGCGCCAAGGCCGCCGCCAGCGGCAATGGACTCCATGCCGGCATGCAGCCCCACCTCCTCGTCCTGAGCCACGAAATCGAACGCCTCGACCGGGTGGTGCGCACGTTTCTCGATTTCAGCCGCCCGGTCGAGCTCCAACTCAAGCCCACCGACCTGAGCGAGGTCGCGCGCGGCGTGGCTCAGCTAGCGCAAGCGGAAGCGGCTTCGCTGGGCATGGAAATTGTGGTGCGCGCGCCGGTTCCCGGCCCGCGCGCCTGGATGGATCGCGATCTGGTTGAGCAGGCCCTGCTCAACCTGATCAATAACGGCCTGCAAGCGATGCAGCCACAGGCAGCCGGCAAGCACCTGGACCTCGAAGTCGAAGCCGACGGCCATTATGCCGCGGTGCGCGTCCGGGACCAGGGCCCGGGCGTTCCGATCGAGCACCGCGACAAGATCTTCGATCTCTACTTCACCACGCGCTCGACCGGCACCGGCATCGGCCTCGCCATAACCGCGCGCACCATGCAACTGCACCACGGCTCGATCGAACTCGAACCCTCCGGCGCCGCGCCCGGTGCCAGCTTTTTGCTGCGCTTTCCGCGGCGGGCGCAGGAGACCACGGCGTGAAGACCGCTTCCGCCATCGTGCTGCTCGCCGCCGCGAGCCTGCTCGCGACCGGCTGCGGCCTGTTCCAACGCCGACCCGCGCTGCCGCCGATCGTCGTGGTCGAGCCTCCGATCCTGCTCGCCCCGCCTAATCCGGCACCGATGCTCCCGCCCGACATCCTGACGCCGGCGCTCGACTCGCCCGCCGATTCGCCACCGGATTTCTCCGATTCCCTCGCCCTGGCCGCTTCGCTGCCGCTCCCCCCGCGCCGCACGGCAGTCCCCGGGCGCGCCGCCCCGCCCGATGACCATCCCGCGGTTGCGCCTCCGCTCACCGATGCCCCACCGCCCCAGCTGACCACAGGCCTCTCGCCGGCGCAGACGGCCGAGGTCCGCCAGCGAACGCTCATCCTCCTCAGCCAGACCGACCGGGCGCTGCAGACGCTCAACCTCCGCCGCCTCAACGCGGAGGATGCCGCCACGCGCGCCCAAGCCGGCGAATACGTCCGCCAGGCGCGCCAGGCGCTGGCTCAAGGCGAGGTGGTGCGCGCCGAAAACCTCGCTGACAAGGCCGATACCCTAACCCGCTTCCTGCTTGGCCGCTGATGTCGAAGAGTTCGCAAAAACCCGCGGTCGAACTCGGCATCCTCAACGCCGAAATCGCCGCATGCCAGCGCTGCCGCCGCCTGCGCGAATACGGCGACGAGGTTGCCAAGCGCAAGCGCGCCGCCTTCGCGCAGGAGGTCTATTGGGCCCGCCCGGTGCCCGGTTTCGGCGATCCGGAGGCCGCGGTGATCTTGATCGGCCTTGCCCCCGCCGCCCACGGCGCCCACCGCACCGGACGAATGTTCACCGGCGACCGCAGCGGCGACTTTCTTTTCGCCGCGCTCTACCGCGCCGGCTTCGCCTCCCAGACCGAGAGCCGCGAACGCGGCGACGGCCTGCGCCTGCGCGGCGCCTATCTCACGGCTTCGGCGCGCTGCGCCCCACCCGACAACCGCCCCACGCCCGGAGAGTTCGAAAACTGCCGTAGCTTTCTGCAACGAGAACTCGACCAGCTCGTCAACGCCCGCGTCCTGATCAGCCTAGGCCAATTGGCGCACCAGCAAGTGCTCAAGATTCTCGGCGAGCGCCCCTGCGATCACCCCTTCGCCCACGGCGCCGAATCCGCGGCAGGCCGCTATCACCTGCTTGCCAGCTACCACCCCAGCCAGCAAAACACGTTCACCGGCCGGCTCACCGCGCGCATGCTGGATGGCGTGCTCAAACGCGCGCGCACCCTCGCGGGCTAAAGTTGGCGCAGCCTTGCCAGCGCCGGAGCCCGCGACGACGCCGAGCGTCATTAGTTGACGCGGGCCCCAGCGCGGCTACCCGGCCACGGCTGTGACTGCGCCGGGCCGGACGCCGCGCGGCCTGCTGGCGCAGGTGGGCGATTTCGCCGGGCAGATCGAGGCGCAGCGGCATGCGGTCGAGCTCGCCCTCGATTTGCTCGTGACCGACCGGCCGCGGCGCCCGCTCGCCTTGCGGAAGACTCGCCATGGGTCTGATCTAGCGCTGGGGCAGAGCGGCTAGGAGTCTAGAAGCCATCTCATAAATGCCGCAACAGGATTTTGAGGCATCCAAGCTGGACCATGCCGAGGAAATTCTCGACGTGGTATTCCCACCGCGTTACCAGCCGCCGGAAGTTGTGGAGCCAGGCGAACACCCGCTCGACCA
>DATNED010000072.1:0-4223 GCA_035553115.1 Terriglobales bacterium | reverse complement strand
CGCTGAGCAGGCTGTTGAGGGTGGTGGCGCCTTCGATCAGCAACTGGCCCATCTGGTTGAACATGCTGAAGAATTTCTCTTCGCGGGGCACGAGGCGCATGGCAGTGGCCATTATGCCAGAGCAGAGCGGGGCGGGGCGATACGGGGCATCTGGCCCTTTCTCGAGAACCGCTCCCCGGCAGGGGCGGACGCCGGCTTCACTCGTTAAAATGGAGGGACCATGCGCACGCTGCTGCATGCCGATCCGGCCCGCTACCCGCGCCTGCGGCAGACGGCGTCGTATCTGGCCGCGACCGAGACCCACACCTTCGCCAGCTCGGTGGCGGCGCACGCGCTGCTGTCGTTTTTCCCCTTCATCGTCCTGCTGTTGAGCCTGACGCGGAACTTCCTGCACTCCGAGCGGCTGTACCACAGCCTGCTGCAACTGCTGCGGGCGTATCTGCCGGTGAGCGACTTGGGGCCGGAGCGGACGCAGACGTTCATCATCAGCAACCTGCAGTTGATCGTCGAGCACCAGCGGGCGGTGCAGGTGGCTTCGCTGGTGATCCTGCTGGCCACCTGCACGGGCATCTTCCTGCCGCTCGAAGTCGCGCTCAACCACATCTGGCACGCCGCCGAGAACCGCAGCTACCTGCGCAACTGGGTGTCGGCGATCGGGCTGGCGTTCAGCTGCGGGGTGCTGGGGATGCTGTCGGCCTCGTTCACCTCGCTGACCGAGACTTATTCGCTGCGCCTGTACCACTTCCTGATCCACGTGGGGGCGCGGCAGGCGAGCCCGGTGGGGCTGGATGTGGTTTCGATCGCGATCGTGCGCGCGGGGGCGGTGCCGTTCACGATCGCGATGTTCTTCTTGATCTATTGGTGGCTGCCGAACCATCCGGTGTCGGCGCGGCGGGTGCTGCCGGCGGCGATCACGGCAGGGCTGCTGTGGGAAGTATCGAAGTACGTATATATTTTGATGCTGCCGTGGCTGGCATTCCGCGACATCTACGGTCCGTTCGCGATATCGGTGTCGCTGCTGCTGTGGGCGTACGTCTCGGCGCTGATTCTGCTCACGTGCGCGGAGACGGTGGCGCCGATTTCCGCACCCGAAGGGCAAAGGCAGCTGGACTTCACTGTCCAGGTGCCCGCGGCGGCAACCCCCCAACCAGGCGTGGGCGCGGGGGTGGGCGCGGGGGCGGGGACGGGGGTCGAATCCAGGCTGGCCGAAGCAGCCAAACCCCGCGCCTGAACGATTCAAAGAAAGTTTGGAACGGTAGTTGCAGGCGGGGGCCTGACCCTGGGTAGGCCGGATTCCCGGATCGGGCGCAGAGCGAGCCAGGGTGGAAAAATTTCTTGTCAACCCCCTTGACGGGCGAGCGGCGGTGGCATAATCATCCCCTTCAGCTTGTGGATGCGTTTGGCGCGATCCACGAGGTATGGTATAGAGGGGGGCTTTCGATGAGCGAGTTGGTTGAGAAGGCGGCGGTGCGCACGACGGCGAGCGAAGCGGCGGCAGAAACCCCCAGCAGAACGGCCCAGCGACGGCGGGGCCTGGGCTTTCAGCGGCATTTCACCAATGCGAGGGTTTCGCCGTACGACGAGGTGCAATGGGAGCGGCGCTCGGCGCTGATCCAGAACGAAAAGGGCGAAGCAATTTTCGAGCAGCGCGATTTGGAAGTGCCGCGGGACTGGTCGCAGACGGCGACGAACATCGTGGCCTCGAAGTACCTGCACGGCAAGCTGAACTCGCCCGAGCGGGAGAGCAGCGTGCGGGCGCTGGTGGCGCGGGTGGCGGAGACGATGCGGGATTGGGGCATGGCCGACGGGTACTTCAAGACCGCCGAAGATGCCAAGGTGTTCCACGACGAGCTGGTGTACCTGCTGATCACGCAGAAGGCGTCGTTCAACTCGCCGGTGTGGTTCAACTGCGGCGTGGACCGGCTGGAGCCGGAGGCGGCGGGCGCGAATTGGTACTGGGATGCGGCGGCGGAGCGGCCGGCGTTCGGTGCGATCGGCTACCGCAAGCCGCAATGCTCGGCGTGCTTCATCAATTCGGTGAGTGATTCGCTCGACAGCATTTTGACGCTGGCCAAGACCGAAGGAATGCTGTTCAAGTGGGGCTCGGGGACGGGGACGAATTTGTCGCCCATCCGCAGCTCGGCGGAATCGCTTTCGGGAGGCGGAACGGCGAGCGGCCCGCTGAGCTTCATGAAGGGCTTTGACGCCTTCGCAGGCGTGATCAAGTCCGGGGGCAAGACGCGGCGCGCGGCGAAGATGGTGGTACTGAACGTGGACCACCCCGACATCGAGGAGTACATCTGGTGCAAGGCGAAGGAGGAGCGCAAAGCGTGGACGCTGGTGCAGGCGGGCTACGACGCGGCGCTCGACGGCGAAGCCTATTCCTCCGTCTTCTTCCAGAACGCCAACAACAGCGTGCGCGTGAATGACGAATTCATGCAGGCGGCCGAGGCCGACGGGCCGTTCCAGCTGCGGCGAGTGTCGGGCGAGCGCAAGGGCGAAGCGATCAAGACGGTGGATGCGCGCGGGCTGCTGCGGCAGATGGCGGAGGCGGCGTGGCAGTGCGGCGATCCGGGCATTCAATACGACACCACGGTGAACCGCTGGCACACCTCGAAGAACACCGCCCGCATCAATGCCTCGAATCCGTGCTCGGAGTACATGTTCCTCGACGATTCGGCCTGCAATCTAGCCTCGATCAACTTGATGAAGTTCGATACCGCGAGCGGCTTCGATGTGGCGGGGTATCGGCAGGCAATTGACATCCTGATCACGGCGCAAGAGATCATCGTGGACAACGCCAGCTATCCGACCGAGCGCATTGCGCAGAATTCGCACGATTACCGGCCGCTGGGGCTGGGCTACGCGAATCTGGGCGCACTGCTGATGTCGAACGGCATGCCTTACGACAGCGACGCGGGGCGCGATTATGCCGGGGCGCTGACGGCGATCCTGTGCGGACAGGCGTACCTGCAATCGGCGCGGATTGCGGCCGCGCTCGAGACCTCGGACCAGACCGGCGCATTCGCGGGCTTCGGCTTCAACCGCGAGCCGATGTTGGATGTGATCCGGATGCACCGCGCAGCGGTGAACAATATCAACGCCAAGCACCTGGCCGAGCCAGTGGCGCAGGCGGCGCGGCAGTGCTGGGACGAGGCGCTGGAGGCGGGCACGCGCCATGGCTACCGCAACGCGCAGGTGACGGTGCTGGCGCCGACCGGGACGATCGGCTTCATGATGGACTGCGACACCACCGGAATCGAACCCGATCTGGCTTTGGTGAAGCACAAGAAGCTGGTGGGCGGGGGCACGATCAAGATCGTGAACCAAAGCGTGGACAAGGCGCTGCTGCGGCTGGGGTATTCGGCGCAGCAGACCAACGACATCCTGGCCTTCGTGGATGCGACCGGGACGGTCGAGGGCGCGCCGCACTTGAAGGCGGAACACCTCGCGGTCTTCGATTGCTCGTTTAAATCGCCCAACGGCACCCGCAGCATTCCCTGGCTGGGGCACCTGCGCATGATGGCGGCAGCGCAGCCGTTCCTGAGCGGGGCAATCTCGAAGACCGTGAACCTGCCCGAAAGCTCCACGGTCGAGGACGTGATGCAGGCCTACATGGAGGGCTGGAAGCTGGGCCTGAAGGCGGTGGCGGTGTACCGCGACGGCAGCAAGAAGGTACAGCCGCTGTCGGCAGGAGGAAAGGCGGCGGAAAAAGCGATCGGAGCGGCGGCAGGGCAGGCGCAGGCGGCACCGATGAGCCTGGAAGTGCCGGCGACGGTGCCGCTGGATCGCCCGTATCGGCGGCGGCTGCCGGAGGAGCGGCACTCGCTGACGCACAAATTCAAGGTCGGCGGGCACGAAGGCTACATCACGGTCGGCATGTACGAAGACGGGCTGCCGGGCGAAATTTTCGTGACCATGGCGAAAGAGGGGTCGGCGATCAGCGGCCTGATGGACAGCTTTGCCACCGCGATTTCGCTGGCTCTGCAGCACGGCGTGCCGCTGCGGCTCTTGGTGGACAAGTTCTCGCACACCCGTTTCGAGCCCAGCGGCTGGTCGGGGAATGCGGAGATCGGCTACGCCAAAAGCATCATGGATTATTTGTTCCGCTGGATGGGGCTGAAGTTCCTGGATCACGCGCCGCCGGCACCGAAGGGCGTAGTGGATGTCCATGGCGACCGCGGCGAAGCAAAAGAAGAGCTGGAGACGGCCGGGCAGATTCC
>DATNED010000071.1:0-10141 GCA_035553115.1 Terriglobales bacterium | reverse complement strand
ACGGCCTATCTCGCGGGCATCAAGCTCACGCAGCCGCGCGAGCAAGAGATCCTTGGTGTCCGCCCACACGCCGATCTCCTTGGCGGTGTAGGAGTCGGGATCGTCGGCCATTGACTCCGGCATGAGCAGGTGGAGCGGCATCATCCTAGCCCACTCGCGGCCATCGTGGGAGCCGGTCGTGATGCGGTATCCGTCGGTCCGCATGACCTTCTGGCCGTTCTCAATCATTTTGGCTGTCGTCGCAAAAATCGTCATTGCCATACTGTGCCGCCTCCCAGCGGCTGCCCCTCTGTGTCCCGCATCGCGGTGCCGGGCTTGGGACCGGCTTGCCACATTACAGGCCCGTTTCGTGGGCCAAACGCCGCCGCACTCTGGTGAGCCTCACCGGGCCGGGAGGGCGCGGCGGAAGGGCGCGGCTAGACACAGCCACGAGCGACGGCCTGCGCCAACGTGAGGCTCTCGCCATCGGCATCCTCGTAGGTGTCATGATCGGGGCTGTCCTGACCACCAGAGTAGGAGGTGTGGCGCATCCCACAGATCGAGCAGGACTCTGGGCACCGCACGCCACACGCCTCCCACCCCCACACTTGCTCGCCGACCCAATCGTGCTGGCCGTTCAGTTGCTGTTCCAGCGCCTCGCGGCGCTCTCTCGGAGTCATCGTTTTCGTTGCCATATGTGCCGCCTCCCAGCGGCTGCCAACATCCTTACTATAGCGCTATATAGGAGGATGTCAACAGAAAAATGCAACTTCGGCCAATTATTTTCTCGCGTCAGCCAAAGCCTTTTGTTTCAAGCGCTTAGCGCGCTTACGGGCCTTTGCGAGCATGGCCCCATGGGCCTTGCGGGCATCCTCGCCGGTGGCTGCCCACCGCTTCACAGCGCCCTTGCGCCCCATCTCCCTCATAAAGCGCGATATATCGTCGGAGTGATCCATCGGCTGTGCGGTCTCCATAGCGCCATAGTAGCACACGCATTTGGCGCGATATGCGCGGCGCACAAAAATAATTGTTTGTAGGCTACAAGGCTCGCGGGAAAATCCGTGCGATAAATTTACCGCTGGCCCCAACGGGGCGCGCTCGAACCCGGCGGCAGATTTTGGGTTATCCACGGCGCGGGAGATTCACGCGCCGAATACATCACAGAGAGATTGACCTCCTCCCCATTTCAGGTCCAATCATAATGCGAGTACTGCCTGGTTGTGCTCCGTTGGGAGCGGGTTCAAAGCATGCGGCTGCGGGGCGTAGGGAGCCGTATGCGACCGGAGCCCCGCAGCCGCCGAGGCGGCCTCGTCGGGCGTGCGCCCGCCCAAGGCCGTGTGCGGCCGGTGGTGATTGTAGTCAGCGCGCCAGTCGGCCACGATTCGCTTGGCGTCAGCGAGCCCCAGGAACCAGTGCTGATTCAAACACTCGTCCCGAAGCCTCCCGTTGAAACTTTCGATGAAGCCATTCTGCGATGGCTTGCCCGGCTGGATGAAATCCAGCCTGACACCGTTCTCGTAGGCCCATTGATCCAGCGCCCGGCCGACGAACTCGGGGCCGTTGTCGGTGCGAAGCAACGCTGGCTTGCCCAGTTCCCGCGCCAGCCGGTCCATCACCCGCACGACGCGCGTGCCCGGCAGCGACGTATCGAGCTCGATCGCCAGGCACTGCCGACTGTAATCGTCCACCACCGTCAACATCCGTATCACCCTCCCGTCCGCCAGCGTGTCGCGGACAAAATCCATAGACCAGTGCTGGCCCGGCGCCGACGGCCTGGCCAGCGGCTGCCGCACCCGCGCCGGGTACCGTTTTCGCTTGCGGCGACGCAACGCCAGCCCCTCCTGCCGATACAGGCGCAGCACCCGCTTGTGGTTCACCTTCCACCCCTCCCGGCGCAACAGCAGGTGCAGCCGCTCATACCCGAACCGCCGCCGTTCCGCCGCCAGCTCCAGCAGGCGCTCCTTGAGCCCCGGTGCCGCTTCCGCCTTGGCCCGGTAGCGTTGACTCGATCGATGGGCCGGGATCACCCGGCAGGCCCTCCGCTCACTCAACTCCAACTGCTCGGCGAGCAGCCTCACGGCTGCCCGCCGGGCATCGGGCCTCAGAACTTTTTTGACAGCACCAGCCGAAGTCCTTTCACGTCCAGCATCAGCTCGGCCACCAGGTGTTTCAGTTCCCGGTTCTCCTCTTCCAACTGCCGCAGCCGCTTCGCCTCGCTCACCTCCAGGCCGCCGTACTTTGCCTTCCAGCGGTACAGCGTCTGCTCGCTCACGCCGAGCCGACGGCAAGCCTCTTTCGGCTTGCCGCCGGCCTCGACCTCCTTCAACACACCGATGATCTGTTCCTCCGTGAACTTGCTCTTGCGCATCGTGGGTCCCTCCTCATGGGCAGGAACTCACATTATCCCGGGACCTCTTTTCGGGGAGGAGGTCCGGCCAGCGCGCAGTTCAACTCATCGAGCGCGCCGGCCTTCGCATTCGAATTGCGGGATAGGGCAAAAATGAATTTTGCCGTGCGATTCGCGATAGCGTCTTGGATGTCCTCCCAGAAAGTCTCTCCACCAAGCAGTCTGGTCACATCGCACCACACGGGGTATCCCTCGTTCGCAAGCTGCAGGCTCAGCCAGCGGGCGAAATCGTTGTCCTCGGGGTTGGCATGGCTGACAAACACCATGTTCCGACCATTTTCAACACTCGGCATCCTCACGATTGTCTCACCGTTACCATGTGCGGGCCTACGCTTGCCAGGCGCGTGCAACCGAACCGGTACAAGCAAATGAGCTGCGTCTAGACCGTGGCCCACGCGCCTTCGCGCCGCCGTTTGGCGGGCGTCCATGACGATAGGCTTAGGCCACTCGATATTCAGTCTGGTATCCGTGTTTTCACCGTGCTGCAAAACTTGACGAGGGCGCCGAGAAGTTGGCTCATGGTTCGAGGTATGTCCCAAGACGGTGCCCGCGCCGGGGCCGGGGGTGTTAGGGCGTATGATGGTCGCAGCAACCCGGGGCGACTTAGGAGATGCGTGTGCGGATACGGCTTTTTCTTGCGATAGGCCTGCTGCCCGGCCTGGGCGCGGCGCAGGCGCGGATGGCGCCCCTGGCACGCTACCTGATGCCGGTGGCGGCGGAGGTCGCGCTGGCGCGGAGCGCGGCCCCGGCGTCGGTTTCCCTCGATGCGCGCGTGCTCGTGCTCGCGCCCGCGGGCTACGTCGAGGCGGCGCACGGGGGCAATGGCTTCACCTGCCTGGTGAAGCGCTCCTGGGCCATGCCGGCCGCCAACCCCGATTTTTGGGACGCGGCGCTGCGCAGCCCCATCTGCTTCAACCCCGCCGCGACGGCGTCGGTGCTGCCGCAACTCCTGTTCCGCACCGAGCGCGCGCTCGCCGGGGATTCGGCGGCCGCAATCAGGCGGGCGCTGGTCGCCGCACGCGCGCGCCACGCCCTCCCGCCGCCCGCCCCCGGCGCCATGTGCTTCATGATGTCGAAGCAGGCCCACCTGCGCGGACGCGACCCGCTCTGGCATCCCCACCTGATGTTCTTCGCCCCCGCCGCCGCCGCCCCGCTGTGGGGCGCGAACCGCGCCGGGTCCCCGCTCGGCGCCGACGCCTATCCCGAAAGCGGCCTGACGTTTCTGGTCGAGCCCGTCGCAACCTGGTCGGATGGAACCCGCGACGGCGCGCCCGCCCCCAACCCGCCCGACCCCGCCGCCCCCGGCTCGGCGCCCTACCCCGCCATGGCGCCGCTCGACCGCTACCTGCAGCCCAGCGCCGCCGACGAAGCGGCGCTGGCGCGCAGCGCCGCGCCCCCCTCCATTTCGGCGGGCGCGCGCGTGCTCGTGCTCGGGCGCGGCGGCTACACCCAGGCCGCCCGGGGCGGCAACGGCTTCGTGTGCGTGGTCGAGCGCGGCTGGGGCGCGGCGACCAACGATCCCGAGTTCTGGAACCCGCACATCCGCGCGCCCATCTGCTTCAATGCCGCCGCGGCCGCGACCGTGCTGCCGCTGTACCTGATGAAGACGAAATCGGTGCTGGCGGGCCAATCGCAGTCCGCCATCGCCGCAACCATCGCGGCCCTGCGGCGCGCGCGCACCCTGCCGCGGCCGGCGCCGTGGGCGATGGGCTACATGCTGTCGAAGCGGCAATATGTGCACGACGGCGCCGGGAGCTGGCATCCCCACCTCATGTTCTTCCTGCCCGGCCGGGTGGACGCGGCCTGGGGCGCGAACCTCGATCGCTCCCCGGTCCTCGCCGGCGACGACGCCGACGCCGGCCTGACCACCATGATGGTGCTGGCCTCCGCCTGGTCCGACGGCTCGCCCGCCCGGTGAGCAACGCGCGGGGGCCGCGCCGTTGGCACTGTGGGCCAAGTCGACGCGGAAGGCCCCGAACTTCACGCAGTGGCGGCCCACCTCAAACAGCAAGCCGGTCGCGTGACGCAGCCACCCGGGGTCACGCGCCAATCAATTTGACTCCGGGCGCGCGGCCATTCCACGATTGCATGGGCCGCCTATGAGCTACTACCTCTTCAAGTCCGAGCCGGAAAGCTATTCCTTCGACGATTTTCTTCGGGATCAGCACACGCTGTGGGACGGGGTGACCGCGCCGGCCGCGGTGAAACATCTGCGCGAGATCGAAGCGGGCGCGCAATGGATCTTCTATCACACCGGCAATGAACGAACCGCCGTGGGCACCGGAACCGTAACCGCCGTCGACGCCTCCGACCCCAAAAAGCCCCTCGTCACCGTGAAGGCCGGGCGGCGGCTGAAGCGGCCGAAAACGCTGGCCGACATTAAGGCCCAAAAAATCTTCGCCCATTCCCCCCTGCTGAAGATCGGCCGCCTTTCCGTCGTTCCCCTCACCGCCGCCCAGTGGGAGTGGTTTCACCAGGGACCGGGCGAGCGCTAAAGGCGGCAACTTGCGCTGGTTCTGCATCTAAGCGTTCGGAACCGCGGCAGAGTGCAACCCGCCCCCCAGGGGTCGGGTGCCGCGCCCTTTGACAATTCGCTGGCTGGCAAGCGGCGCGCCGGGCGCGCTCGGTCGGCACTTGACCCCAGCGGAGGCGCGAGCCGCATGCACCGGTCCAGGCCGCGCAATCCAAGCGCCAAACAACATCCAACTTCATGATCCGGAACTACTTAAATTGTCCACAAGACAATCGAGCGAAAAATCGCCGGGGATCAGCCCAGGGCCGCGCAATTCAGGGGCCAAACAACATCCATCTGGTTCATCCTGAACTACTTAAATTGTCCACAAGACAATCAAGTGCACAATTGGGCGCCCGCGCGCGAGTCGCCCGTCAATGGGGCAGCTGGTAGAGCTTGACGGCGGTACCGCGCATCACTCGATTGGCGATCTTGAGCGCGTCGGCGCGGGAGATCTCGCTGTCGCGCAGCATCCCGTTCAGCGCCAGGGCCAAACCTTGGCGCGCATGGGTCTCAAAGAGATAGCCGGTCTCTTCCCAGTCGTAGGCGCCGTCGCCGGGCGACAAGTCGGTGCCGAACATCACCTTGTCGGGAAAGTACTCCAGAAACGTTCGCAATGTCTGCGCGATCTCGGCCGGCGGCAGCAGCCACGTCCAGCCCGAGATATCCGTATAGACGTTGGGCTTGGCGATGAGCGAAGCGACCGTTTTCGCATAAGGGCCGAGGCCGCCGTGCAGCAGCACGAAATTGGTCCGCCGCAGGCTGGGATCGTTGAAGACATCCATCAGCAGGGCGGGATCGGCGCCGCGGATGTCGAAGTACGAACCGCACCCGAATCCGGTGTGGAAGTGCACCGCCAGGCCGAGCTTACCCGCCTCGAGTGCGATGGCGTGGAAGATGGCGTCCTGCAGCTTGTAATACTCGGCCTTGCCTGGCGCGCCGCCGGCGGCGTAGACGGCCGCAGCCGCGGCCATGTCGGGACGCTGGAAATTGAGCGGGCGCAGGTAGGCAGCCTCGAACTTCACTGCGAGCGCGCCGGTGGCCTTGTCGCGCTCCAGTGTCGGCACCACCACCTCGCGCACGTACGCATCCAGCGTCGCGGGCGGGCGTCGCAATCCGAGCGTCTTCAAATACCGCTGCAAAAGAATTGTCTCGCGTCCGAAGAAAAACTTGTGGTCGGGGTTGTCGCTGGCAAGCGCCGTCGGGTCGAGCGGGACGAGCAGCGGATCGGCAAACGCCACCCAGCGGAAGCGTGGCGGCACCAGTCCCGGCCCCATCGCCACGCGATTGGCGAGCTCCGTCTCGATGCCGAGCTTGTCCAGCACCCAGTTTGGGTAGTTGGCCCCCTGTTGGCGCTTCATCCGGACCTTGGCTGAAAGATCGTCGGCGGCACGGTGCGCGCCGAAGAGTGCCGCCCAAGCCTGGGAAAAGGCGGGGTTGTCCGCGCGAAACAGAAGCGTGCCCGGAATGGGTTCTGCGGGCGGGCACGGCAGCGCGTCGTAGTCGGTATCGGGTGCGCCGTTCGTCGGCAAGGCCGGCGGATGGGCGTGGTTGTCCACCGCGCGCATTCCCTGGATCGCCGCCAGCAAGCCGGGGTCGGCGGCTTGCTGGGAAACCGCCGGAACAAGGCCGACGCACAGCAGCAAAGCGAGCGATGAAAGGGCGCGGACTCCCGCGTGGCGCATGGTGGAACGCTCAGGCGTACTTCAGCCAGCGCAGCAGCTCTGGCAGGTTGGGACGCTTGCCGGTCATGAGGATGCCGATGCGGTACACCTTGGCGGTGAGCTTCGTGCAGGCAAGAAAGGTGCCCAGGCACAGCACCATGGCCAGGAGGACCTGCCACAAGGGCGGATTCGAGACTGCGACCCGCACCACCATCAAAATCGGGGCAAAGAATGGAATCAGCGAGAGCACGACGCTGAGCGTGCTGGTGGGGGCGCTCATCACCAGGAAGGCCACGTAGAGCGAGACAACCAGCAGCATGGTGAGCGGCATTTGCGTCTGCTGAGCCTCCTGGTCGCTCGATACCACGGCGCCGATGGCGCCATAGAGGCTGGAATAGAGCAGGAATCCGAGCAGGAAGAACACAAAGAAGGAAACGAAAAGCCAGGGCGACAGCTGGGGCACGTACTTGCTCAGGTCCGTGCCGGCCGCCTTGGCCATCCCCAGCCCGTAAACCGCCACCGCCGCCAGGCACACGCCCCAGGCGACCAGTTGGGTCAGCGCCACCGCCACCACGCCCAGGATCTTGCCCAGCATCAAAGAGAACGGGTCCACCGCCGCCAACAGGACCTCGGAGATGCGGGTCGTCTTCTCTTCGGTGATCGCCTTCATCACCACGATGCCGTAGAGCAGCAGGCACACGTACAGAATGAAGACCAGGATCATGGCCGCCACCGCGGTTTGACCGTTGTCGGTGGTGTCGCCGGCGGCGCTGACTTTCAGTTGGTCGAGATGGAAGGTGCCGATGATGTCGGCGACTTCGTTCGCGGGAATGCCGGCGCTGGTCATGCGCGCGCGATTCACCGCCCGTCCCAAACTCTGCTGCAGGGTATCGCGAACGGTGACGGCCGCGGCGTTGCGGGCATGGTACGTGGCGGTGCGCGAAGCCAGCGCGTCTTCCGGAATTACCAGATATCCGTCAAGCTGCTTGTTCAGGACTTCCGCGCGCAACTGCGCCTCGACGCCCGGCAGGGTGGCGACCGTGGCCGCGACCGGCCGGACTTCGAAGCCTTTTTGACCGCTGTCGGCGGGATGCATGAGCGCCTCCGACAGGGTCGGATAAACCTGGCCGGTCAGGTCCACGATCGCCAGATTTGCGGAGACGTTCTTGCTGGCGATCGCGATCTGGTACTCCAGGAATAGGAATCCCGCGGCGATGATCGGGATCAGCAGCGTGAACACCACGAATCCCTTGGTGCGCACCCGGGTGAGATATTCGCGCTTGATGACGGTAAGTATTTTCATGGAGGATCCTAAACCGCGGCGACCGCGGACGCGCTGGCCGCCGGCGACTTGCCCACCGCTTCGAGGAAGATTTGGTTCAGCGAGGGCTCGAGTTGCTCGAAACGGGTGATTTCCAGCTGCGTCGCAAGGAAGCGCAGCAAGCCGGCGACCGCAGACGGCGACTGCGCCTCGGGTTTGAGCTTCAGCTCGGCATAGTTGCCGAAATCGTCGGCCTGGAGCACGCCCGGCGCGGTGCGGAGCAGGCTGCGATCGCCTCGGAAGTCCACCCGGACCGTCGCCTTGCCGGCGGCGGCGCGGATATCGGCGAGGCGGCCGTCGAGCACCTTGCGCCCATGGTCAATCAGGCAGACGTGGTCGCAAAGGCGCTCGGCTTCGTCCATGCGGTGGGTCGAGAACAGGATGGTCTTGCCCTGGCCACGCAGCTCGAGAAGGATGTCCTTCAGGAGGTTGGCGTTGATCGGATCGAGGCCGCTCGAAAACTCGTCGAGAATCAGAATCGGAGGATCGGCGATGACGGCCACGACGAACTGGATCTTCTGCTGCATTCCCTTGGAGAGATCGTTGAGCTTTTTCTCCCCCCACGCCCCCAGCTCGACGCGCTCCAGCCAGAACTTGGCCTTGGCCCTCGCTTCCGCCGCCGGCACGCGTTTCAATTCGGCAAAAAATTCCAGCAGCTCGCGAACCTTCATCTTCTGGTAAAGGCCGCGTTCCTCAGGCAGGTAGCCGATGAGATCCTTGGTCGCCGGCCCGGCGGCAAGTCCTTGAATCTCCACCCGGCCGGAATCCGGAATCAGGATGTTGACCATCATGCGGATGCTGGTGGTCTTGCCGGAACCGTTCGGACCGAGGAAGCCGTAGACACTGCCCGCGGGCACGCTCAGGCTGACGCCCTGCACGGCTTTGACGTCGCCGTACGATTTCACCATGCCGTCGCAATGGATCGCCGGGGGGGAGGACATAGGCTTCAGAATATATCAGTTGACCAGTTGCACGCGGCGGATGGGGGCGTACGATGGGGTCATGAAGCTGCTATGGGCATGCGTCCTGGCCGGCGGCCTGCTGGCGCAGGCGCCGTTGAAGTTTGATGCGGCCTCGATTCGCGAATGGGCGCCGGGGAAACGGCCTGAGAATATCACCTACGGTATGCACCTCGAACCTGGGCGGCTGAGCAATCAGTGCGCCAGCCTGAGGGTGCTGGTGTTTTTTGCATTCGGGGTCACGCTGGCGGACAAGATTGTCGGTCTGCCGAGCTGGAGCCAGGCAGCGTGTGGCGCGATCGCGAATTCGAATACGTTTAAGGTGGAAGCCACGATGTCCCCCTCCACAACGCCGGAACAAGTGCGCGCGATGATGCAATCGCTGCTGGCGGAACGCTTCTCGCTCGCGGCGCATTGGACGACCAAAGAAGGTGATGTGCTGCTGCTTGATGTAGGTCCCGGCGGAGCCAAGATTCAGCCCTGGACTGAGCAGCACGCTGCCGCGATGAAGGGGCACAAGTACGGCTGCCCCGACGACGATCGCCAATGCAACAACATCATCGCGAAGGACTCATCGGTCTCCGATTTTGCCAATATTCTCAGCTCGATTCTTCACAGGGTCGTTTTGGACCGGACCGGACTCGCGGGCCAGTACGACGTGTCGCTTCAGTGGGCGGGCGATTTTTCGCAGTACTCCTCCCTCCCTTCGCTGCAGGCGGCGCTGCGCGATCAGTTCGGCTTTGTGCTGAAGCCGGGCAAGGGGCCAATCCGAACCCTGGTCATTGACCACGTGGCAAGGCTGAAAGCAAATTGAACTTCGCTCCATAGCCCGTGAGCTCGAGGTAGCCTTCGCCTGCATGCTTTCACCCCCGCGGAATTTCGCGGCCCTTCCGCGCCTCATCTGCGCCTCCGTGTGCTTGCTTCTCGACAATCCCTTCCTCCTTCTGACCCAAAACCCAAAAACTGTACCAAAGGAAAGTGGAGAGTTAGGCTAGGCGTGGCAGAGAGGAAAGGAGGAAGAGGATGCCACGGAAAGGGCACAGTGAGAGCGAGATTCTGAGCGTCTTGCGGCAGGTGGAGGGAGGACAGAAGGCGGCGGAGGTGTGCCGACAGCACGGGATCAGCCAAGGGACGCTGTACGTATGGAAGAAGCGGTATGGGGCCTGGGGCTGGAAGATCTGCGGGAACTGCGGCAGTTGCGGGAGGAGAACGGGAAGCTGAAGCGCCTGGTGGCGGATCTGTCGCTGGACCGGCACATTCTGCAGGAGGTGCTCCGAAAAAAGGCCTAAAGCCCCGCGT
>DATNED010000070.1:0-15910 GCA_035553115.1 Terriglobales bacterium | reverse complement strand
CACCACCAGCCCGCCGGCCACCTGCACCACCGGCAGCGAAACCCCGAAGAAGGCCAGCACGCGGCTGCCGATCAGCATCGAGACCAGCAGGATCAGGAAGCTGTTCCAACTGATGCGGCGGACCAAGGAGCGCCGCACGGCGTGGGAGTAGCCGCCGGTCAGGCCCAGGAAAATGACCGCGCTGCCCAAAGGGTTGACGATGGGGAAGAGCGCGGCCACCACCAGCAGGGTGGCTTCGAAAAGATCGGCAAGGGCGTGCATGGGCGAAATTGACTATATCAGTTGACCATAGTAACATGGGGAAGGAGAAGCGGCATGGAGCGCATCGCGATTTCGAAGTTCAAGGCCACCTGCCTGGCCGTGATCGAGGAGGTCAAGCGCACCGGGACGCCGGTGGTGGTGACCCGCCGGGGAGTTCCGATGGCGGAGATCGTGCCGGCGCGGGTGGCGAAGGAGCGCGGTGACTGGATGGGCAGTTGGCGCGGGAAGTGCGTGATCACCGGCGACATCGTCGCCCCAGCGCTCGATGAGGACGAGATAGAGGCGCTGCGCGATTGAGGCTGCTGCTCGACACCCACGTTTGGATATGGAGCATGAGCGAGCCAGAACGCCTCGGCTCGGCTGCGAAGGCCGCGATGCGGGAGCGCGGAGCAGAGCTGTGGCTGTCCCCAATCAGCATCTGGGAGGCCCTGGTTCTGCAACGAAAAGGCCGAATCGAGCTGCGCTCGAGCCTGGACGAGATGCTGAGAGATCAGCAGTCGCGCGGCATCATGCGCATCGCTCCGGTCACGGTGGAGGTGGCGCTTGGCGCCGGCAGGCTAAAGCTCGACCGCCAGGATCCGGCAGACAATTTGCTGGCCGCGACTGCGCTCGTGCAAGGACTAACGCTGGTGACCGCTGATCGAAAGCTGCTGGCGTGCGGGCAGATCGAGTGTGTGCGCGCGTGATGCCGGGCTACATGCCGTCGTAGCTGGGGCCGCCGCCGCCCTCGGGCGGCACCCAGGTGATGATCTGGTAGGGGTCCATGACGTCGCAGGTTTTGCAGTGCACGCAGTTGCTGGGGTTGAGGTGCAGGCGCTTGTCGCCGGCCTCGTTGAAGACCATCTCGTAGACGTGCGCGGGGCAGAACGAGGTGCAGGGGTTGCCGAACTCGACGGTGCAGCGGTGGTTGCAGATGTCCATGTCGGCGATGAGCAGATGGCAGGGCTGGTCTTCCTCGTGGCGCGTGCCGGAGTGAAAAACGTCGGTCACTTTGTCGAAGGTGCGCTTGCCGTCGGGGGGAACCAGATCGGGACGCGGGCCCAGTTCTGAGATTTTCACCATGCGCTCGTGGCCGGCGCGCGCCGGGTAGCGGGCGTGCAGGCCGCGGCCGCCGGTCGCCTGCTGCAAGGCGGCGTTGACGATGCCGGGCCCCAAGCCATGCTCGAAGCCCTGGTGGAAATTGCGCACCGCCCAGAGCTCGGGCTTCATCCAACTGCGCTCGACCTTGGCGGGATACTCGGCCAGCGTTCCCGCTCCCGCCAACTGCGCGAAGACCGCCTCGGCCGCCAGCAAGCCGCTCTTGATCGCCAGATGAATTCCCTTCAGCCGCTGGCTGTTCACAAACCCGGCGGTGTCGCCGAGGAGGAGCCAGCCTTCGCCCGCGAGCGGAGGAAGCGAGAACCAGCCGCCGATGGAGGTGGTCTTGGCGCCGAAGCGCAGCATCTCGCCGCCCGCGAGCAAGCGCGCCATGTAGGGATGGGTTTTGAATTTCTGGAATAGGTTGTGGGGATCGGTTGCCGGGTCGCGGTACTCGAGCGCGGTCATCAGGCCGATCGAAACCCGGTTGCCCTCGAGGCCGTAAATCCATCCGCCGCCGTACATATCGTTCGAGAGGGGCCAGCCCAGGGTATGGAAGACCCGGCCGGCGGGGAAGCGGCCCGGGGGCAGCTCCCAGAGCTCCTTGACGCCGAGGGTGTAAATCTGCGGGTTGGGCCCGGAGAGGCCGAGGCGGCCCAGCAACTGCTTGGCGAGCGAGCCGCGCGGCCCTTCGGCCAGCACCACGATCGGCGACTTCAAGTCGTAGCCGGGCTCGAAGTTGCTCTTGGGCTGGCCATCGCGGCCGCGGCCTTTGTCGTCGGTGCGCACGCCCACCACCCGCGTGCCATCGAGCAAGAGCTCGCGGCCGGCAAAGGAGGTGAAGAGGTTGATCCCCGCCGCCTCGACCTTCGCCCCGAGCCACTGCGCAAAGCGGTTCAGCGAAATGATGTAGTTGCCGTGGTTGTGGAACGGCGGCGGCGTTACCGGCGAGGGCAGCGCGTGCTCGGCGGTCAGGACCAACAAGGCATCGTCGAGCACCGGGATCGCGCCCAGCTCGGGGTCGGCGGCGAAGCCGGGCTCGAGCTCGGCGAGGCCGCGCGGATCCATGACCGCGCCGCTGAGCTGGTGCGCGCCCAGCGCCCGCCCTTTTTCGAGCAGATAAATATTTTCCTTCGAGAGCGGCGCGGCGGGATGGCGCTGATTGTGGGCATCAATCAGCCGCGCCAGCTTGAGGGCGCAGGCGAGGCCGGCCGGTCCCGCGCCGACAATCACCACCTCGGCGTCGAGATGGGGATGCTCGGCCAAGGCTTACCCGCCCGCCTTGAGCGCGGCCACCAGCGCCGGGACGACCTCGAAGAGGTTGCCGACGATGCCGTAGTCCGCGACCTCGAAGATAGGGGCCTCGGGATCTTTATTGATCGCGACGATCGTGCGCGAACCCTTCATGCCCACCAAGTGCTGGATCGCGCCCGATATTCCCACCGCCAAGTAGAGCTTGGGGGCGACGGTTTGCCCGCTGGAGCCGATTTGCCGGTCCATGGGCAGCCAGCCGGAGTCGCAGATCGGACGCGAAGCGGCGAGCTCCGCGCCCAGCGCCTGGGCCAGCTCGCGCACCAAGTCCAGATTCTTCGGCTCCTTGATGCCGCGACCGACCGAGACGATGATCGGGGCCTGGGTGAGATCCACGGCCTGCTTGGCCTCCTGGAACACCTCGCCGGCTTGCAGCCGGGAGGCGGCCGGAGACACGGCCACGGGCTCGATGGGCGCGGTGCCGGCTTCGACCCGATCGGCGCGAAAGGCGCCGATCTGCACGGTCACGAAACCGGGCGCGCCGGTCGCGGCGAAGCCCACCTCGGCGGTGAACTTTCCCTGGAACATGGGGCGCTGAAAGCGGGCATCGGCGTTCGCGGCAAAACCAATCACGTCGCTGATCAGCCCGCTGCCCAAGCGGGTCGCCAACTGGGGCGCGAAATCGCGCACTTGATAGGTGTGGGGCAGCAGCACGAAGGCGGCGGCGAGCGGGGTCAGCACCTGCACCAGCGCCTGCACCCAGACGTCGGGGCTGTAGACGGCGAGCGCGGGATGGACGGCGTGCAGCACGCGCGCCAACCGGTATTGCGCCAGCTCGGCGGCGAGGCCGCTGTCGGCGGCTTCGAGCACGACCGCGGAAACCGGCAGCCCCAACTGACGGCCGAGCTGCTGGCCCGCGGCAAGGGCTTCCAAGCTCGCCGGGTTGAATTTGCCCGGCGCCGTGAGTTTGCGTTCGGTGACGACGACAATCATTCAGAGCACATGAGCCTGGTTGCGGAGATGGTCCAACAGCGCCGCCGCCTGCTCCTTCGGCGTGCCCGGAATCAGGGTCGTGCCTTTGGCCTTCACCGGCACGAAGAGCTTATGGATGACCTGGCGGTTCAGCGCCGGAGTCACGCCCAGGTCCTCGAGTTTCATCAGCGCCAGCGGCTTGTTCTTGGCCTGCTTGATGCCCATGAGGGTGGCGTAGCGGAGCTTGCTGATGCCGCTCTGGATGGAGAGCACGGCCGGGGTGGGCATCTCGACGAACTGGAAGTTGCCGCTCTCGAGCTCGCGCTTGACCTTGATCCGGGGCTGGCCCTGCGCCGGCGGCGCCGGCTCGACCGACATGATGATGGTCGCGTGCGGCGCGCCCAGCAACTCGGCCACAATCACGCCGGTCTGGCCGTAGCCGCCGTCGTCGGATTGCAGGCCGGTCAAGAGCAGGTCGAAGCTCTCGCCGGCCAGCGCGCGCGTGATCGCCTCCGCCACCGCATAGGCGTCGAGGCGGTGGGCGTCGGCGCCTTCGACATGCAGCGCGCGGTCGGCGCCCTTGGCCAGCGCCTCGCGCAAGACCTGCGCCGCGCGCGCCGGACCGACGGTGAGCGCAATCACTTCGCCGCCGTGCGCCTCCTTCAGTTTGAGCGCGGCCTCGAGGGCGAAGGCGTCAGGCTCGTTCACCTCGAAGCCGACGTCCTCCCGGATCCAGTTATGGCCGGGGCCGGCCGCGGCATCGAGCTTCAGGGGCGCGTCTTTCGCGGGCACTTGCTTGAGACAGACGACGATCTTCACCTGAAAATTATAGCGGTTCGTGTGCACCTACCGCTTGGCAAGATGGAGCGTGGCGAGGCCGGGCGCAAGCGTGCGGAAGCGCACCTGGGCGAATCCGGCAGCGCGCATCATCGCCTCGAGCGCCGCCGGGGCGGGGAACTGCGCCACCGAATCGGGGAAGTAGCGGTAGGCGGCGCGGTGGCCCGAGATCCATCCGCCGATCCGCGGCAGCACGCGGTCCAGGTACCAGCGCAGGGGCGCGAAGCGGGGGCGCGCCGCTTCCAGAATCGCGCACACGCCGCCGGGCGCCAGCACGCGATGGAATTCGGCGAGGCCGGCGCGGTAGTCGGTCAGATTGCGGAAGCCGAACGCCGCCGTCAGCGCCGCGAAGCTGGCATCGGGAAACGGCAGCCGCAGGCCGTCGGCCTGGAGCCAGGTGGAACGCGCGCCCTTGCGCGCGGCGAGTTGCAGCATGGGAAAGCTGAAGTCGGCGCCGACGATCGTGGCGGAGGGGATGGCGCGCGCCAGCGCCAGCGCCAGGTCGCCGGTTCCGCAGCAGAGATCCAAGATCCGCGGCGCGGGCCGGGCCAGGTTCCGCCGCACCTCGGCCACCGCGCAGCGGCGCCAGTAGCGGTCCACGGAGAACGAAAGCAGATGGTTGGCGCGGTCGTAGGTGGGCGCGATGGCGTCGAACATTCCGCGCACGTCTTCGGGCGCGCGTTCGCGCGCACTGGGGGCAGGCGACATACCCGAAGGCGGCATCACGAAGCCGAGGGGCTAATGCCGGACGACGCCGAGATACGTGCGGCGATAGGTGATATTGCCCACGTCGGCGGTGGCCGGCAGCGCGAGCTGGACCGAAATCGTATGCCGCGGCATGGTGCCCGCCAAGTCGCTGGGCGAGTAGTAGAGGTGGTAGACGGCGCGGAGCTCGTCGCCAATCAGCGACAGCTTCTGGTCGAAGTCGCGGTCGTTGCCGGCGCTGTAGGTGACGCCGCCGCTGTTGTAGACATAGTCCATGTGGTGGGGCGCGAAGACCTTGCCGGCGAGGCCCACGGTTCCGCCGATGATGGGGCCCAGATCGAGGTTCCCCATGCCGGGGTTCGAGGTGGGCATGCCATGCGAATCCACCGGCGCGGGGGGCGCTTGCACGCGCTGCGACCCTTGGCCGGTGCCGCGCTCG
This sequence comes from Terriglobales bacterium, assembly GCA_035553115.1. Taxonomy (GTDB): domain Bacteria; phylum Acidobacteriota; class Terriglobia; order Terriglobales; family SCQP01; genus SCQP01. Next base: position 10,368 of record DATNED010000070.1, on the reverse strand, counting down.
GCGGGCGTATCGGGGTTGTTGTGCACGGGAGCGTTGGCGGGGCGGTTGGGGGTGAGGTGGAAGATGGGGATGGCGTCGCTCATTGCGCCCTCCAAGAGGGCTTCGGCGCCGACGCCGCTGCGCGCGCTCGAATGCGAGATCACCAGCGCCGCGCGGGTGTGGTCGCTGGGCTGATGGCGCAGATCGAGCATGGCGAGATTCAGGGGCTCGGTGATCGCGCCTTCGCCCTGGGGCGCGGTCGGGGATTTTTGCAGATGCTTGAGCTGGTTGGCGAGCACGTCGCCGTCGCTGGTGAAGGGCAGCAACTGCTTCGGCTCCGGACCCGGGATGAAGATGCTGGCTTCGCCGGCCGCGCCCACCACCATGGAACTGATGGTCTCGGCGGCGCGCTTGGCCTGGTCAATCGCGTCCCATTGGCTGGTGTCCACCACGATGGCGAGGGAGATGGGGCGGGGCTGGTTGTCGAAACCGGAGAGATGCTGGAGCACGCCGTCGTCGGAGACCTGGAAATCCTCCTGGCTGAGCGAATCCACCGGCTGGCCTTTCTTGTCGAGGACGAGCACGGGCACGTCCACCAGAGTGGAATTGGCGCGAATGAGGGGAACCTGCGGCAGCTTCTGGGGCGTCTGCTGGCCTTGGGCCAGCAGGGACGGGGCGCAAAGCGCGAGCGCGGCCAGCGCGGCGCCTAGATTCCTCATAAGGTAAGCATACCCGCAATGCCGGGCTGGAGGCTTATACTGGCCGCAGGAGGTGGTTCGCATGTATTGCAACGCTTGCGGCACGGAATTCCGCGGACGCTACTGCCACCAATGCGGCCGCACCAACCCCGGCGCCCCGCCGCCGCACCGCGCTCCGCTGGAGCGCCCGCGAGCGGGCCGGAAGATCGGCGGCGTCTGCCTGGCGCTCGCCAACAACTTCGATCTTGACGTGAACCTGGTGCGCGTGCTCTGGGTGGTGTTCACGGTGCTGTTCGCGGTGGCGTTCGGCGTGATCGCCTACATCGCGGCGTGGATCCTGATTCCGGAAGCCCCGCTCGCGGCGCTGTCGGCGGGCACGGTGGCTACCGGGCCGATCTCTAACGCACCAGGGGCGCGGACCGAGTGATCAAGTAGACGCCGAAAACAATCGCGGTGGCACCCAGCCAGCGGGTCAGCGAAATGTGCTCGCCGAGGAAGCCGCGCGCCGCCACCAGCAGGATCACGTAGCTCATGCTGGTGAGGGGAAAGGCGTAGCTGAGGTCCACGCGCGAGAGCACCGCCCACCAGACGCCGGCCTGGAGGCAGTAGACGCCGATGCCGGCCAGCACGCGCCAGTTCTGGAGCGCGTTCCAGGCGAAGCCCAGCACGGGCAGCACCGTCCAGGGCGAACCCTGCATCGCCGGCAGTTGGTTCACGCCGGCTTTGTAGAGCAATTGCCCGGCCACCTCCATGGCGACCGCGATGAGGATGAGCAGGAAAACCGTCACGGTGGGGTTCTTTTGCGGCGGCGCGTCGGCGGCGGCGGGCATGGCGGGCCTAAACCAACTTGGGCCGAGGCAGGGAACCCTTCCATTGAAACATGGAATCCTGGGGCAGGCCGAAGTGCTCGAGCAGCCGCGCGGCGAATTGCGCGATCATCGCCGCCGGGGTCTGGGCGCGATCGTAAAACGCGGGGGTGAGGGGGAAAATGGTCGCGCCAGCCTCGTCGGCCGCGAGAAAGTTGCGCAGGTGGATGCGGTTCAGGGGCGCCTCGCGAACCGCCAGGATCAGCCGCCGCCGCTCCTTGAGGCAGACGTCGGCGGCGCGCTCGATCAGGCTGTCGGCCAAGCCCTGGGCGATGGCGGCGCAGGTTCCCAAGCTGCAGGGGACGATCAGCATGCCGGCGCCCGGGTAGCTGCCGCTGGCGATGTTTGCGCCGATGTCGCGGTCGTCGTGCACCTGGGTCTTGGCCGCCGCCCGCCCCAGCAGCCGCGCCGGGAATTGCTCGAGCGTGCCCTCGGCGAGGTCGAGCTCTTCGCGCGCCACCCGCATTCCGTGCGGCGACGCCACCAGGTCCACATGGGCCACGCGGGGGTCGCGCTCGAGCTGGTCGAGGACGGCCTGCGCCACCGCGACGCCGCTCGCGCCGGTGACGGCAAGCGTGAGCGTGACCCCCGCAGGCGCAGCGAAACTCATGCAGAGATGGTAGCAGCGAAAGGTGGACAGCGGAGAGGCGACGGTGCACAGTGATTAGGTGGATGAACGGAGATTGCGGGAGCTGCTGGAAGCGGTGCAGGCGGGCGCGGTACCGCCGGAGGCGGCCGCCGAGCGGCTGCGCCGGCTGCCGTTCGAGGATTTGGGCTTCGCCCGCGTGGACCACCATCGCAGGCTGCGGCAAGGCGCGGCCGAGGTGATCCTGGGGCAGGGAAAGTCGCCCGAGGAGGTCGCCGCGATCGCGCGCAGCCTGGCTGAAGCCGGGGGCAATCTGCTGGTCACCCGCGCCAGCCGCGGGCAATTCGCCGCGGTGCAGGCGGCGTTGCCCGAGGCCGCCTGGCACGAGCGCGCGCGCGCGATCACGCTCGAGCGCGAGCCGCCGCCGCAAGGCCGGGGCACGGTGCTGGTGGTTTCCGCGGGAACCAGCGACGGGCCGGTGGCGGAGGAAGCCGCGCTCACGGCGCGAATGTTCGGCGGCCCGGTCGAGCAGATCGAAGATTGCGGGGTGGCGGGCCTGCATCGGCTGCTGGCCGAATTGGGGCGGCTGCAACGCGCGCGTGTGCTGATCGTGGTCGCAGGAATGGAAGGCGCGCTGGCGAGCGTGGTGGCGGGGCTGGTGGCCGCTCCGGTGATCGCCGTGCCCACCAGCATCGGCTACGGCGCGAGCTTCGGCGGACTGGCGGCGCTGCTCGGCATGCTGAATTCCTGCGCGGCGAATGTCGCCGCGGTGAACATTGACAATGGCTTCGGCGCCGGCTACTTCGCAGCAGCGATCAATCGCTGAGCGGGGCGAGCGGCGCAAAAAAAAAGCGCGCACTCCGAGGAGTGCGCGCCGGGTTTCGGTTTAGTGTGCTGCGGTCGCCTACTTCTTCGGGGGCGCGATCGCCTCCTTGGCGGCCTTGGCCACGCGGAACTTGACGACGGTCTTGGCTGGAATCTTGATCGGCTCGCCGGTCTGCGGATTGCGGCCGGTGCGCGCCTTGCGCTGCTGCTTCACCAATTTGCCCAAGCCGGGAATGGTGAATTGGCCGCTGCGTTTGGTTTCTTTAATAGCCAGCGCCGCCAGGGTCTCCAAGTACTGCGCCGACTCCTTCTTGTTCAACCCGGTGGCCTCAGCCAAACTGGAAACGATCATGTTCTTGGTCAGTGCTGCCATGCAACCTCCTGAGGAAACGGTACGAAAAACAAGGTGATTGTACACGAGGCGGAGCTAAAAGTGGGACGGGTCGCGGAAAATTTTGATCTCGAGGCGGAGCCGCCGCGTTCCTGGCGGCCACACCGCCATGATGGCGCTGCCCTGATACACGGCCTCGAAACCGGACTCGGCTTGGGAGACGGTGCGCAGCGGACGCACCCACCAGGCGGTCGCCGCCGGGGCAGCGAGCGCGATGCGGAAGCCACGCCAGCCGTCGAACAATTCCAACGGTCCCGGCCCGAGCTCGCCCTGCCAATCCAGGCGGCGGCGCGCTCCGCCATGCTCCAAACCGCGGTCGGGTGCGCCGGGCGCGAGCAAGTTCGCTACGCATTCCAGCATGGGCTGCCGATCGGATGCGGCGGTGAGCTCCACCGAACAGGTGCATGAGTCGCCCGCGATGGCGACCTCTTTGCGCACTCCCGACCGATCGAGGAAAACCCGGGCCGGGGAGACGCAATCCACGGTGTAGCGACCGGCGGCGAGGTCGAGATCGGGATCGAGCGAGCCGGCAAGATAATCGCGGAACGATTTGCCGGGCGGGCAACAGTAGAGGCGGCCGGCGTGCGGCGGGAAGCGATCGTAGACCAGAAGCTCTTGCAGGGCGGCGTCGGGCGCGGCCATGGGGCCGGGCAATTGCGCCGGGTTCGACTCCGCGTGGCGGCGCAAATCCTCGTGGTAGGGCTCAGGTTTGCGCTGGATCGAGTTGATGATGTTGGCGTTACCCGGCAGCCAATCCAACTCGATCAAGGTGCCGCCGAGGGCGGGCGCGAGCAGGCAGCGCAACGAATCCGAACGCAGCTCGACGATCTCGGCGCCATCGCCGAGGAGGTTGAACCGGCGCAGAGGCGGAGGGAGCGCGGCGGCGGAAACGGCGGCGTCGGCGGCGAGCAGATGGGTGAAGGCAAGGTTGCGGAGGTGGGGGGAGTAGAGGCCGCCGAACCATCCGTGCCAGAAGACATCGTTGGTTTCCGCGGCGAGCAGATCCGCGCCCGGGGCCAGACCGGCGGCCTCGAAGCGGCGGTGCAGATCCCAGAGGGTCTTGTGCAGGAGGTTGGCTTCGGGGTACTTGGCGAGGAAGCCGCGCCAGGTGGAGCTGCCGGCCCATTGCATCATCTCCGGGTAGGACGCGGTCGGCACATAGCGCAGGCCGCGGGCGGGGTTGCGGTCGAGATGGCTCGACAGCAGGACGGTCTCAATTTCGGCGGCATGGAGCTCGAGCGCATCGAAGAACTGCTCCAGCCAGCCACCGCGGTAGACATGCTCGAAGGTATGCGGCCAACTGCCGAATTTTTCGAGGTCGTCGCCCATGGTGAGGAGCGAGCCGGGGTGGGCGGCGGCGGCGGCGCGGAGGTAGGGGAGGGATTCCGCCACCGGGCGGAAAGGCAGCGCCTGGCGCAAGAAAAAATTAGATGGCACGATGGCCAGCCCTGCGCCCTGATCTTCGGTGCGCCAGTAGCCGTGCAGGTCGGAGGTGGGAATGCCGGCGAGCTCGAAGTGGGTGTCATCGAGGATGGTGAACTCGATGCCGGCGCGGGCCAGGAGGCTTGCGACCTGCGGCTCCCAAACTCGCTCGGCCAGCCATGCGCCGCGAGGGCGGAGGCCGAAGTGGCGCTCGAGCGCGGCGCGGAGAAGATCCAATTGAGCGCGCTGATGGGAGGCGGGGATGACGGCGAGGATGGGCTCGTAGTAGCCGCCGCCGAGGAGCTCGAGCCGGCCCGAGGCGAGGAGCTGGCGCAGAAGGTCGAGGTACTCCGGATGGCGTTCGGCCAGCCAGTCCAGCAGGAAGCCGCTGAAGTGCAGGTTGAGGCGCAGCCAGGGACGGCGGCTGGCGGCCTGAAGGAAGGGCAGGTAGGAGGTTCGGTAGGTCTGCTCGAGGACCGCATCGAAGTTGCCCGCGGGCTGGTGGGCGTGCAGCGCGAGGGCGAAGGCGAAGGCCATGAGCCATTATCTGCGTTGGAGCGGGGGATTAGAATGAGGGTTGAGGGCATCCATGAAAGATAATCCGTTGAAGCTGAAACGGGTCCACCACATCGAGTTCTGGGTGGGCAACGCCAAGCAAGCCGCATATTTTTACCGCAGGGCGATGGGATTCTCCCAGCTCGCCTATAGCGGCCTCGAGACCGGCAGCCGGGAGGCGACCAGCTACGTGATGGGCCAGGGGAAGGCCACGTTCTTGCTGACCACGCCGCTGGTTGCGGAAGGAGAGGCGGCCGAGCACATCCGCCGCCACGGCGACGGCGTGCGCGACGTGGCCTTCGAGGTGGATGACGCGGACGCGGCCTTTCAGGCCGCGGTCGAGCGCGGCGCCCAGCCCGCGGTCGAGCCGCACGACCTGCGCGATCAACAGGGCGCGGTGCGGCACGCCGCCATCCACACCTACGGCGAAACGCTGCACTCGTTCCTCTCGCACAAAGGCTACGCGGGACCTTTCCTGCCGGGGTTCCACGCGGCGGAGGTGGCGGCCGAGGAGGTGGGCATCCTGAGGGTGGACCACGTGGTCGGCAACGTGGGCTTGGGCGAGATGAACACCTGGGCGGATTGGTACAGCAGGGTGCTGGGCTTCAAGCGCTTCCTCAGCTTCGACGACAAGGACATCTCGACCGAATTCAGCGCGCTGATGAGCATCGTGATGGCCGACGACAGCGAGTCCATCAAGTTCCCGATCAACGAGCCGGCGCCGGGGCGGAAGAAAAGCCAGATTGACGAGTACCTGGAATTCTACGGCGGGCCGGGCGTGCAGCACATCGCGCTGCAGACGCGCGACGTGGTGGCGACGGTGCGCGCGCTGCAAGCGAACGGGGTGGAGTTCCTGCGGGTGCCGGAGTCGTATTACAAGATGCTGCCCGAGCGCGTGGGCGCGATCGAGGAGCCGATCAAGGAACTCGAGCGGCTGGGGATCCTGGCGGACCGCGACCAGGACGGCTATCTGCTGCAAATTTTTTCGAAGCCGGTCGAGGATCGGCCGACGCTTTTCTTCGAGATCATCGAGCGCCACGGCAGCCGGGGCTTCGGCAAGGGGAACTTCCGCGCCCTGTTCGAGGCGATCGAGCGCGAGCAGGCGGTGCGGGGGAACCTGTAATGCCGTTTTACCACCGCCTGGGCAAGCTGCCGGCGAAGCGGCACAGCATCTTCCGGCAGAAGGACGGCTCGCTGCATCCGGAAGAGCTGGTCGGCAACCACGGCTTCACGGGGCCGGCGACGCTGCTGTACCATGTGCACGCGCCGACGCGGGTGCGGGCGATCCGCCACCTGCGCGACGTTGCGCTGATCGCCGACCCGGAGCCGACGTTTCGCCATCGGCACTTCAAGACCGCGAAGCTGGCGGCGGCGGCGAGCCCGACGCTGGACCGCCAGCCGCTGCTGTTCAACCACGAGGTGGCGATGAGCTTCGTGCGCGCCACCCGCCCGGACGAATTCTTCTACCGCAATGGGCAGGCGGACGAGCTGGTGTACCTGAGCGAAGGGGGCGGCACGTTGGAGTCGCAGATGGGCACTCTCGAGGTGCGCAAGGGCGACTACGTCGTGATTCCGCGCGGCATCCTGCATCGGTTCGTGTTCGAGGGCGAGCTGCGCTGCCTGGTGATGGAGAGCGCTGGATCCATCCGCACCCCCAAGCGGTACCGCAACGAGTTCGGACAACTGCTCGAGCACAGCCCGTACAGCGAACGCGACCTGCGGCCGCCGAGCGAGCTGCCGGTACACGACCAGCAGGGGGACCACCGGCTGGTGATCAAGAAAGGCGACAAGCTGCAAGAGGTGGTGCTCGATCACCACCCCTTCGATGTGGTGGGGTGGGACGGGTACTACTTTCCGTTTGCGTTCAACATCGGCGATTTCGAGCCGCGGGTGGGGCGCTTCCACCTGCCGCCGCCGGTGCACCAGACGTTCGAGGGAGACGGGTTCGTGGTGTGCTCGTTCTGCCCGCGGCCCTTCGATTTCGATGCCCAGGGGGTGCCGGCGCCGTACAACCACTCGAACGTGATGTCGGACGAGGTGCTGTACTACGCCAACAGCGAGTTCATGAGCCGCAAGGGTATCGAGTACGGCTCGATCACGCTGCATCCGGACGGCATCCCGCACGGGCCGCATCCGGGGCGGACGGAGGAGTCGCTGGGCAAGCCCAAGACGAGCGAGCTGGCGGTGATGATGGACACGTTTCGGCCGCTGCAGGTGGCGCAGCCGGCGCTGGCGATCGAAGACGCCGGGTATTACCGCTCCTGGATCGAGGAGGGCGGGAACCATCCGTTGACGGGAGGCCTGTGAGCGCGGCCGCCCGGGCCGTGCTCGAAGGCGCGGTGGATTACGCCGGGGTGTTTCCTCCCGCCGGTTTGGGGATGGCGGCGGCGGTGGCGAATTATCGCCGCTACCGAGCGGGCGCGGATGCCTGGGCGCTGGGGCGGTTCGTCTGCCCGGCGGCGCGGCTCGAGGAGTTCGCGCGCGAGCTAGAGGAGGGGGACCGCGGCATCGAGATAGCGGCCACCGCCCCCGCCGGGGGTGTCGCCGAGGCGCTGGAGGCCGTGCGCCGATTCCATCAGGCTGAGGCGCGTGCGCGGGTCACGGCCTTCGAAGCGCGGCTTGCGGGCGAGCCGCTGCCAACCGGCCTGGAAACGTATTGGGAGCTGGACCCGGCGAGCGCCGAGTTCGAGGCGCAAGCAATGGCGGTGAAGGCCGCGGGCGACCGTGCCAAGCTGCGCACGGGCGGGGTGCAGACACAGGCGATCCCGAGCGTGGAGCAGGTGCTGCGCTTCCTCGAGGTGTGCGAGCGCCTCGACCTGCCCTTCAAGGCCACCGCCGGGCTGCATCATGCGCAGCGCGGCCGGTACCCGCTCACCTACGAAGCCGACGCGCCGCAGGCCACGATGCACGGCTACCTGAACCTCATGCTGGCCCAGGTCGCGCTTCCCAATCAAGCCGCGGCCCGGAGTATGCTGGAGGCCGAGGAACTGCCGGGCGCCGAGCTCCGCGAGAATCGCATTGCGGCGGCGCGCCGCTTGTTCCGCGGGTTCGGATCCTGTTCCTTCGAGGAGCCGCTGCAATGCCTTACCGACCTTTTCTCGACACTTCGCCCGCGCTGACGGCCTGGTTCTGGACCAGCTTCGGCATCTGGGGCGTCATGGAGACGTGGGTGTGGCTGCGCGAGCTGGGCGGCACCAAGGGAGAGAACCGCGACCGCGGCAGCCGCGTCTGGGTGGTGGCCTCGGTCTGGCTGGGGATCTGGGCGGGCTTCGCGTGCATGTACAGCGCGCCGAGCGGGGCGATGCACCGCGGCGCGCAGGCGTGGTTCGACCTCGGCATCGCGATGGTGCTGGGGGGCGCTGCCCTGCGCCTGTGGGCCATCCGCACGCTGGGGCAGTTCTTCCGCACGTCGGTGATCATTCAGGGAGGGCATCGGATCATCACCCGCGGACCGTACCATTACCTCCGGAATCCCTCGTACACGGGCGCGACGATCACCATGGCAGGGATCGGGCTGGCGATGAACAACTGGTACAGCTTCGCGGCGGTGGTGGCGGGAATTCTGATCGCCTACGCGCGCAGGATCATGGTCGAGCAGCAGGCGCTCGAGCAGCACTTCGGCCAGGAGTACAAGGACTACGTGGCGCGCACCTGGGCGCTGATCCCGTTCGTATGGTGAGCAGGGAGGGCCAACCGGAGGGCGAGGCAGAGCGCGGCGAGGATGGCGTGGACGTGACGCTTATCCGTGCCTTTCTGGAGCTTTCGCCGGCCGAGCGGCTGGAGCAGTGCGCGCGCTGGGCGGCCGACATTCGTGCGATGCGCCAGGCCCTGGACGGCGGTGCCGACGATGGAGGCTAGCCCGCTCGCGCTGCTGCAGGCGCTGTGCCACAGCGAGGTGAAGTTCATTCTCGTCGGCGGACTTTCCGCGGTGCTGCACGGCGCGCCATTGGTCACGCAGGATGTGGACATCGTTCCGAGCCGCGCGCCCGCGAATCTGGAGCGGCTGCTGGCCGTGCTGGGCGAACTCGACGCGGCCTATCGGACGCGGCCGGAGCTGCGCCCCGGGATTTCGCATCTGGCCTCGCCCGGACATCAGAATTTGGTCACACGGCACGGCTGGCTCGACGTACTCGGCACCGTGGGTCAGGGATTGGGCTACGAAGAATTGATTTCGGAATCAGAACCTGTCGAGGTCGGCGCCGGCCTGCTGGTGCAGGTGCTGAGCCTGGAGCGGTACATTGCGCTCAAAGAAGCGCTTGGCGGAGAGAAGGACCGCGCCATGCTGCCGCTGCTGCGGCGCACGCTGCAAGAGCAGCGCAAGCCGCGCGGCTAGAACGCGAAGAATTGAGCGAGGCGGCCCCGCGTCGCTCCTTGCGGAGCAACGCAGGGCCGCTTGCCCGCGGTTAGAAGCTGAGCCGCAGCGCCAACTGCACGATGCGCGGGTCGGCGGCGGTGGTGATGCGGCCGAAGGTCGAGCTGGTGATGCGCAGCTGGGGGTTGTTGAATTCGGTGTGGTTGAGGATGTTGAAGGCTTCGCCGCGGAGCTCGACGGTCACCTTCTCCAAGGGAATGGTTTTCACCAGTGCCATGTTGAAGTTGGTGAAGCTGGGTCCGCGGAACACGCCGCGCGGCAAGCCGTAGGGCTCGTTCGCGGGCAGGTTCTGGGTGAAGGTGCCCTTGGCGAAGAAGTGGTTGCCGGGCAGCTCGGGATTGAGTTGGGTGACTTGGGTGAAGCCGGGAGCGAAGGCGGCGTCGGCGAGGAAGGCATCGCCGGCGCCGGAGCCGGATTGGTCGTTGGCTGCGCCGGAGGGATCGAGGCGCGCGTTGGGGGTGAGGGGGAACCCGGTGTGCCATTGAATGATGGGATCAATGTGCCAGCCGCCGACCAGCGCCTTGGGCGCGCCGGTGAAGTAGTTGGCGAAGGGCAATTGCCAGGAACCGTTGAGGACGATGGCATGGGTGATGTCGAAGTCCGACGGCCCGCGGAACTGGGAGTGGTTGTAGGCCGGCACGGTGCTGGTGTTATTGCGGAACCCGCTCTCGTTG
>DATNED010000069.1:0-23643 GCA_035553115.1 Terriglobales bacterium | reverse complement strand
TCGGGCGTGGCCGGGAGCAGGCCCTCGGCGCGCAGCCGATCGAGCTCTTCCATGTCGGCATCGGTGATCTTGACGTGCGCGAACGAGAAGGTGGTATAGGCCAGCACCGCCAGCCCGAACAGCAAGACCACGACCGAAAAGAATTCGCTGCCGAAGATCATGCGATCTCCCCAGCCGCGCCCACAGGAATCGCCACCCGCACGGCGCGCGGCTTGCGCTCCGGCTCGGGCACCCACAGGGACCAGGCAATCAGCCCCATTCCGGTCAAGCTGGTCATCGGCACAGCGTAATACGCGATGGCATGGAACCCAGGAATGATCGCGTTCATCGAGTAAATGATCGCGCCGGAGCTGTACAGCAAGCTGAACGACAGCACCACGCGGCGGAAGCGCAGGCCGGGCACCGCCAACAGGTTCATCCCGGCGCAGAGGACCACCGCCAGGATCATGCCCAGGAACGAGAAGTTCTGCTCGAGTTCGCGGCCGACCGCGATGGTCGAGAGGCCGCCGCGCATCAGGTAGACCACAAAGCCGCTGATCACGGACAGACCGGTGAAGAGCAGGATCGCGCCCGTGCGCAGCCCCGGCAGTTTCACGGAGGATTTCGCGAACGCCAGCTCGACCAGGCGGGACAGCACGAAGTAGCCAAGAATCACGATCACCAGATCGGCACCGTAATACGCATACGCGTACTGCGGCGAGCGATAGCCGAAGTGGAGGAGCGAGAGGTGGGTGACGAGGTTGCCGCAGATTGCGACAACGAAATACCAGCGGAGACACACGAGACCGCGATCCAAGCCGCGTCGCAGCGTGGCAACCAGCGCTGCCAAGTCACCTGCGAGTACGGTAAGCCAAATTGCGGTGCTCAACGTCACCCCAGCAGTATGCTGCCGGTTGCCGAGCGCGCAACAGGAAAATTTCTATGTACTTACCGTCCGGTCGGTGCGGGATCGCCCAACATCGCGGACGTAACGTTGTCTGACGCTCTTGCCATGCCCGGGGGCGGGTCGCCGATGCCGTTCATCATGGCCTTTTGCATGCCCGGGGGCGGGTCGCCGATGCCGTTCATTGCTAGTGCCATGCCCGGAGGCGGATCGCCGATTCCGTTGGCAAAGAGCATTTGGGTGCCATTCGGGGTGGCTGCGCTGGCGGTTGCCCAGTTCCGCAACCCGATGGTGGCGGTCAGCAACACCGCCACGAAGGTGGCAACGCGAAGGACATTGTTCATAAGCTTCATGACGAAGGGCTCTCCAGGACCCTGGGTCTTACCTAAAGTTCTTCATCCCCCCGCCGATCTCCGCTGTGTATCAGTAGAACACCGGCCTTTGGGATGACCCGAGAATCGCCCAGCACTCCTCTGCGTTTCGCAAGAAATATCTGACATCCACGCGAAACACATCGAGTTTCTTAGGGATTTCTAATGAGGGGGCCGATTTTGTCACAATTTTGTGACAATTCAACCGAATTTTTTCACTTTCGGCCCGCGCAGCTGGGGGACGGCCGCTAACCGCGCCGCGCCAGCAGGCTCTCGACCAGGCGCGCGTAGGTTTCCACCGCCCCCACCAGCTCGCGCTTCATGACGAATTCGTCCGGTGTATGCGCCACCCGGATCGAACCCGGCCCAAACAGCAGCGGCTTTCCCCAAGCTCCGAGGTTGGGGATGTCGGTACCGAACGCCACCACGCCGGTGGGGAAGCCGGGCAGGGTTTCGAGGCGAATCGGCGGCAGCTCGAGCACCCGCTCGCACTCCACCGATCCCGCAACCGCTCGCCGCGCCTCTGCCTCCAAAGTTTCGGCGGAACCGGGCACGGTCCGGAACATCAGCTCCGCCACGGCTTCGTCCGCAATCACGTTCGGCGCCCTGCCGCCGGCAATGGTGCCGATGTTCATGGTCGCGGCGCCGAAGTCCGCGCTTTCAGGGAGGGGCAGCGTCCGCAGCCGCTGCAGCGCGTCGAGGAGCTTCTCGATGGCCGACTCCCCCAGCTCCGGGTAGGCCGAGTGCGCGGTGCGTCCGCGGGCGCGCAGGCGCAGCCGCAGCACGCCCTTGCCTGCCTGAATCAGCCGGCTTTCGGTGGGCTCGCCGTTGATCAAGTATTCGACTGCCGGCGCCAGTGCCGGTTGGCGCGGGTTGGCCGCAATCGCCCCGGCGCTGTCGCGCTCCTCGCCCACGACAAAGAGGAACCCGAAATTCCGCACTCCGCGCCGCAGCAGTTCGAGCCCGGCAAAGATCTGCGCCGCGCAGATGCCCTTGGCGTCGCAAGCGCCGCGCCCGCGAATCGCTTCGGCGTCTTCGCGGCTTGTGATAAACGGAGGAACGGTGTCGAGGTGCGTGCTCAGGACCACGCGCGCGGCGGCGCCGGCGCCGGCATAGACATTCGGCCGCCCCGGCGCCGCCTCCCACATCTCGACCGCAAAGCCGGCGCGGAGCAGGAACTCCGCCACGAAGCGGCTGGCCTCGCCCTCGCGCCCGGTGGTCGAATCCAGATCCATCAGCGCGCGGGTGAAGGCGAAGAGCTTATCCTCGATCATGTCCTTAATCACCTCCGGCAGCTTCGCCGGCCCGGCCGGAGAATTGGAGTCCATTCTAAATGACTGCGCCGCGCCCTCGGCCGGGGTCGCGGCCGTGCTCTGCCATCCGCATCCGCTCTTCGGCGGAAGCATGCACACGCGCATCGTCTTTCAGGCCGCGCGGACGCTTTGCGAGCTGGGGATGCCGGTGCTGCGCTTCAATTTCCGCGGCGTGGGCCGCAGCGCAGGAGCCTATGACCACGGCGAGGGCGAGCAGCGCGACCTGGAAGCGGCAATGGCGCGCATGCACGAATTGCGCCCCGAGCTGCCGGTGCTGGTCGGCGGATTCTCCTTCGGCTCGACCATGGTGGCCAAGCTGCTGGCGCGCTCGGTGCCGGGCGATGTGCGCTGCGCGCTGCTGCTCGGCCTGCCGGCCGACCGCGGCGAGATCCCGGCCGAATGGGCTTGGCAGGGGCCGAAGATCATGATCTCCGGCGATCGCGACGAGTTTGCCTCCGTCGCCAGCCTGGAGGCTTATTTCGCCCGCCTGGCTCCGCCCAAGCAGCGCGCCTGGATCGCCGGCGGCGACCACTTCATGGCGGAGCAGATCGCCGACTTCCGCGCCACCCTGGCGGCGCTAGTTGGCTCCGCTCTCGGCTGAACCCATCCCCAAGCTCTTCATCTTGCGATAGAGATGGCTCCGCTCCAGCCCGAGCACTTCGGCGGTGCGGGTCATATTTCCCGAATTCTCCTCGAGCTTTTTCTGGATGTACTCGCGCTCGTAGGCCGAGCGCGCCTCGTGCAGCGATCCGAAATCATTTTCGGCCTGGCGCGCGCGGCGCACCAGCGGCGGCAGATGGCGGCGTTCGATGGTGCGCGCGGTCGGGTTCAGGATGGCGATGCGCTCGACCAGGTTGCGCAGCTCGCGCACGTTCCCCGGCCAGTTGTACTCGGCCAGCCCGGCCAGCGCATCGGAGCTGAACTCGCGGCACTTGCGTCCGTAGGCCTCGGCGAACTCGGCCAAGAAATGCCGCGCCAGCGCTGGAATATCCTCTTTCCGCTCGCGCAGCGGCGGCACGAAGAAGGGAATCACGTTCAGCCGATAAAAAAGGTCTTCGCGGAAATTTCCGCGCGCGATCTCTTCTTCCAAGTTCTTGTTGGTCGCGGCGATGATGCGCACATCGGCCGCCACCTGGGCGCTGGTGCCGAGCACCTCGAACTTTCCTTCGTCGAGGGTGCGCAGCACTTTGGCCTGCGTCTTCAAGCTCATGTCCCCCACCTCGTCGAGGAAGAGGGTGCCCTGATCGGCGCGCCGGAACTTGCCTTCCTTGTTCTCCTGCGCACCGGGGAAGGCCCCCTGCACATGCCCGAACAATTCGCTTTCGATCCAGTCTTCCGGAATGGCGGCGCAATTCAGCTCGACGAACAAGCCCTGGCTGCGCTCGCTCTGCGCATGCAGCGCGCGCGCAACCAATTCCTTCCCGGTGCCGCTTTCGCCATAGATCAGCACCCGGCCGTTGGTGGGCGCCATCACCGCGATCTGCTGCCGCAGCGCCCGCACCGGCACGCTGTCGCCGATCAGCGCGGCCGCCGCGGCGAAGCGCTGCCTGAGGTGCTTGTTTTCCGCCTGCAGCTTCCGTTGCTCGAGCGCATGCCGAACGGCCAGGAGCGTGCGCTCGATGCTCAGCGGTTTTTCCAGGAAGTCGAACGCGCCGAGCTTGGTGGCGCGCACCGCACCCTCGATGCTGCCGTGCCCGCTGATGACGATGACCGCTGGCCCGGCGATCTCGGCCAACAGGTCCAAGCCGTCGCGGTCGGGGAGCCAGATGTCGAGAAGCACGAGATCGAAGGTGCCCGCAGCGAGGGCCTTCCCGCAGGCGGCCGCGTCGCCTACGGTCTCGACCTGGTACCCCTCGTCGCCGAGCACGCCGGCCAGCGATTGCCGTATTCCGTGCTCGTCATCCACCACCAAGATCCGTCCTTGCATTCCCTATCCCCTATCCCCGAATCCGTGCGCTTGCATGTCCGCCGGCAGCTCGATGATGAACCGCGCCCCGATGGGCGCATTATCCTCGGCGCGCAGCGTTCCTCCATTTTCCTCCACGATGCGCTGCACGATGGCGAGGCCGAGCCCGGTTCCGCGTCCCTTGGTCGAATAGTAGGGAAGAAACAGGCGCTGCTTGGCCTCGGCGGGCACGCCGTGCCCGGTATCCGCGACCACGGCCTCGACGGTGCCGTCCACTTGCTGGGTGGCGAGGGTGATCTGACGGTAGGGCGAGCCGTGCATGGCCTCAGCGGCGTTGTCAATCAAGTTGATGAATGCCCGCTTCATATCCTCCGGATCCAGCTTCAGCGGTGCGATCGTCCCGAACCGGGTGCGCACTTCGATCCCTTCGAGGCGGCCGTCGAAGGCGCGTAGCGCCTGTTCGATGATGGCATTCAAATCGCTCGGCACCGGGCGGGCATGGGGAAATCGGGCAAACGCGCTGAACTCGTTCACCAGCCGCTCGAGCGACCGCACTTCGGTTTCGATGCTGGCCGCGCATTCGGCAATCACCCCGGCCTGGGAGCGCAGGTTTTCCGCCTGCACGGCGGCGCCCTCGCCCAGACGCCGCCGAATCCGCTGGGCTGAAAGGGCGATGGGCGTGAGCGGGTTCTTGATCTCGTGCGCGATGCGCTGGGCCACTTCCCGCCACGCCGCGGTCTTCTGAATGCGCAGCAGATCGGTCAGGTCCTCCAGCACCAGAACGTATCCGGCACCGCCGCGGTGGCCGCCGATGGCCGCCGCGGTCGCCGCCAGGGTCAACTGCCGACCGTCGCCGCAGGTCACCTCGATCTGGCCGGTGGCGGCGGGCCAGCGCTCGGATTTGCGCAGGAGATGGCGCACCTCGCGCAGGCTGCCTTCGTCGAAGATCTCCTCCATGCGCTCAGGTTTGGCCCCGGTGCCGCCGAACAGGCGCTGCAGCGCCGAGTTCACGCGTTCGATGCGGTAGCGCCGGTCCAGGGAGATGACCGCGGTCGGCGTATTTTCCAGCAGGGTCTCGGTGTACCGCCGGCGGCTGTCGAGCTCGCGGTTGGCGTCCTGAAGCTGTTCGCGGCTGGTCTCGATCTCCGCCGCCATGCCGTTGAAGGAATCCACCAGCAGCCCGAGCTCGTCCTTGCCGCCGGGCGGTCCCACGGCGATGCGGTGGGCGAAGTTTCCGCGCGCCAGCTCCTCGGTGGCAGCGGCCAGCGATGCCACCGGCACGGTTACTGCGCGCGACATATGCAACGCCAGCCAGGTCGCTCCGAACAGCACTGCCAGGGTCAGCAGCAGCAAATAGATGGTGTACAGCAACTTCAGCGACTTCCGCTCCCGGGTCAAGCGGTCGTACCGGTCGCGGTCCTGTGCCAACCGCGCGATCTGGCTCAAAATCGCCGCGGGCATGGGCATTCCCACCTCGACGGTTCCGGTTCCCGCCAGGCGCGCCTGGGCCAGCAGGTAGGGACGCCCCTTCAACTCCACGCGTTTTGCGGGCGCCCCGACGGGCTCATTGGCTGCGCGCGCCGGGGGGGTGTACCCGGCCGGCACGTCCGCGCTCGCCAGCATCCTTCCGCCGGGGTCGAGCACGGCAGCGAATCCGCCCGCCAGGGTTGCGCGGTGCCGCGCCAGCGCCTGCCCGACCTCGCCCCAGCGATTGGCGCGCAGCCCCGCCAACAAGTCGGGGCTCCCGGCGATCAGCGTGGCTTCCGATTGCGCGTTGTCGGCGACGAATTGGGTGAGCAGGTCGAGCGTGTTCTGGTTGTCGTCGCGCACCGTCTGCACCGGCTGGCTGAACCATTTGTCCAGGGTGCGATTGATCAACCCGTAGGTGAAGCCGAACATGCACACCACCGGGGTCAGGCTCAGCGCCAAGGCACCGATCACCAGCTTGGTCTTGAACTGCGCCCCCAGCACCTGCGCGCGCCGTTCGGCGTAGAGTTTCACGATCTGGCGCATCAGGATCAGCGCCAGGGTCACGGTGCCGAGGAACCCCAGGGCCGAGAGCACGAAGAGCAGCCACGCATTCTGCGGGCTGGGCTGGAAATGCAGGCTCCAGGCTTGCGGGGCGAACAGCACCACGAGCATCGCCACGAACACGATCCCGAGCCCGATCACGCGGCGGCTGCGCTTGGGCGAAATGGTCACGGAAGCAGCGCTTTCAGCGGGCAATCGCCGCACTCGGGCTGCCGCTTTTTGCAGTGCCGCTTGGCAGTCTCCACCAGCAACCCATGCACGTGCCGATACACGCGCTCGTTCGCCGGCAGTGCTGCCGCAGCCCAGGTCCGGTCCTGCGGCAGCCGGTGGCGCGCGAAAATCCGGCGGGTGTAGGAGTCGAGCACGAAGCTGGCGTGGCGCCCGGCAAACAGCAGAATCGCGTCCGCGGTTTCTTCCCCGATTCCCTGGACCGCGAGCAACTGCCGCCGCGCCGTCTCGGTAGGCTGCGCGAACAGCCGCTGCAAGTTTCCCTGGTGCTCGCGATCAAGCCAGGCGACGAAGCCCCGCAACCGCCGCGCCTTCACGCGCCAGGTTCCCGAGCTCCGGATCAGCGGACCCAGCTCCGCCTCATCCAAGCTCCGAATGCCGGCGATGGAAAGCTTGCCCGCCCGCCGGAGCGCGGCGATGGCGCGCTCGACGTTCGCCCAGGCGGTGTTCTGCACCAGCACCGCGCCCACGACGACCTCGAACCGGCTCCGCGCCGGCCACCAACGATCGAGGTCCATTTCGCCGCCGAATCGTCCCCGCATCGCCGCCAGGTAAGGTTCGAGCGCAAGGGCTGCCATGCGCCCATTCTATCCGCCCGGCTGCCGCGACGGTCGCGGGCGGCATGCCGTCGGCGCTCGGCTGATACAATTTTCGGGGAGGCACATGCATGCCACTGCGGGTGGGAATCAACGGCTTTGGCCGCATTGGACGGAATGTTTTTCGGGCCGCGCTCGGGAACCAGCACTTCGAGATTGTCGCCGTCAACGACATCACCGCGCCCGCCATGCTCGCCCACCTGCTCAAATATGACTCCATTTTGGGCGATTTGAGCGCCCAGGTCGAGGCGGGCCCGGATTTCATCGCGGTCAACGGCAAGAAAATTCCGGTCTGGTCGCAACCCGACCCCGAAAAACTCGACTGGTCCTCGGTTGACATCGGCGTGGTCGCCGAGTGCAGTGGCAAATTCAGCAGTGCCGAAGGCGCGGCCAAACATCTGCGCGGCTCGGTCCGGAAGGTCGTCATCTCGGCCCCGGCCGGCGACGCCGACGTCACCCTGGTGCTGGGCGTCAACGATGCCGCCTACGACCCGGCCAAGCACCGCATTATCTCGAACGCCAGTTGCACGACCAACTGCCTGGCGCCGGTTGCCAAGATCGTCCACGACGAGTGTGGCATCATCGCGGGCTCGATGACCACCATCCATTCGTATACGAACGATCAACGCATCCTGGATCTTCCCCATAAGGACAAGCGCCGCGCCCGCGCCGCCGCGATCAACCTCATCCCCACCTCGACCGGCGCCGCCAAGGCGCTGCATCTCGTGATCCCCGACCTTAAAGGCAAGCTCGACGGCTTCGCGCTGCGCGTTCCCACCCCCAACGTTTCGGTGGTGGATCTGGTCGCCTGGGTTGAAAAGCCCACCACCGCCGAGGCGCTGAATGGCGCCTTTCAGGCGGCCGCGGCCGGGTCCATGAAGGGCATTTTGGGATACGAAGAGGAAGAACTCGTCTCCTGCGATTTCCGCGGCGACGAGCGCTCCTCGATCGTGGATGCCAAGCTCACCAAAGTCATCGGCGGCCGCTGCGTCAAAGTGGTCGCCTGGTACGACAATGAGTGGGGATACTCTTGCCGCATGCGCGATCTTCTCGTCCGCCTGGCGGGCTGACCTTCATGCCCAAGCTCTCGCTTCGCGACCTCAAGCTCGGAGAGGAACTTGTCCTGCTCCGCGCCGACTTCAATGTTCCGCTCGAGGGCGGCGTCATCACCGACGACAACCGCCTGCAAGCGACGCTTCCGACGCTGCGCTACCTTCGCGATCACGGCGCCCGCACGGTGATCTGCTCGCATCTGGGCCGCCCGAAGGGCAAGCCCGACGACCGCTTCAGCCTGCGCCCGGTGGCCGAGCACCTCGAGCGCCTGCTCGAAACGAGCGTCGGCTTTTGCCCCGAGACCGTCGGCCCCGAGGCCGAGGAGATGTCCGCCAAACTCGAGCGCGGCGGAATTCTGGTGGTCGAAAACCTCCGCTTTCAGCCGGGCGAAGAGGCCAACGATCCCGCATTCGCGCGCCAGCTCGCGGCGCTCGGCGAGCTGTACGTGGATGATGCCTTCGGCGCGGCCCACCGCGCCCATGCCTCCAATTCCGCCATCGTCCAGTTCTTCCCTCAAGCCGCCGCCGGCCTGCTGCTCGAGAAAGAGCTCGCCTATCTTTCCCGCATCCGCGAAGCCCACGAGCATCCGTTCCTGGTGCTGCTTGGGGGCGCAAAGGCCAGCGACAAGCTTGCCATCGTGACCGCGCTCGCCCGGCGCGCCGACCAGCTTTTGATCGGCGGCGGCATGGCGTACACCTTCCTGCGCGCACAAGGGCAAGAGATCGGCGCCTCGCTGGTCGAGCCCGATCGGGTTGCCGAAGTTCGCGCGCTGCTCGAAAAAGCGCGCCCCGGCCAACTCGTCCTGCCGGTGGATCACGTGCTTGAGGACGGCCGCGTCGTCGCTCAGATCCCGCCCGGCGGCAAGGCCTTCGACATCGGCCCCAAGACCCGGGCGCTGTTCGCGGGCCAGATCGCCTCCGCCAAGATTCTCTTCTGGAACGGCCCCATGGGCGTATTCGAGAAGCCGCCCTTCGATGCGGGCACGCTGGCGGTCGCGCGCGCCGTGGCCGACTGTCCCGGCGTCACCGTCGCGGGCGGCGGCGACTCGGTGGCAGCGCTGCGGGCCTCGGGTCTGGAGGGCGAGCTCGATCACATCTCGACCGGCGGCGGCGCAGCGCTCGAGTTCCTAGCTGGAGACCCCCTGCCCGGAGTCGAGGCGCTCACAGATAAGATGTAATCCATGCCCGCCAAGAGCCATTCCCGGCGTCCGATGATGGTCGCCAACTGGAAAATGCACAAGACGCCGGCGGAGTCGGCGGCCTTCATCGCCCGCCTGCGCGAGCTCGCGCCGGGCAATGGAGGCGATTGCGTGGTCGTGGTCGCGCCGGCGTTTCCGTGCCTTGGCGCCGCGGTCGAAGCCGCGCGCGGCTTCGTCTGCGGCATCGCCGGCCAGGACCTGCATTGGGCGCCCGAGGGCGCCTTCACCGGCGAGGTCTCCGCGGGGATGCTCGCCGCCGCCGGCTGCACCTATGTGATCGTGGGCCACTCCGAGCGGCGGCAATTCTTCGGCGAGACCGACGAGACCGTCCACAAGAAGGTCCGCGCGGCGCTGGCGGCATCGCTCACCCCCATCGTCTGCGTGGGCGAAACCGAGGCCCAGCGCAACGACAACGAGATCGAGCTGATCCTGCGCTACCAATTCGAGCGCGCCTTCTGGGGCATGGAAGCCGAGGTCTTCAGCCGCTGCGTGCTGGCCTACGAACCGGTGTGGGCGATCGGCACCGGCAACACCGCGACGCCCGAAGTTGCCGAGGGCGCGCACCGTTTCCTGAGGCGCTGCGCCCGCGACATCTTCGGCCCCGAGGCGGCGCAGGCGCTGACGATCCTCTACGGCGGCTCGATCAAACCCAGCAACATGCGCGCCTTGCTCGACCAGCCCGATGTGGACGGCGGCCTGGTGGGCACCGCCAGCCTCGAACCCGATTCGTTCGCCGCCCTCATCAAAGCCGCCAACGAGCAATGAGGGGCGGGTGGGGGCGTTGCTGCGGACCCTCGAGATCATTGACTGGCGCGGAACCGCGCTCGGCTGCCCGCCGATCGACCCGCTTACGCGGCGAGCCGCTGGGGATGCGCGTGCGGCCTGTTGCACGGCCGGTCCTGGACTGCGAGGCCGATTGCGGGTAGATATATACTTGGCAAAATAGTCGACACGCCTGAGATTTGGAGCGGGAACCCAAGACCCTGCAAGAAGGAATTGCGTATTTTGCAGGGCCGGTCGATTGCCGCGAGTATCTGAGCAAGCGGCGCCTGTCTAATGGCACTGGATGCCCCATTGCGGAAGCAAGAACGTGCTTTTCCTGGAGAGGCACGGCGGCGGGCGTCGCCGCGAGAAGCACGCCTCGCCTCAGTTCATGCTAAATACTCAAGCCTTCATGGAGGATTCATCGGTCAGTCTTTGCAGTTGGCTGATCGCAACGTGGCTGGTTGTGAACGCCGAGAGCGGCACCAGCAGTTGCGGTTTGGCGGAGCACCTTGGAATCACTCAGAAATTCGCATGGTTCGCGCTCCATGGGATTGGCTTCGGATTGCGGTGCCGAACGGCCGCAAGCTGGGTGGGAGCGGCCGCGACGGATATTCGGATCTTCGCGGGGGCATAAAATGACACTCATCGTTGGTGCGCTCTGCGAACATGGCCAGTTTGGCGTGCATGCCTCGGACACGAGATGGTCCGCAGGCGAGCCAGCGGTTCAATTTTCGGACGGAGCGCACAAAACCTATGATCACAATGGTGAGGTGTGCGTTGGTTTCGCTGGCGATGTGGGCCGCGCCGAAACCGTAGTCAGTGAGTTTCTGCATCGTTGCGATTCCCTGCCGGAGAAGCGACTCGAACGGTACATGACGGCGTGGCAGGAAGCGTACATCCATGCGTGGAGGCACCAGGCGAGTGGCCCGATTCAAGACGAGGTAGGCCTGACAATGAGTGAGTGGGTGGGCAGAGACCTCCCGCCCGAAACCGCAGCAGCTGTTGGTCGCATCAGGCGGTTGTGCCGTCCCCACGTTTCCGGACTTGTCTGCGGGTTTGCCGGTGGAATGGGTGTCGCATTCTACGTAAACAACGGAGAATTTCCACGTGAATTTGCCGCGGTTGGGTTTGCGGCTATTGGAAGCGGAGCCGACGCCGCCATGGAGGAGATGGGGCGATTGAACCAGCATGTCCATTGCTCGCTACCGCGCACCCTATACAACGTATGCTTGGCGATGGATAAGGGCGCTGAAGCCGACCCCGGGCGGATTAGTCCGTTTGGGCGCTTCGCTCTGGTCTGCAGCGAGCGGCCCGTGCAGCCGCTCGACGGACGCAAGCTGAGGGAATGGACCCGTCACGCGCAAAGCTTCGGCGTGAGCCTGGAAAGCAAGAACGCGTGGGAAAACCTAACGCGATTTCTTGGCATTAGGCCATTAGGAAATCCGTCACCCGCATGAGGAGGGTATTAATACGTTTGCCTCGGCAAGCGGGGGTGGCGTATGCTGGGCCGTCAACCGGAGGTTCTGCCGATGCCAGCAAATGACGTGTTGGCTTTGGAAGCAAATTTCCAGGGCTGGAAGAAAAACCGCTTTCCTGCACCCCAGAATGGGGACCAGTCGTTTCTTTATTATTGCGCCGAGAACTTCGCGCGCGCATTTGATCTTGGGGACAGCCAGCTCAAATCCGGCATCGTCGACGGTGGTGGCGATGGCGGGGTGGACGCTTTCTACATCCTTGCGAACGGTGAGCTGGTCGACGCCGAGACCGAACTAGACCCGAAAGAGCCACCGGATTTCAAGCTCATCGTTATGCAGGTCAAAGGCGGCGACGAAGGATTTTCCCCCGCTGGGGTTGACAAACTATTTTGGTTCGCTCGAGACCTTCTTGATTTGGCGAAAAAGAAGGCCAACTACCACTCTCAGTACCATTCCGAGCTGGTCGCAATGATGCGTCTCTTTAAAGACAAGCTCGGGATCGTAGTCGGCGAAACCCCGGCAATGGCGATAGAGTTTCTGTACGTCATACGGAAAGATGTAACCCCGAATAGGGATTGCGAAAAATCAGCCGGGAATTTGAAGGCGGAATGCCTGAAGCATTTTCCGCACATCCAAGCAAACTTTAGATTCGTCAACGCGGAGGCTCTCTGGAAGCAGGTCCAGGCGCGCCCCCCAAAGAAGCGAACGCTCCGATGGGCTGCGCAGCCGTTGAGCACGCAAGAGGGTGAAATCGGGTTGGTGAAACTGATTGACTATTTCGACTTCATTAAGGACCCGGACGGAAAACTTGCCGAAAGGTTCTTTGATTCAAACGTGCGGGGATATTGGCCCGATTCTCAAATCAACAAGCGGATTGACGAGACGCTGGGGAACCTGCAAAGCCCTGAATTCTGGCTCTTGAACAACGGCATTACGATCATCGCTGAGCGGGCGGAGTCCCCGCAATACCTTGAGGTCGAGGTCCATGACCCGCAAATTGTTAACGGGCTCCAGACCTCCAGGGTCATCTACACGCATTTTAGTGCGGCGATGCCTGCGCCGGGAGATGGTAGGCGTGTGCTCGTCAGGGTCATCAAAACGGGTGATAAGCCGACGCGCGATGCGGTAATTCGTTGCACGAATAGTCAAAACCAGATGCCAGAGGAATCCCTACGGGCAACCGATCCGATCCACAGGCAGATCGAACAGGCGTTCCACACAAAAAATCTTTACTACGACCGCAGGAAAGGATATTACAGGGATCAGAACAAGCCGGTGGCGCAGATCGTAAGCGTCATCGAGGTGGTGCAAGCAATGGCCTCGGTTGTCTTGCAGCGCCCGGATCAAGCGCGCGCTCGTCCGCGTGATTACATCAAGAAGGACTCGCTTTATGACCAAATCTTTGCTTCATCATATAAGTTGACATTGTATATTGTTGCTACGCAGCTGTGCCGGCGCGTGGGCGACTATCTAGACACCCTCGGCATTGAGGCCGTTCATCGCCGCAACATCAATTTCTACCTTGCGATGTATTTGTGCTGCGAGCTCATTAGCAATGCGCACGCGGACCCAGGCAGGATTCAGCAGATTGACGTCTCCGCATCAATAACCCCGGACCTCCTGGGGCGGTGCTATAAGCGGGTGCGGGCCGCGTACGAAACAATTGCAGAGCAGGAGAAGGGGCAAGACGGGGATAAGGATTACGACGTTGTTGCCCGTGGCCCGAAACTTTTGGCTGCCTTGCAAAGAGAACTCAAGCGGCGACTCAGTCCCAAGAAGGAAAAATAGCGGTTGGAGGTGGTGGCAGGTGAGGCCCGCATGAGCGTTCGATCGATTTACGTCCTTGATAGACGTGGTGATCTCGGTCCGGCATTCCGAAATCCTTCGCCGTGATCGCGGATGCGAAGCGAAGGTTGCGCTCAATTCGAAGAAGCGCGGCCCAAAGCCAAAGCGGAACTCCGGCGTTTCCCGCGCCGGAGCCTGTGTCGGTTAAGGGTTCGGTTTTTCCCCTTAGGAGTGCGAATCGGCTTCATGGAAACCAGCGTGCCGGTTTTCGCTTCCTGAATCGGGTGTGTTCATGGCGGATTGCGCAACGGCTGGTATACTAGAGCGTTCCGCGGAAGTGGTGAAACTGGCAGACACACCATCTTGAGGGGGTGGCGCCGCAAGGCATGCGGGTTCGAGTCCCGCCTTCCGCACCAAATTCTGCGCCATAACAATATCGAGGACGCTCCGTGGCCTTTCTCATCACCCTGCTCCACATCCTGGTCTGCTTCTTCCTGATCACCGTCATCCTGCTGCAGAGCGGCAAGGCGGGCGACATCGCCTCCGCCTTCGGCGGCATGGGCAGCCAGACGGCGTTCGGTCCGCGCGGCGCGCAGACGGCGTTGGGCAAGGCGACCATCGTCTGCGCCGTGCTGTTCATGCTGACCAGCATCACATTGGCGATTCTCTCCGCGGGGTCGCGCCCCAACGCCCGCTCGATCCTGGGCGCAACGCCGTCCGCCCCGACCCAGCCCAAGAAATAGTGCCGCTGCAGCGGATCACGTTTCCGGTGGGCCCACTCGCCTGCAATTGCACCATCCTGGCGGATCCGGTCGCGCGCACCGCGTACGTGGTGGATCCCGGGGCCGAAATCGGGATGGTCCTGCGCCATCTGGCCGAGCTGGGGTGCAAGCTCGAAGGCATTCTCATCACCCACGCCCACATTGATCACATCGGCGGCGCAGCCGAGCTGAAGCGCCGCACCGGCGCGCCCGTCTGGCTTCATCCCCGCGACCTCGGCCTCTACGGTTTGCTGGATTGGCAGGCCAATCTCCTCGGCCTTCCCGGCGCCGAATCCACAACGATTGACGCCGCGCTTGACCGCAACGCCCGCCTCGGACCGATCCAGATCCTCGAAACCCCAGGGCACTCCGAGGGCAGCGTTTCGCTCTACGTTCCCGAGGAGAACCTCCTCCTCGCCGGCGACACGCTCTTCGCCGGCTCGATCGGGCGCACCGACCTTCCCGGCGGCGATTTCAGCACGCTCTTGCGTTCGATCCACAGCGCGCTGCTCACGCTTCCCGACGCAACGATCGTCGTTCCCGGCCACGGCCCCGAAACCACCATCGCCCGGGAACGCCGCTCGAACCCCTTCCTGAAATCCTGACGCGGTACAATGCGGGAATGTTGGCGGAGTTGCTCTTTTTTGCTCTCCTCGCTCCCCAGGCCAGCACCCGCGCGGGCTCCATCGTCGCAATGACCCGCCTGCCCACCCCGATTGCCGGCGTGCCGCGCGACGAGGCCGCCGCCTTTGCCTGGTTCCAGAAAAGCGCTGCGGCCGGAAATGCCGCCGCCGAGGCCGACGTGGGGCAATGCTTTCTCTTCGGCGCGGGTGTCGGGCAAGACATCACTGCCGGGCTTCAGCACCTGCGCTTGGCGGCCAGGGCCCAGGTCGGGCGCGCCGACTTCATACTTGGCAATCTCTACGCCCACGGCTTCGGCCCCATCCCCGCCGACCATGCCAGCGCGCTCAAATATTTCCAGGCCGGCGCGGCACTTGGCGACGCCGAATGCGAAGCCGAGCTGGGCTGGATGTACGGCACCGGCTTCCAGCTTCATCATGACCGCGCGGAGTCCATCCGCTGGTACCGTGCCTCGGCCGCGCAGGGCGATCCGGTGGGAGAATACGGCCTCGCCGACCACCTCGCGTACGGCCGCGGTGTTCCCAAGGATCTGCCCGCCGCCGAGCACTGGTACCAGCTTTCCGCCGACCAGGGCCATGCCGACGCCGCCTACGACTACGCTCTCTATTTAGGTCACGCCGTGAAGGGACGCCCGGGCCCGCCGGATTGGCGCCAGGCCGCCAAATATTTCGCCGAGGCCGCCGGGCAGGGCATCTTCGACGCTCAGTGCATGCTCGGCCAGCTCTATGCCGCCGGCGCCGGCGTCGCTCGCGACCCGGTCGCCGCCCTGGGTTGGATGATCCTGTCGCTCGAAGGCAGCCAGCGCTGCGCAACACGCGAAGCGGCGCTGTCGAAATCCCTGTCCGCTTCCGATCGCGACCGCGCCCAAGGCTTCGCCGAATCGTTCCACCCCGTCCCCCACATCTTCACCTACGGCCGCTACGCCGACCATTGACGCGGTGCGGGGTGGCACGGCCGCGTTTTGCTGAGCGCATCGCACCCGCACCGCCATCCACGGCACCGGCTGTTCTCCCTTCGGATCGAAGCGGGACAACTGCGCCATTTCGCAGCGTCCGCCCCATAAGCCCAGCAACAGGGGAAGGAAAGTGCGGTCCATCACGAGGACGGAATTTGCAGGAGGGGCTGCGTTTGTCCAATCCTCCATCTCCGCTCCCAACTCGAACTGCGCGCCGTACTGAAGTCCACGGCTGAGGTGCCAGGCGAAGAGCGGCACGGTCCCGCACATTCGCGGCAAGCCGCCGGCCAAGGCGACACCGCATTGGCTGCGCAATTCGCGCCCCAGCACCTGCCCGCTCAGCGCCGCATCCACGCCGCCGCGCAGCGGGCCCAGCGTGAGCGCCGCCGCGCCGCCCGCCATCAGGATGGAGGTTGCAGCCATCACCACCGCCGGACGCCTCCTCAGCACCAGCAGCAGCAGCACGACCGCGGTCAGCGCCGCCAGCATTTCCGCGCGTCCTTGCACCATCGCCTGCGCCAGCGGGGGCCGCAGCCCCGGCGGCAGCAGGACCCACGGGGCCAGCTGCAGTCCTGCGGGCACGGCCCCGGCCAGCAGTGCGCTGATCGCCAGAGGCCAGCGCGGCAGGCGCTCCCACGCTTCCGCGGCGGCCACCGCAATCAATGCGATTGCTGCTGGAACCGCGGGCAAAATATATCCGGGAAGCTTGGATCTCGAGATCGAGAACAGCACGAGGGGCGCGAGCAGCCAGAGTGTCAGGAAGCGCGCCAGGGCGGCGTCGTCCCCAGCCCAGGCGCCCCGCCATCCCAACCGGCGCAGCCGATTCCATCCCGATCTGAGCGGCAGCCCGAGCCATCCCGTCCAGGGGAAAAGCGCCAGCAGCAGCACCGGCAGGTAGAACCAGAAGGGCTGCGGGTGCTCGAAGCGGTTGGTGGCAAAACGCTCGAGATTGTGCTGCAAGAAAAAGATCTTGAAGAACTGCGGGTTCTCGACCTCGACCGCGATATACCAGGGCGCGGCAATCGCCAGGAATATGGCGATGGGCCCAATCCTCAGCGCCCGGCGGAAGACCCGCCAATCGCTCTTGCACGCCGCCCACCCGGCCAGCACCATGGCCGCCAGCGCCACCGCCACGGGACCCTTGGCGAGCGTCGCCAGCGCCAGCGCCGCCGCGCACCAGGGCAGGAACCGCGCTTCTCCGTTCTCGAGCCAGAGATGAAGCGCCAACAACCCCAGCGTCAGCGGCGCAGCCAGGGTCATGTCGGTGGTGGCTGCGCGTCCGAAGCCAAAGATGAACGCCGTGGTCAGGCCCAGGAACCCGGCCAGCGCGCCGGCGCGCGCACCGTGCGTGCGGCGCAGGAACCACCACAGCGCGGCAATCGTCGCGATCGCCAGCACGGCATTGGGCAGCCGCGCGGCTGCCGCGCTCACCCCGCGCAGGCGCTGGCTCAGCCCTGCCAGCCAGTAGTACAGCACCGGCTTCTCGAACCACGCCGCACCCCAGAGCCGGGGCGTGATCCAATCCTGCGTGCGCGCCATCGCGGCTGCGATGGCGGCATACCGGGGTTCATCCGGGCCGATGAGCCCGAACCCGCCGAGGCCGGCCAGCAGCATCAGCCAGGCCAGCGCTCCCCATGCTGCCGCCCTTGCCCAGGATTTCATCAATACAGCCCCGCCTCCCCGGGCGGCCGCGTCTTCCAGCGCCGGTGCACCCAAAGCCACTGGTCCGGATACTTCCGCACCCAGCGCTCGATCACCGCGGTGAAGCGGGCGGTGTTCTCGATGATGTCGACCTCCTGGTCGCCGCTTTGCGCCAGTTCCAACGCCGGCTCGAAGTAGAGCACGTACTGCTGCCGCGCTTCTTCCCAGACCGTGAAGCCCGGCACCACCGCGGCTCCGGTGCGGGCGGCGATCTTGGCCGGGCCGGCCGCGGTGCATGCCAGGCGGCCGAAGAAGGGCACGAACACGCCTTGCGGCGGCGCCGAATTCTGATCGAGCAGCACGCCCACGGTCTCGCCTGCCGCCATCGCCTGCAGCAGGCCGCGCGCGAATTCGCCTTTGCCGATGGGCCGGTTGCCGTGCATGCCGCGGTAGCGCAGCACCAACTCATTCAGCGGCGCGTTGTCCAGCGGCCGCACAAGGAACTTCATCGGGTATCCCGCCAGGCTGTGGCCGAAGCTCGACAGCTCCCACGCGCCCAGGTGCGCGGTCAGCACCAGCACCCCCCGTCCGCGCGCTTGCGCCTCGAGGTAGTGCTGCAGCCCTTCGGTGGCCATCAACGCGGAGAGATCCTGGCGTGTGAGGGTTGGGAAAAGGCAGAACTCGGCCATCTGCCTTCCCAGGTGCCGATACAGCTGCCGCAGCCACTGCTCCCGCGTCGCGCGTGGAACCTGGGGAAAGGCGATCTCGAGATTCCGGCGCGCCACCCGCACCAAACGCCGGTGCGCATAATAGAAAGCCGCGGCAATCGCCATCCCGACCCGGCGCGCGGCGGGCCGGGGAAGCCGGCCCATGACCGCCAGGGCGGCCCGGACCGGCGCGAACTCGAGTTGGTGCCTGAGCCCCATCGGCCAAACTAGAATACAATCGCCTTATGCGCGTTCCCGCCCTTGCCTTGGCCAGCATTCTTGCCCTCGGCGTTGCCGCTTCGGCGCAGCAAGCTGCGCATGCGAAAGTTCCCGCGAAGACGCAGGCGACCGAGGACGCTCCCGTGGTACACGACGGCGACAGCCCCGCGTACCACACCCAACTGCCGCTCAAAGGCTCGCTCCCGCCGACGCTCGACCCCAAGCAGTTCCAGGATCCGCGCGTGCAGGCCGCCTATGCGATGGCGGCCAAAGTCCGTCCCGTGCTCTACCAGCAGCCCTGCTATTGCCACTGCGACAAAGAGGTCGGCCATCACAGCCTGCTCGACTGCTTCGCCGGCGACCACGCCTCGATCTGCGAGACCTGCCTGATGGAAGGAGTCTACGCCTACCGCCAGACTGAGGCAGGCAAGAGCGCCGGGGCGATCCGCGCCGCCATCAAGCGGGGCGATTGGAAGACGGTCAACCTCAACGACCTCCTGCTCGGCTCCCGCGTTTACTAACCCCATCTACAGACCGAGGAGACGTCGAATCTCGGCGTCGGGCGCCCGTTTCTCGCTCCGGTTCAGCTCCAGCGCGAGCTCCAGCAGCGGCCGTCCGCTGCGCAAGGCTTCCTGCACCAGCTTCGCCACCCGCGCATAGCCGAAGGCCGGGGTGAGCGAGGTCGCCAGCGCCATGGTGCCGGCGGCGAACGCCCGGCAGCGCTTCCGGTCCGCGGTGATTCCGCGCACGCACTTGGCGGTGAACGCCTCCACCGCCCGCGCCAGGATTCCCGCCGATTGCAGCGTGGCGCAGGCCATTGCCGGCATCATCACGTTCAACTCGAGCTGCCCCGCCTGCATCGCGAGCGCGGTCGCGGTATCGTTGCCGACCACCTGGAAGCACACCATCGCGAGCATTTCCGGCATCACCGGATTCACTTTGCCGGGCATGATCGAAGATCCGGGCTGCAGCGCGGGCAGCGCGATCTCGGCCAGCCCGGTCCGCGGTCCGCTGGACAGCAGCCGCAAATCGTTCGTGATCCGGATGAGCTCGAGCGCCAGGTTGCGCATCGCCGCCGAGGCTGCCGCCACCGGAAGTTGGCTCTGCATCGCCGCGCAAAGATCGGTCGCGCTCCGCCATCGCCGTCCGGTCGCCCGCCGCAGCTTGGCAATGGCGGAACGGGTCACCTGCGGCGAAGCGTTCACGCCATTGCCCGCCGCGCTGCCCCCCAGCCCCAACTCCAGCAAGCCGTCGGCGGCATGGGCCAACTCGCGCCCGCACGCCCGCAGCGTGACGCCGTAGGCGGCGAACTCCGCTCCGAGCGTCACCGGCACGGCATCCTGCAAGTGCGTGCGCCCCGCCTTCGCCACGCGCCGGAACTCCCGTCCCTTGGCCGCGAATGCGCGCGCGCAGGCCTCGACCGCGGGGCTCACATCATCCAATTCGAAGCGCAGCGCCATCCGCAACGCGGTGGGGAAGGTGTCGTTGGTGGATTGGCCGCGGTTGACGTCATCGTTGGCATCCACGGCGCGCCCGCCCAGCAACTGCGAAGCGCGGTGCGCGATCACCTCGTTGACGTTCATGTGGAACGACACGCCCGCGCCCGCCTGAAACACGTCCACCGGAAATTGCTCATCGTGGCGGTGTTCCGCCACTTCGCGCGCAGCGCGCGCGATGGCCCGCGCCTTGGTCTTGGGCAGGCGTCCGGCTTCGCCGTTGGCCTCGGCGAGGGCCGCCTTCAGCAGGCCATAGGCTCGGATCAGCGCCGGGGCGGCACGCAGGCCGCTGATAGGATAGTTTTCGATCGCGCGCTGGGTTTGCGCTCCCCAGAGCGCTGCCCGCGGTACGGGCACCGCGCCCAGGGAATCATGCTCGATGCGGCTGTCCATGCCTCATGGTAAACGCCCCATGGTAAACTCTGCATATGGTTACCCTCACTCCCAAGGCGATTGAGAAGGTCAAGGAAATCATGGGTGCCCAGACCCCCGCTCCCAGCGGCTTGCGCGTGGCGGTGGTGGGCGGCGGCTGCAGCGGCTTCAGCTACTCGATGCAATTCGACAATGGCTCGGCCCAAGACAAGACTTTTGAATACACCGACCTCAAGGTCTTCGTGGACCCGATGAGCCTGATGTACCTGGACGGCTGCGAAGTGGACTACCTGGAAACCCTCGAGGGCAGCGGGTTCAAGTTCAACAACCCCAACGTCAAGCACACCTGCGGCTGCGGCTCGTCCTTCCAGGTTTAGTTCGATTTCAATTCCAGGCGGCACGGACGCGCTTCAGCGCGCGCTGCGCCGGCGCGTAGTGGGCGTTGCTGAGCAGCGCCTTTTCGTACTGCTCGCGCGCCTTGGCGAGCTGGTGCTTGCGTTCGTAGATGCGTCCCAGGTTGAACAGCGGGAAGCAGGGGCTCTCGTAGCGCTTGGCGTGCGCGGCTTGCTCGAGCCAGGGAATTGCCTCTTCCAACCGCCCCTGCTCGATCAAGTACGCGCCAATATCGTTGTAGGGGTTGCCGAAGTCGGGGTCGAGTTCGATCGCACGCAAGCATTCCTCGATGGCGCGTTCGTAATCGCCCTGGAATGAATACGCCCATCCGCGGAAGGTGAACGCCTCCGGCGTCGGACACACTTCGATCGAGGCGCTGTAGAGCTCGACCGCCCGGCCCAACTCACCCTTCATTTGGGCTTGGTACGCCTCGGTGAACAACCGCTGCGCCCTCTCTCGCCGCTCGTCCATCGCGCTCATTGTCGGAAGTGCCCATTATTTGCATCCCGCCGGAATATGCGCAACCCTTCGAACCTTCCCGGTCACCCTGCGCCCGCGAAGCGCAGTTCCGGTAAACTGAGCTCAGATGAAGCTCGCGCTCGCCCAGATGAACCCCACCGTGGGGGCGCTTGAGGCCAACCACGACCGCATCGTGGAGCTGGCGCGGCAGGCGCGCGCCCGTGGTGCCGAGTTGGTCATTTTCCCGGAGATGGCGATTTGCGGCTATCCGGCCCGCGATCTGCTTGAAAAGCCTGAATTTGTCTCCGAAAGCCTGGACTGGCTCCGGCGCGCCTCCCGCGCCGTTCCCGACGTCTTGATCCTTTGCGGCTGCGCCACCCCCGCCCCCGCCTCAACCGGCAAGAGCGTGCACAACAGCGCTCTGGTGCTGAAAGACGGCGAGGTCGTCTTCCAGCAGTCCAAGATGCTGCTGCCCACATACGACGTTTTCGACGAGCTGCGCAATTTCGCGCCCGCCGAGCAGCAGCGCATCTGGCGCTGGCAGGGACAACGCATCGCGATCACCATCTGCGAGGACGCCTGGAACGACAAGAACTACTGGCCGCAGCGCAACGCCCGCCTGCTCTACGCCCGCGATCCGGTCGAAGAGCAGCTGCGCGGCGGCGCCGACTTCCTGATCAACATTTCGGCCTCGCCGTATTCCACCGGCAAGATTCCCCTGCGCCAAGAGATGCTGGGCGCGATCGCGCGCGAGTACAAAATTCCGGTTGTGCTCGTCAACCAGGTCGGCGGCGACGACCAACTCATCTTCGACGGCTGCTCGATGGCGGTGGGCGAAGACGGCGCCCTGCGCGCCCGCGCCGCCTGTTTCGAGGAGGATCTGCTGGTGGTGGACACCGCCGACTGGCACGGCGATATCCGCCCGGTTCCGGGATCGGAGCGGAGCGGGGAGCCGAATGAGATTTCCGCGATGCACCGCGCCCTGGTCCTGGGCACGCGCGACTATGTGCGCAAGTGCGGCTTCACGCGCGTGCTGCTCGGCCTCAGCGGCGGGGTGGATTCGGCTCTCACCGCCGCCATCGCGGTCGAGGCGCTGGGGCCGGAAAACGTCACAGCAGTCTATTTGCCCAGCCGCTTCTCCAGCGCGGAAAGCCGGATCGACGCCGCCGAGGTCGCCCGGCGCCTGGGCATCGCGCTGCGCGAGGTCGCCATCGAGCCGCTCTTCGCGCAAGCCGAAGCCTCGTTGGGGGCCAGCCTGCGGGCCGCCCCGGCGGCGTCAGCCGATCTTGCCGAACAGAACCTGCAATCCCGCCTGCGGGGCCTGGTGCTGATGGCCGAATCGAACCTCACGGGCGCGCTGGTGCTCTCGACCGGCAACAAGAGCGAGCTCGCCATGGGCTACTGCACCCTCTATGGGGACATGGCCGGCGGCCTCGCCATTCTCGCCGACGTCCTCAAGACCCAGGTCTACGCCCTCGCCCGCCACGTCAACCGCGAGCGCGAGATAATTCCCGCCGCGGTCCTGCGCAAGGCGCCGACCGCCGAGCTCAAGCCCGATCAGCGCGATCAGGACGACCTTCCGCCCTACGAAATTCTCGATGCCGTGATCCAAAAATACATCGAGGAGTCGCGTTCCCCTGAAGCCATCGCGTCGGCGCTCGAACTCGATCCCGAGCAGGTGCGCGCCCTCATCCGCCGCATGGACCACAGCGAGTACAAACGGCAGCAGGCCGCCCCCGGCCTCAAGATCTCGAAGAAAGCCTTCGGCATGGGCCGCCGCCTGCCCATAGCCCAGCGCTACACCGCTCCCACCACTCCTGGCGACCGCCTACCCGCCCTTTCCGAATTGAGCTGCACATCATGAAAACCCACCGCATTCTCGTCCTCACATTTTCCGTGCTGCTCGCCGGCTGCGCGGCGCAGGCACCGAAGGCCGCGACCTCCGACAAGGACACCGCTCTGCGCACGCGCCTCCACGCCTTCCTCGACCGCTCGCTGGGCTGGCAGAAGATGGACAAAATGGAGGTGGAATCCATCTCCGAGGCCGACGCCAGCGGCATGCGCACCGCCAAGGTGCTGCTGGCCAAGGGCGGCCAGCACGTCGAGGCGACCTACATGATCTCGCCCGACGAGAAGGAGATCATTGAAGGCGGCCCTTCGGGTGTCACCTCGAGCCCGCTCAGCCCCGATCCCTGGGCCGAGACGCGGGCCAAGCTGGAGGTGCGCGGCGCCCCCTCCATCGGACCGGCCAACGCCCCGGTCACCATCGTCGAGTTCAGCGACCTCGAGTGCCCCTTTTGCAGGCAAGAAGCCGGCGTGCTGGAGCAGCTCCTCGCCCAGGATCCGGGAAAGGCCCGCGTCGTATTCAAGATCTATCCGCTTACCGAAATTCAT
>DATNED010000068.1:0-25670 GCA_035553115.1 Terriglobales bacterium | reverse complement strand
CGCGATCGCATGGGCGCCATGCCCGCGGCGGTGATTGACGACGTGCTGGCGCGGCACGCCTTCGGCGGGCGCAACCCGATCGGCCAGCAAATCCACATTGGATTGGGAAACGATCCACTGACGATTGTGGGGGTGGTGCAGCATGTGCGCTACTGGGGACCGGCGGGGGATGATGCGAACCCGGTGCGCGACACCGTGTACTACGCCTTCGATCAGCTTCCAGACCGATTGGTCCGGCGCTGGTCGCAGTTGATGTCCATCGCGGTGCGGACCTCAGGGCCGCCGGGCCCGCAAGTTGCCGCCCTCACCAGCGCGGTGCGCGGGCCGGGGGACGACGAGGCCTTCTACGAGATTCGGACGCTCGACCAATTGGCGCGCGGCTCGCTCGACCAGCAGCGCTTCCTGCTGTTACTGTTCGCCGCCTTCGCCGTGATCGCATTGGTGCTGGCCGCGCTCGGCATCTATGGAGTGCAGGCGTTCCTGGCGGCGCGGCGGATGCCGGAGTTCGGCGTTCGGGTAGCGCTGGGCGCAAGCCGCGGGCGGCTGCTGTGGCTGGTGGTGCGGCAGAGCCTGGGCATCGTCCTGATCGGCATTGGGGCCGGGGTGATGGCGGCACTGGTCGCGAGCCGCATCCTGCGCAGCGCGGTGGCAGGCGTCGGCGCGGTGGGAGTGCCGACGTTAACCGCCGTAGGCCTGCTCCTGCTCCTCGGCGCCGCCCTCGCAAGCCTGCCTCCCGCGCGCCGCGCCAGCCGCGTCGATCCGGTCCGCACCCTGCGCCAGGAGTAGCGTTCGGCGTGGACGCGATCCCGCAGAGCGGACGGCGCGGCCGCCGCGCGGCGCGTCCTGCTCGTCCGCGCCTAATTCACGTGGTTGAATTCGGGCATGGAGGCAAAGAGCTGGCCTGAGCGCCACTGCGCGGCACCGGGGCGGGTGTAGACGAGCTTTCCTCCAACCATTGTGTAAAGGATGCGGGTGCGAAGGATGTCGGAGGCGGTGAGGGTGAGGAGATCGCCTGAAATGACATCGAGATCGGCGCGCTTGCCGACGGCGAGGGAGCCGAGGTCGCGATCTTCATTCAAGGCGTAGGCATTGTTCCAGGTGTAGGAGCGGAGCTCCTGCTCGCGGGTCTTGACTTGCGCGGGGAAGAAGATGGTTCCATTGCCCTCGTCGCGGGTGACTGCGCAGTAGAAATTGGCGATGGGGTTGGTGCTCTCAACCGGCGTATCGGTACCGTCGAGCACCATTGCGCCGCTGGCCATGAGCGAGTGCCAAACGTAGGCGCCTTCGCGGGCGCGCTGCTCGCCCAGGCGGGAAACGACATAGGGTGCGTCGGAGCAGGCGTGAATGGATTGCATGGAGGCAATGACGCCGAGCTGGGCGAAGCGGGGAATGTCGGCGGGGGCGAGATGCTGGGCGTGCTCGATGCGCCAGCGGAGCGAGCGGGCGGCGGGATCGGCGGTGAAAATCTGCTGGAAGAGATCCAGGGTTTCATGGTTGGCGCGATCGCCGATGGCGTGGACCGAGACCTGGAAGCCGTCCCTGGCGGCGATCTCGGCCATTTGGCGGATGGTGGCCATGGGAGTGACGTTCTTGCCAGTGACGGCGGGGGCGTCGCTGTAGGGCTGGAGGAACCAGGCGCTGCGGGTGCCAAGCGCGCCGTCGCCAGTGATCTCGCCGATGCCGCGGACGGTGAGATGGTCGTCGGCGAAGCCAATGAGCTTGTAGTTCGCAAGCTGAGCGGCAAGGGCGGAGACGGGCTCGCCATTGACGTTGACATAGAGGCGGAGGGGGAAGGAGGCGGCTTGGGACTTGAGCCAATCCACGGTGGCGAAGTTCTCGCCCATGTCCACGAAGCCGGTGATGCCCTGGCTCACTTCTTCGTGAAATGCGAGAGCGAGCGCCTTGCGGAGGTCGGCCTCGCGTTGGGCCGCAGGCAGACCGCGTTCGTACCGGGCGTAGGCGCGGCGGACGAGGCCCCCCGCGGTGTCGCGGAGCATGCCGATGGCGTTGCCTTGGGCATCGCGGACGATGCTGCCACCGGGCGGGTCGGGAGTTTGGCGGGTGATGCCGGCGAGCTTGAGCGCGACAGCATTGACGAAGATGGCGTGGCCGGAGGCGTGTTCCAGCAGGACGGGGTTGCGGGGCGAGGCGGCGTCGAGGCTGGCGGGAAGCGGGAGGCCATCCACGTTGGGCTGGGGCGCGGGCTTCCATTTGCTTTGCTGCCAGCCGGCGCCGAGGATCCATGCGCCCGGCTTGGCCTTGGCAGCGGCGGCCTTGACCATGGCGACGATGGCGTCCCAGTTGGGGGCCTCGCCCAAGCTGAGTTGCATTTGAGCAGTGCCGGTCTGCATGAAGTGGCCATGGCCTTCGATGAATCCGGGGGTGACGAAAGCGCCGTGAAGATCCAGGACGCCGGTGGCAGGGCCGAGGTAGCGCGACATATCGGAGTTGCTGCCCACTGCCTCGATGCGGCCGTTGCGGATCGCGAGGGCCTCGGCTTGGGGATGGGCGCTGTCGAGGGTGGCGAGGACGCCATTGCGAAGCACCAGGTCCGCAGGCAGCTGCGCTTGCGGGAATGCAAGCGGGGCCAGCAGGGCGCAAGGGAAGAGCAGGGCAGGGAGATGGCGAAGGCGCATCGGGAACCTCGAAGAACACTGTACTAGATAGAGATGAAAATGGGCTTGCCGGAGAACTCGAAATGGCGCGAATCGGCGCCGGCAGCGACCGAGAACTTGCGCGGCCAAGGCGGCCGCGGTGTTGCGCCGTGCTCCAAGGAGACGGCGAGCTTACGGGAGGCATCGTTCCAGGCGAGGTTCAGGCCCAGGAAGTCGCCTCGTGCGAAATCGAAGCTGACGCCGTCGTCTTCGTAATAGGTGGCGGCGCTGTCGCGGCCGGAGAAGACAGCAAATTCCAGGGGCGCATCGCTGGGCTCATCCACGTACTGGCGGACGGGGCCCATGGGAAGGATCGCGCCGGCGCGGACGTAGAGGGGAATGGTGGCGAGATCCACGGGGCGGGTGAGTTGGCGGCCGCCGGTAACCTGCTCACGGGTCCAGAAATCGTGCCAGAGGCCGCGGGGCAGATAGAAGGTGCGGGAGGCTGCGCCGGGCTCGACGACGGGGGCGACGAAAATATCGGGGCCAAACATGTAGACGTCGGAGGCGGCCACGGCCGCCGGATCCGCGGGATCGAAGAGCCAGAGGCCGCGAAGGAGCGGGAGGCCGGTCTTGCATCCGTCGCGGACGGCAGTGTAGATGTAGGGCAGGAGCTGATAGCGCAGGTCCAGATATTTCTTGCAGATGGGCTCGATGGCGGGGTTATGGAGAGTGGCGTCATCGGGGCGGTAGCTCGGAGTTTCGGGGTAGCCGATGACGCCGTCGGTCCATCCCCAAGGCCGGTGCAAGCGCCAGTCGCGGCCATGCGAGCGGAACAGCGGACAAAAGGCGCTGAACTGGAACCAGCGGGCGTAGAGCTCGCCGGTGAATTCCTTGGTGGGGATGAAGCCGCCGGTGTCGGTGCCCCAATACGGTATGCCGCTGAGGCCGGCGTTGATGCCGACGGCGATGTGGGTCTTGAGGGTCTCCCAGGTGGAGCGAATATCGCCCGACCAGAGGAAGGCGGCGTAGCGCTGCATGCCGGGCGCGCCGTTGCGGTGCAGCGCGAAGATGCGGCGGTTGGGGCGTTCGAGTTGCGTGCCCTCGAAGTACATGCGGTTGCGGGCGAGGCGGGAGGGCATGTCGAGGCCGTCGCCCTGGTCGGGCCACCAGCCGTCCACGCCCAGATCAAGGAGAGGCTTGTGGGCGGGCCAGTAGCAGGAGACTTGGCGTTCGGGCGGCCAATGTCCGTCAGGGGTGCGGCCACTGGGGAGCGGCGCGGCAGTGCAAGGATCACTGACCGAGCCGATGAGCTTGCGGCCTTCGAGCACCACGTGGAGGGCGACTTTGAAATGCTGGCGATGGAATTCGGCAATGGCGGCGGGAGGATCGGGGAAGGCCTTCGGGTTCCAGGTGAACTCGCCGTTGTGCGTATTCCAGCCGTCGGGGCAGAAGTCGGTGCCAAGATAAATGAGGACGTCGCAGGGAAGCTTTTTGTCGCGGAAGATCTGCGCTTCGGCCATGATCTCCTCCGGCGGGCCGAGCGTGCGGTGCGACTGCTGGTAGCCGAGCGACCACAGCGGCGGCATGGCGGCCAGGCCGGTCAATGCGGCGTATTCGGCCAGCAGCGTCGCCGGCGGCGCGCTGTGGCCATCCATGATGAAAACATCGAGGGGCAGGCCGGCAATGCTCTCGCCG
This sequence comes from Terriglobales bacterium, assembly GCA_035553115.1. Taxonomy (GTDB): domain Bacteria; phylum Acidobacteriota; class Terriglobia; order Terriglobales; family SCQP01; genus SCQP01. The sequence continues at coordinate 21,378 of DATNED010000068.1, read as the reverse complement.
GCACCGGGAACCGCCTCGCCGGGCTCGTGACCGCCGCGATCTGGATGCGGAACGAGCAAGCCGGTGTCGCCGGTGAGGTCGAAGGAGCAAAGCGGCTGGTGGACGAAGATGCCCCAGCCCTCGGCGCTCCACAGCAGGGGAATGGGCACCTTGGCGCCGTGGGTGGCAAGGCGGTAGCCGCCCTGGCCGCTGCCCATCGCATCCACCGCGCCGCGCTTGTCGAGCTGCGGGCCGCCTTGGCCGAGGCCGAAGAGAGGCGCGGCGCCAGAGCGGAAGCTGAAGCGGTATCCGCCGCCAGGCGAAACTTCGGCGCCAATCTCTTGCACGATACGGCCCCCGGATCCCAGCACCCGGATGCTCAGCGGAGCTGCGCTCACCTGGACGCGGAATGCGCCGCAGCGGAGCGTTTGCGTGGCCGGCAGCGGCGCGGTTGCGGAAAGTCTGCCACGGCCGCTGGCGATGAGCACGCCGTCGTCCGGAGTGGCTGGGGCCCCGGGCTCGCGCAGCAGCAGCCGCACGGTGCGGCCCGAAACCGCGTAGGCGCTGAGCTCGAGCCCGGCCGCGGCCAGCGCGAACGTCCATCGCGGCGCCAGCGCCAAGCCCGCACTCGCCGCCAGTGTCTTCACCGCATCTCTTCGAGTGACCACCACGATCCGCCCTCCAGCGCCCTGCGTCCGGAACTCGCGTTCCTCACTCCAAGCGTAACGCTTGTACCGGGTCGGCGCTGGCAGCCCGGCGTGCGGGCAGGGCGCACGCGAGGGCGGCGAGCGCGAGCAGCAGCAGCGGCGCTGCCGTGAACGCCAGGGGATCGTATATGGACGTGGCGTAGAGGTCGGCGCTCACCGCGGGGCCGATCCAGCGGGCGAGCAGAGCAGCGGCGAGCAGCCCGCACCCGACGCCGCCGGCGGCCATCGCCATGCCCTCGCGCAGCACCATGCCGGTGATCTCGCCCCGGCGCGCGCCGAGCGCGACCCGCACGCCAATCTCGCGGCGGCGTTGCGCCACCGATTGTGCCATCACCGCGTAGAGGCCCACCGACGCGAGCAGCAACGCCAGTGCGGCGAAGATCGTCAACAGCAGAGAATCAAAGCGGGCGGGGGCCGAAGACGCATCGACCAGCGCCGCCATCGGACGCAGGTCGAAGACCGGAATATCCGGGTCGAGCCCATGAACCGCAGCCCGCACCGCCGCTGCGGCGGCGACATCGGCGCCCGGGCGCGCCCGAACCAGGACGTCTAGGCCATCAAACGGGATCTGGTCCTGCGGAACATAAATCATCGGCGGCGCCGAGGCGCTGAGGGCGCTCTGGCGGGTGTCGCCCACCACCCCGACGATTTCGCGGGCAGGAGCAAGTTGGCCGTCGTGGGGATAGCTGGCGAGGCCGGGCCGGATGCGCACGCCCAGCGCGGCGCGGCCCGGCAAGAACTTGCGCGCGAAGGCTTGATTCACGATGGCGACCTCGGGAGTGCCATGACGGTCGCGGCGTGTGAAGACGCGGCCGGCGCGCAGCGGTATCGCCAAAGCGGCGAAATACTCCCCCGAGACCACGCCGATGCGGCAGGAAGTCTGCTCGGCCTCGGGCAGGGGATGATCGAGAAAATCCACATTGACCCCGATGTTGTTGCCGCCGAGCGGGGTGGGCATGGCGGCGGCTGCAGTGGCGATGCTGGGCTGGGCGGCGAGGCGGTCCAGCAGTTGGTCGAAAAAGCGGGCATCGTCATCCGGCTGGGGATAGCGCGCATCAGGCACATTGATGGTGGCGTCGAGGACGTGATCGGCGGAAAAGCCGGGCGCAACCGACAGTAATCGTCCCAAGCTGTGCAGCAACAGCAACGCCGCAGCCAGCACCGCGGCCGCGAGGGCGAACTGCGCGGAGACCAATCCACGCCTCCAGCCTCGGCGGCTGGCGCGCGCGCCGCGACCGCCGGATTGGAGCGAAACCGCAAGCTGGCTGCGTTCGGTGCGCAGCAACTCCAGGGCAGGGAAGAGGGCGAAGAGCGTTGCGGAGAGCAGGCCCAGGCCGAGGGCGATGAGCAGCACCGGAACATTCAAACTTGCTTGCTCCAGCCGCACCACGCCCGCGGGCGCAAGGCGGACGAGCATGCGGTCGGCGACTCCGGCGAACGCCACGCCGACGGCGGCGCCAACCAGGCCGACCAGCAAGCCTTCGCATCCCAGCTGCCGCAGCACGGCGTTACGGCTGGCGCCGAGCGCGGCGCGCAGCGCGAATTCATGGCGGCGGCGCAAGGCGCGCGCCAGCACCAACCCGGCGACGTTCACGCAAGCGATCAGCAGCACGCATCCCACCGCGCCCATCAGAATCAGCAGGACCGGCTGGGTACTGCCGGTGTAGGCGGCCAGCATCGGCACCAGGCTGACGTTCAGGTGGGGATCGGAATCGGGATGGGCCTGCGCCAGCCGGTCGGCGACCTGGTTGAGCTGGGCCGCGGCCGCCTGCGCACTCGCGCCCGGCGCCAGCCGCGCCACGGCGCGCATCCAATGCGCCGCACGCTGGGCGGTCATGGCCGGACCATTCGCCGAAATCTGAAGCGGCGCAATGGTGACCCAGAGGTCTTCGTGGTCGTCGAGCGGAAACTGGAACCCGGCGGGCATGACGCCGACGACGATGTAAGGCCCGCCGTCGAGGGTCAGCCGCTTGCCGAGCGCCGCGGCGGGGCCGCCGAAGCGCATGCGCGCCAATTCCGCGCTCAAGACGGCGGCATCCGCGCCCTCGAGGCTGCCGGGCCGGTCTTCGCCCTCGACAAACCCGCGTCCGGCTGCCGGCGAGACGCCCAGCAGCCCGAACGTGCTGGAGGAAACGGCCGCCGCGCGCACATGTGCCGCTTCGCCCGAGCCGGTGAGCGGAACGTCGTTCACCACGTAGGCGGCCATGCCGCTGAGCGCAGGAACGTGACGGAGATCCAGGAAATCCGGATACGAGAACGGTTCCATACTGCCGGCGCGGCGGCTATCCCCTTCCCAGGCGTAAAGCAGGCGTTGCGGCTGGGCGTAGGGAAGCGGCGCCAGCAGCACGGCCTCGACCGCGCTGAAAACCGCGGTGTTGGCACCGATGCCGAGGCCGAGCGTGAGCATCGCGGCGAGCGCAAAGCCGGGCGCGCGCCACAATCCGCGCGCGGCATAGCGCAGGTCGCGCCCGAGCGCGGCGAACCCGGCGCCGCGGCGCTGCTCGCGTGCTTCCTCCTTGAATCGCTCGGCGCTGCCCAAGGCCAGCGCAGCCTGCCGCCGCGCCTCCTGCGGATCGACGCCGGTAGCGGCCCGCTCGGCGGCGTCGCGCGCAAGGTGCTCGGCGAATTCGCGTTCCATTTCCCGGTCGCGCCTAGCCATGGCTCAGGCCTCCCCGACGACCGAGTTGATGGCTTCCGAAAGCCGGCGCCACTGCTGCTGTTCGCGCTCAAGCTGGCCACGGCCCGCAGCGGTCAGTGCATAAAAGCGCGCTTGGCGGCCGGTATCGCTCTCACGCCATGCGCCCTTGATCCATTTCTTGCGCTCCAGCCGGTACAGCGCCGGGTACAACGAGCCCTGCTGGATCTGCAGCACTTCGCGCGAAAGCTGCTGGATCCGGCGGGCGATTGCCCACCCGTGCAGCGGCTCCAGGGCCAGCGTGCGCAGGATCAGCAGGTCGAGCGTGCCTTGCATCAGGTCGTTGGGTTTGCCCATGTCGAGCACTATACGATCTACAGTTGAAGATTGTCAAGGTATCGGGGCCGGAGCTAGAATGCGCAGATGCCGCGGATGAACATGCTGCACCCGGACGCCGCGCCGGGAGCGCGGCGCTGATGGCGCGGGTGCTGGATCTGACCCGGCTGCTTCCCGGGCCGTTGTGCGCGCGGATTCTGGCGGCGATGGGGCACGAGGTGATGCGCGTGGCGGCTCCAGGAGGAGATTGGCTGGAGGCGGCGGCGCCGACTACGTTCGACTGGCTGCACCCGGAACCGGCAGAGGAAACCTTGGATTTGAAAACAGAGGCGGGGCGCGCGCGGATGCGCGAGCTGGCGGCCGGGACGGACGTGCTTCTGGAGAACCACTTGCCCGGGAGAATGGAGGCTTGGGGCGTGGGGCCGGAGGCGCTGCGCGCATCCAATCCGGGATTGGTTTACGTGCGCATGGTCGGGAGCCGGGCGCCTGAAAGTGCAGGTTTGCCCGGGCACGATCTGACGTATCTTGCGGCATCGGGGCTGCTGCCAACCCTCGACGCGGCCTGGCGGGCGCTGCCACTGGCGGATTTGTGCGGGGCTTTTTGGGCGGCGCTGGCGGTTGAGCGCGGACTGCGGGAGGGGGGCGGGGTTTTCGAAGTGTACTTGGAAGAGGCAGCGCATGCGGCGGCGTTTCCGTCGATTGCAGGGCTGGACGGCAGCAGCGCACGGTACGCGGTGTACGAATGCGCGGAGGGGACAGTGGCGTTGGCCGCGTTGGAGCCGCATTTATGGGAACGGTTCTGCCAGGCGGCGAAGCGAGCGGATTGGATGGCGGACGCGCAGCGCGGGTCGGTGGCGGCGCACTTCAAGCAGCGCACAGCTGCGGAGTGGGAGGGTTGGGGGCGGGCGCATGGCGTACCGCTGCGCAGGGTGCGGGAGGCCGCTGCCGCCGGGGTGCCGCTGCCGTGGCGCATGTCATAATTGAAGTTTCCCTTTCGTCAGGAGAATTGCTCTTATGGCTTTGTCTGCCAACAACATGCGTCCGGGGATGGTGATCATTCACGACAAAGAACTGTACTCGGTGTTCAGCATCACGCACCGCACTCCCGGGAACCTGCGCGCGTTCGTGCAGGCAAAAATCCGCAACCTGCGCACCGGCGGGTTGATCGAGTATCGGTTCCGGTCCGATGACCGGGTGGAGCGGGCGGTGCTGGACGAGATGGAGATGGAGTTCCTGTACCGCGACGGGGATGCGTTCTACTTCATGAACACCGAGAACTATGAGCAGACGCATTTGAACAGCGAAGCCTTGGGCGAGGCCGTGCAATACCTCATCCCGAACTTGAAGATCAACGTCGAGTTCTACGAAGGCAAGCCGGTTTCTGTGGAGCTGCCACAGACGGTGGACCTCGAGGTCACTGACACCGAGCCCGGGCTGAAGGGCGCGACGGTGAGCAATGTGACGAAAGCGGCAACGCTGGAGACCGGGCTGGTGGTGCAAGTGCCTCCTTTCATAGATCGCGGGGAGAAGATTCGCGTCGGGACCGCGGAAGGCAACTATCTGGAACGGGTAAAGTAGCCGAATCCGGGGGTGCGGATATAAAATATTCTTCAGGACGAACTGATGGCCACAGCCGAGACGCTTGCCCACGCTGCATTTCCCGAACTCCAAACCACCCGGCCGGTCGCCAACCTGGCGACGGCACCGCTGATCGAGCGCATCCTGGCGCGCGGAGAAGCGCAGTTGAGCGCGCGCGGCGCGGTCACGGCCGCAACCGGAGAATTCACCGGGCGCACGCCACCGAACCGCTTCATCGTGAAAGACGCCGTCACCGCCAGCGAGGTCGCATGGGGGAAGAGCAACCAGGCGATCAGCGCGGAATCGTTCGAGAAGGTGCGCCGGCGCATGGCGCGGTACCTCGACGGGCGCGAAGTGTTCGTACAGGATTGTTTCGCGGGCGGCGACCCGGCGTACCAGCTGAAGGTACGGGTGGTGACCGAACTTGCGTGGCACTCGCTGTTCGTGCACCAACTGTTCCTGCGGCCGACGGCGGAGGAGCTGGAAGGGTTCGTCCCCGATTTCACCATCGTTTCGATGCCGGGGTGCCAAGCGGTACCGGGGGAGGACGGGACCGCGACGGGGACCTATATTCTGGTAAATTTCGAACGGCGGCTGATCCTGATCGGCGGCACGTACTACGCCGGGGAGATGAAGAAGTCCATTTTCTCGGTGCTGAATTTTCTGTTGCCCTCGCGGGGCGTATTTCCGATGCATTGCTCGGCGAACATCGGGCCGGAGGGGGACACGGCCCTGTTCTTTGGGCTCTCCGGCACGGGCAAGACGACGCTTTCAGCGGACCCGCACCGGCGCTTGATCGGCGATGACGAGCACGGCTGGGGCGCGAACGGGGTGTTCAATTTCGAGGGCGGATGCTATGCCAAGTGCATCAAGCTCAGCGAGCAGGGCGAGCCGGAGATCTGGAATGCGATTCGCTTCGGGACGGTGCTGGAGAATGTCGTGCTCGATGCACGCACGCGAATCCCGAATTTCGACGATGACAGCCGGACGGAGAACACGCGGGCGGCGTATCCGATCGAGTTCATCGAGAACGCGGTGCTGAGCGCACGGGGCGGGCACCCGAAAAACGTGGTGATGCTGACCGCGGACGCGTTCGGGGTGATGCCGCCCATTGCGCGGCTGAGCGTGCCGCAGGCGATGTATCACTTCCTCAGCGGCTACACGGCGAAGCTGGGGGGCACGGAGGCGGGGGTGAAAGAGCCGAAGGCGACCTTCAGCACCTGCTTCGGCGAGCCGTTCCTGCCGCTTTCGCCGATGACCTACGCCAAGATGCTGGGCGAGCGGATCAGCCAGCACCAGGCGCACTGCTGGCTCATCAATACGGGCTGGACGGGTGGGGGCTACGGAGCGGGGAGCCGGATGAAGCTGAGCTACACGCGGGCGATGGTGCGCGCGGCGCTGAGCGGGCAGCTGAACAAAGTGGCGTACACGCCCGATCCGGTCTTTCAGCTTTCCATCCCGTCGGCTGTGCCCGAAGTTCCATCGGAGGTGTTGAACCCGCGCAACACCTGGAAGGATGGGGCGGCGTACGACAAGGCGGCGCGGCACCTGGCGGGTTTGTTCCGCGACAACTTCCAGCGCTTCAGCGGGGCGCCGGCGGAAGTGATCGCCGCTGGCCCCCAGGGCTAGAAACAATCGCCCCTTTCTTCTAGCGCGCCTTAATGGCCCGCCGTTTGCGCCGCACCTGGGTGCAATTCCGGCACGCAGATGCGCACCAGCGTGCCTTCGCCCGGATGGCTGCGGATATCCAGCGTCGCGGCATCGCCGTAAAGCACCTGCAGACGTTCGCGGACGTTGCTGAGTCCGATGCCATGGCCGCGCGGGGCAACCTGCTCGGGCACCATGCCGCAACCATTGTCCTCGATTTCCAGTTCGATTCGAGCGGCGAGGCGGCGGGCGCGAAGAGTGACGGCGCCGCCGGCGAGCTTGGGGGCGAGGCCATGGCGGATGGAGTTCTCGACAATCGGCTGCAGCAGCATGCTGGGCACGAGGATGTCGAGGGTGTCGGGATCAATGCGCTTTTCAACGCGGAGTTTTTCCGGTCCGAAGCGCACGACCTCGATGTCGAGGTAGTCGTCCATGAAGGCGAGCTCTTCGCGCAGAGGCTGGAAGCTCTCGTGCTTGCGCAGCATGCGGCGCAAAATGTTGGAGAGTTTGACGATCATGACCCGGGCGGTGTCCGGATCGAAACGCACGAGCGAGGCCACCGAATTGAGCGTATTGAACAAAAAGTGCGGATTGATTTGACTGGTGAGGGCATCGAGGCGGGCCTGAATCAGCAGGCGGCGCTGGGTTTCGAGCTTGCGCTCGATACGGGTGTTGTCCCAGATCTTGATAGGAATCGCAATGGCGAGAATGTTGGCGGCGGCGACGGCGGCGGCGCTCCAGAAGGTGTGGGGCTGGGGGGCGTAGAGGCGCGAGGGCATGAGGCGCTTGAGCTCGACCTCGAGCGCGGTGGCAGCAATGAGGACCAGGAAGGCGAGTGCCTGCCAATCGCGGAATGGGCGATCCAGGCGATTGCGCAGCCAGCGCCAGAGCTCGAGATCGATGAAGGGGGAAAAGGCCCAGATTTCCTCGGGGCCGGGTGCGGCGCGGCGCAGCAGGCCACCTGCGAGACCGGCAGCGGCGAAGAGCGGCAGCGCCAGCCATTGGCCGGCTCCGACCAGCGCGGGCAAGGAGATGAGCGCGCCGCCGAGGGTGCCGGCGTTGAGCCCGCCGATGAGGCCGATCAAGAGCGCACCGGCGAGGCTGAGGTCCGCGGCTTGGAAGCTGGGAACGGCGAGACGGATCCAAACTCCGCCCATCAGCGGGAGCGCGAGGAAGAGGGCGAAGGCAAGCCGCTCGGCCAGGCTGCGGCGATCCTGGAACAGGTAGCGCTGGAAGGCGAGCGAGCGCACGAGCACGGCGGCGATGGCGGCGATGACGCCGAGGTTGAGCAGCAGCGTGATCAGCAGGAGACGCTCGGAGCCCATGCGCCTATAATTAGAGCAGAGTCAGAGATGCCGATGGCTGCCGTTGAACTCCGTCTGGCCGCCGAGGCCTCCTTTCCCACGCGCTGGGGTGCCTTCCGCATCCTCGGTTTTGAGCTCGGCCCGGACTCGGCGGTGGTGCTCATTCATGGTGAATTGGCCGCCGCCGGCGGCCCGCCGTTGCTGCGCATCCATTCCCAGTGCCTGACCGGCGATGTATTCAGCTCGCTGCGATGCGATTGCCGCCAGCAGCTTGAGTTGGCGCTCGAGCAGATCACCGCGGCGGGGCGCGGGCTGCTGATCTACGAAGATAAAGAGGGGCGCGGCATCGGGCTGATGAACAAGCTGCGCGCCTATGCCCTGCAAGACCAGGGCGCCGATACGGTGGAAGCGAACCAGCAGCTGGGCTTTGCCGCCGATGCGCGCGACTATGCGCTGCCGGCGGCGATCTTGCGCCACCTAGGCGTGCGGGCGGTGCGGCTGCTGTCGAACAATCCAGAGAAGATCCAGGCGCTGGAGCAGGCGGGAATCACCGTGGCGGAACGCGTGTCGTGCACGCCGGAGCCGGCCTCGGCCCACGCCCAGAAATACCTGGACGTGAAGCGCACCAAGATGGGGCATTTGGGCTAAGCACGGCGGGCGGGGCGGGGCACGATGCCGAGGTAGCTCATTTTGCGCGAAAGGCTGTTGCGGTGAATGCCGAGGTGCTCGGCGGCCTGGCAGATTTTGCCCTGCTGGCGGTCGAGCGCGCGCTTAATGAAGCGGCGCTCGAACTCAGAGACGGCCTCGTCGAGGCGGATGCCCTTATCCACCATTTCTGCGACCAAGGCGTCCAGGCGTTCCCTCACTTCAGGTCCTTTCCCATGCGGGCAAGCGAGGCACCGAAGTGGTTTTCAAGATCTCCGGGCATGACCACAACCAAGGCGCGGCTACCCCATTGCAGCGTGGGGGCAAGGCGGGATTCGGCCAGCAACTGCGGGCGGAACGGATAGGCGGTGAGCACAGCGACGAGGGCGACGGCGAACAGCAGGCCGCGGACGAGGCCGAGGCCTGCACCGAGCACGCGGTCCATGCCGCCGAGACCCACGGCGCGGACGGCGCCGCGCATCATGCGCCCGGCGATCACGGCTGCGATCAGGACCACGACGAGCACGGCGGCGAAGGCGGCGAAATTCTGAGCCTCCGGATCTCCGAGAAAGCTGAGCCAGGGCGCGACGGCGGGGAATTGCCAGGCGGCGGCGACGACCGCAGCGACGGCGGCGATCATCATCCAGATTTCGTAAACGAACCCCTTCGCTGCCGCCGTCAACACGGAGACGGCGATGATTCCGAGCAGAACATAGTCGAGTACGTTCACACCTAGCTCCGAAATTAGAACGCCAGCTCGCGGCCGGCCAGCTGGCGATAGGCGGCGCGGTACTTGGCGCTCGTCTTGCGAACGACTTCTTCGGGCAAGATGGGGCCGGGAGGCTGTTTGTTCCAGCCAATCTGCTCGAGGTAGTCGCGGACGTATTGCTTGTCGTAGCTCTCTTGGGCGCGACCGGACTGGTAGGTCTCCTTAGGCCAGAAGCGCGAGGAGTCGGGGGTGAGAACCTCGTCGGCGAGCACAAGCGCGCCGCACGGGTCTTTGGGATCGCGGCCGAACTCGAATTTGGTGTCGGCGAGAATGATGCCCCGGGTTTCGGCGTAGGCGGCAGCGCGGCTGTATACCTCGAGGCTGAAATCGCGAAGCTGGTGGGCGAGGTCGCGGCCGATCATGGTCTCGACCGTGGCGAGCGAGATGTTCTCGTCGTGGCCGGTTGTGGCCTTGGTGGACGGGGTGAAGATGGGCTCGGGGAGCCGGTCGGACTCCTTCAGGCCGGCGGGCAGCTTGATGCCGCAGACGGTGCCGAGTTTTTGATATTCCTTCCAGCCCGAGCCGGAAAGATAGCCCCGGACCACGCACTCGACCGGAAACATGTCGAGCTTTTTCACCAGCATCGCGCGGCCGCGAAGCTGGTCGGCGCCGCGGAGGCTCGCGGGAAATTCCTCGATCTTGGCGGTGATCAGATGGTTCGGGCAGACCGACTTGAGGTGGTCGAACCAAAACAAGGAAATCTGAGTGAGCACCGCACCTTTGTCGGGGATTGGAGTGGGCAGGACCACATCGAAGGCGGAGAGGCGGTCGCTGGCGACGAGCAGGAGCTGGCTGCCGGCGTCGTAGAGGTCGCGAACCTTGCCGCGCGAGATCAGCGGAAGAGCGTCGAGGTGGGTTTCAAAGACAGGGGTCGAGGTCATAAGGAGAGAACTCATCTTCCCCAACTTTTCTCCATTGTGTCAACCGCGGGGCGAGCTGGGACCGCTTGACACGCGCACAAATTTCCGCTTGGCGTCCTCAGGACGCCGGTCGGGGCGCAAACGCGACCGAAATCACAGGATGGATTTCCCAGCAGGTGAGCGCGGCGCCGAGCTTGGCCTGCTGCTTGCCACGTTTGGCGCAGGCGGGGTAGTGCCAGGCATCGAAGAAGAGCGCGCCGGTGGCGGTCATGTAGGCTTTGCCGATGAGGTTGCCCCTGAGCGAGGGAGCGCCCTTGATATTCAAGGCAGCGAGCAACTGCCGCCGAGCCGAGCCGAGCTGGGCGCCGAGGGCGGCGTCGGCGACATGTTGGGCGTCGGGCTGCGGAATTTCGACGATGATGGCACCGCCCGCGCCAGCGGCGGCAGCTTCGACCTCGATGTGAAAGTCGCAGTCATCGCTAGAGGTGGCGAGGAGGCGGGTCCAGCCGGTAAGGCTGACGAGGTCGCCCTCGTGCAGGCCACCGACGGCGGCCGCCGAGCGGGTTCGGGCGGTGCGCAGGCTGGCAGGGTCGGCAGGGGCGGGCCACTGGGCAAAATCGGCGAAGGCCAGGGCACGGGGGCGGGCGGCGGCGAGCGGGGCAGAGGTTTTCACCTCCCAGCGATCTTTGCCGACCGCGGTGCAGGGCTTCGCGACCTGCGCGACGGCGGTCGCGACGAGGGCAAAAGCGAGCAGCGGGACGCGGATCACTGGGCGGCGGCGAGGCGCTGTTCCGGGGCGGGTGCGGGCACATCGGCGGCGTCCTCGACGCGGACGGAGACGAGGCGGGAGACTCCGGCCTGGGCCATGGTGACGCCGTAGAGGGTGGGGGCGGACTCCATGGTGCGCTTGCTGTGGGTGATCAGGATGAACTGGGTTTGCGCGCTCATCTGCTTGACCATTTCGGCGAAGCGGGCGGTGTTGGCTTCGTCCATGGGCGCGTCCACTTCGTCGAGGAGGCAGAAGGGGCTGGGCTGGTAGCGGAAGACAGCGATGAGGAGGGCCATGGCGGTCATGGCCTTTTCGCCGCCGGAGAGCAGCAGCGCGTTTTGGAGCTTCTTGCCTGGCGGCTGCGCGACCAGATCCACGCCGTGCTCGCTGGCGCCCTCGATTTCACTCAAGCGCAGGAAGCCTTGGCCGCCGCCAAAGAGGATGCGGAAGGTTTCCTGGAAGTAGGTGTTGATGCGCTCGAAGGCCTCTTCGAATTTTTGCCGCGAGATGGCATCCATTTCCTGAATGGCCTTGTGGGTGTCGGCGATGGAATCGAGAAGGTCCTTGCGCTGGGCGTCCATGAAGGTGTGGCGCTGCTGTGCCTCCTCGAATTCTTCGAGGGCCATCATGTTCACCGGACCGAGTGCCTCAATGCGCTGGCGCAAAGTGCGAACGCATTCTTCGAGCGCCTCTGCCTCGAGGGCCATTTCGCCCTCGGCGAGCGGCGCCTCGGGCTCGGCGAGAAGGTCGGCGAGGGGGCAGGCGAGCTCTTCCTGGCAGGTGTGGGCGAGGTGGGCGGCGTCGGAGTCGAGGCGGGCAAGCGCGAGCTCGCACTCCTGCGCGAGCTCGCGGCAGCGATCAAGCGTGGCGCGGCGCTCTGCCATGCGCGCTTCGACGGCAGCCGCATCCACGCGCGCGAGTTCAAGCGCTGACTCGGCCGCGGCTTGCGCGGCCTGGGCGGCGGCGCCCTCGCCGGCGAGGCGGAGGGAGCGTTCGGCGCTGTCGCGGACGGCCTGGGCGAGGTCGGCCGAGCGCGCGTCGAGTTTGGCGATCTCGGTTTCGGTCTGCTGCCGACGGAGCATGAGTTCGGAGGACATGCGCTCGATGCGGCCGAAGGCTGCTGCGGCGGCGCGGGCGCGCTCGTCCAGGCGAGCCTGCTCGGCTTGGGCTTCGCCCAGAGCTGCGGCGGCGGAGTCGCGATCGGCGCCCGCTGCGGATGCCTGCTCCTGGGCGGCGGCAGCCTGGGCCTCCAGGCGCGCGCGCTCGATATCGATCGCGGCGCGCTGCTCGGCGGCGGCGGCGGCGGCTTCGGCGGCGGCGCGACAGGCGGCGCGGGCCTGATCGGCCTCCAACTGCAACTGCTGGAGGCGGGCCTGCGCACGGGCGAGGTCCGCTGCGGCTTGCTCGACCGCCTGGCTGCTGGTGAGGCGCCCCTTTTCGGCTTCGTGCTGGGCAGCGCGGGATTGTTCCAACTGAAGCTGGACGGCTTCGAGATCGCGGGTGAGCACAAGCTGGCGCTGCTCGTGGCGGGCCAACGCGGATTGCAAGGCGGACTCGCGTCCGGTCCATTCGCGCAGCTCGCGCTTCAGGCTGAGCGGGCCGCGGCTTGCGCCGGCGCCAGCGCTGACGAGGCAGTGGTGGTAGCACTCGCCGCGCAGGGTGAGGAAATAAGCGCTGGGATAGCGCTCGGCAAGCACGCGGGCTTGGGACGAAGCGGCGTCCGTCACGAGGAAGGTATCGCGCAGGCGGGGAAGCGCAGCATCAAGCTTGAAACCCTGGAGCGCGCGGATTTTGGCAAGGGCGGGGATGACGCCCTCTTCGGCGGCGGCGGCAGCGCGCCAGCCTCCGGGCAGATCGGTTCGGGGCGGCGGGGCGTCGCCGCGCACGAGCAGCGTCGCGCGGCCTTGCTCGCGGGCGTGAAGCAGGTCGAGGCCGGCCTGGGCATCGGTCCAGGACTCGACCACGACATAGTTCAGCTCTTCGTGCAAGAATTGCTCGAGGGCGCGATCGAACGGCGCCTCGACTTCGAGGTACTCGCCGAGAAGGCCTTTCGGAGACAATCCTTCGGCGGCCGATCCGGCCAGCAGCCCGCGCACTGCGTCGCTGCTGTATCCGTGCTGGGCCGAAATCTCTTCCAGCGAGGCGCGGCGCGCGCCGGCTTCAGCGGCCTGCGTACGCGCATTTTGGGCCGCCTCCAGCTCTCCGGCCTGCTCGGCTGCCAGCTCGCGGGCGCGCTCGGCGAGCGCAGTCGCCTGTTCGGAAATCTGCGCGGCGGCCGACTGCTGGGTTTGGAACTCGAGTTGAAGCTGGCCGCGGCGTGCGCCGGCGCGGTCGAGTTCGGCATGGGTGTCGGCAGCTTCGCGCTCGAGGCGTTCGAGCTGCCGGGCGAGCTCGCTGCCGCGGGCCTCTTGCTGCGCCTGCTGCTGCGCAAGGGCGGAGGATTGCGCCAGCGCCTGCAAGCCGGCCTGGCGCGCGGCCTCGACTTGGTGCTGAATGGCCGAAACTGCGGCTTGGGCCTGGGCTAGTTCGGAGCGGCGCGCGTCCATTTGGCTGGCCGCGGCGGCGAGCACCGAACTTGCGGCTTCGCGCTCACGGCGCGCGGCTTCGAGTTCGGTGGCCAGGGCGTTGTTTTGTTCGAGGCTGCGGAGCTGGTCTGCGCGCAAATCCTCAACACGGCGCGAGACTTCCGTCTGCTCGCGGGCGGCGAATTCGGCCTGCTGCTGGGCGTGTTCGCGCTCGCGCAGCAACCGGGCGGCATCGGCGGTGGCGCGGCGAAGCTCGATCTCGCGCGAGCTGCCGGCGTCGGCGGCGGCGGCGCGGACGGCGTCTTCAGCGGTCAATGCCCGCTGGGCGGCCTCGACTTCGACACGGGCGGCTGCCTGGGCGGCAGCGGCATGTTCTTGCGCGACGGCAAGGGCGCGTCCGCGGCCCCGGAGCAGAGCGCGGTGCCGCGCATCGAATTCGATCTTGAGCTGGCGGTAGCGCTGCGCCTTGGAGGCCTGGCGCTTGAGCGAATTCACCTGGCGGGTGACTTCTTCAAAGATGTCATTGATGCGGGCAAGGTTTTGGCGCGCGGCTTCGAGGCGGGCTTCGGCCATGCGGCGTTTGGCCTTGTACTTGCCAACGCCGGCGGCTTCTTCGATGATGGCGCGGCGCTCGTGGGGTTTGGAACTGAGGATTTGCCCGATGCGGCCCTGTTCGATGATGGCGTAGGACTCAGGGCCGAGGCCGGTGCCCATGAACAATTCTTGGATGTCGCGGAGGCGGCAGGGGCGGCCATTCATCAGATAGTCGCTCTCGCCATTGCGGAACAGGCGGCGCGTGACCACGATCTCGCCGCGGCGGTTATGCGGCTGCACTTTGCGGCGCTTGCGGAAGGTGAGGACCACGCCAGTGCCGGCAGCGGCGGACGCTTCGGGAGTAGTGGAGCCGTTCAGAGCGCTATCGGCATCGTCCCAGGATTCAGTGCCGGCGGGTTCGATTTCTTCGGCGGCAGGTTCGGGGCCGGGCTCGTACTCGGCGGGATCGATCAGCGTGAGGCTGACTTCGGCCATGCCGGTTGCCATGCGGTCCCGGGTGCCGGCGAAGATGACATCTTCCATGCGACCGCCGCGGAGGGATTTGGCGGATTGCTCGCCCAAAACCCAACTAATCGCGTCGGCGATGTTGGATTTTCCGCAGCCGTTGGGGCCAACGATGGCGACGACACCAGTGCCCGAGAACTGGAGTTCGGTGCGATCACAGAAAGACTTGAACCCCAGGATTTGCAGCTTTTTTAGCTTGAGCACGCGAACCCCCCTTTGGCTATCCTGCTCCACCAGCCTGAAGGCATAGTAGCCGCGGTTTCCCCTACGAATCAAGACATTAAACCACACCTGTTGGGGGAGCATGGCTAACCGACACAATCTATAGGGGATTTTCGTGGGTATCCAGCTCGAGCCACCCCGACCAGAAGGGGAAATAGAGTGCACAGCGGACAGGTCTGCGGTCGAGCGCGGTGGCCAGCCGGGCGTAGCGTTCGAGCTGGGGGCGGTAGAGCGCGGCCTGCTGGGCGAGGAAGGTCCCGGGGTCGGCGCTGGGCGCGGCAGCGAGCTTGTAGTCCACGATCCAGCGCCGACCGTTCTCAATGAAGCTCCGGTCCAAGGTGGCATGGAGGAGTTCTCCGGCTACCAGTCCCGACAGCCGCCACTCGCACGTGGCTTCTTGCTGCGGTCCGAGCAGCCAGCGGCCGCGCGGGTCCGCGAGCGTGCGCTCGATTGCAGCCGATGCCTCGCGGTGCGCGGCGTCGATTGCGCGAGCTGGAATGCCGGCCGCGCGCAGCGCGCGCCGAAGTCGGGTGCTGTCGAGCTCGAGCCGCCTGCTCTCGGCTATCCGCTGCAGTTCGGAATGCACCGCGGTCCCCAGCGCGCGCTCGCCGAGTCCGACGGCATGAAACTCGCGCGCGATCCACTCCGAAGGCGGCGGCGCGAGCCGAGGGCCGCGCCAAGTTACGCCTGGCGGTGATGGCGGCGGCTGCCAGCCGGAGCGCACGCGCCGCAACTGCGGCGGGGCCGACGCCGCAGCCGACGCGACGGGCGCCACCCGCCGCCGGTTCCAGGCTGCCGCCCACTCCGGACCTGAAGTCTCCCAAATCTTGGCCAAAAGCGACGAAGGCGGCGGCGCAATGTCGCCATCGTTCTTGGCGCACAGTCGCGCGACCAAATGGAGCTTGGACTTCGCGCGCGTCGCGGCGACGTAGAATTTGCGCAAGTCTTCGTGCCGACGCTCCGACTTGCCTCGCTCACCGAGATATTCGAACAGCGGCTCCTTGTTGCCACGGCGCGGGCGGGCGGCAATCAGCCAGCCCAGGCTGCCGGGGCGGGCTGCCGCGCGCTCCGCCCAGCGCAGCAGGTGCGGTTCGCTGGCCCGCGCCTGTCGCGCCGTGCCCACCAGGATCACGGTATCGAACTCCAAGCCCTTGGCGTTGTGCACGGTCATGATCTGGACCCGGCAACTGCCTCGGGCCGCGTGGGGCGGCGCATAGAGCGATTTGCATTCCGTCGCGAGCTGGTCCGGATCCACGACGGGCGATTCGGTCTCCATCCGCTCCAGCAGGCGCCAGAACGCTGCAGCTTCGCTGCCGGCGTTGGCGGAGCGCGCGCATTCCGTGCCGCCCAGCCGCGCCCAGCACCAGGGGAGCAGAGCGCTCAGTCCGGTGCGGCCGTGCTCGCGTGCTGCGGGCTCGACGATCGCCAGCACGCGCGCGGCACGGGTCTGGCCGTCGGCGGAGAGTCGTTGGCGGCGCTTTCGCCAGAGTTCGGGAACGGGCGTGTACTTCTCGCCTTGATCGCCTTGGCAGAGCGCGTGCAGGTCGGCAAGGGTGAGGCCGCACCAGGGCGCGCGCAGCACCGCCAGCCACGCCACCCGATCGGCGGGATCGCCGAGCGCACGGGCCAACGCGAGCAGGTCGCTGACCACCGGCGCGACCGCCAGCGGCTCGATCTCGACGGCCTCGAAAGGAATGGAACGGCTGCGCAAGGCCGAGCCCAGTTCCGCTACGTCCTTGCGGGTGGGCGCAAGCACGGCGATGCTGTTGGCGCTGTCGTCCTGGACCACAAGGTCGGCGATCAGCTGGGCTTCGGCACCGGCGTCGCCGGACGCCTGCTCCACGACGTGCATGGCAACGCATCCGCTGCTGCCGTGCGCCGCCACCGAGGCCTCGAAGCGCGCGGCACCGGTTTCGAGGTCATCAACTGGCGGGAAGGCGGCAGCAAAATTCCGGTTGCACCACTCCACCAGCGCCGGCGCCGAGCGAAAATTGCGCCGCAGCCGCAGCCTTGTGAGCGCGACCGGACCGAGCCGCTCCTGGGCCGCTGCGCGCAGGAACAACTCCAGCCGCGCATTGCGCCAACGGTAGACCGATTGCATTGGATCACCGACGAGAAAGAGCGTGCGGCCGTCGCCGGGCTGCCATTCCCGCGTGAGCGCGTGCAGCAGCGCGAATTGGGCGTGTGAGGTGTCCTGGCATTCGTCCACCAGCAGATGCTGCAAGCGGGCATCCAGGGCAAAGGCCAGCGCCGACGGGGCGGCCTCGTCTCCCAGCGCGGACACGGCCGCCAGGGTCACTTCCGGGAAATCGCACGCCCCGCGCAGGGCGAACACCCGCTTAAGCTCGGCGGCCGCGAGCGGAAGCAACGCGACGAGCGCATCGACAACCTCCGAGGACGGCGCGCCACCCGGCAGCTTCCGGGCCGCGGCCAGGCGGGCCACGATCTCGGCAGAGAGCGGGAGCGTTTTCGCGATTTTCTTGCGCAGAGTATCCCCTTGCGTGAGCGCGGCGGCAAACACTTCGCGCCACTGCGGCAAACGCGCGGCGATGGGGCCGGGAAGCGCCTTGAGCTCGGCGGCGGCGGCAAGGCGGGGCCCGTCGTCGCCGAGGGCCTCCACGAGCGCCTCCAGTTCGGAGCGCACCAGCGCCTCGACCTCGCGCTGCAGGAGTGGCTGCATGGGCTCGCCGGCGCGCCGCGCGCTTGGGGCCCATTCCAGCCACTGATCGCGGTGCTCGAGCAAATCCGCCAGCAGCTTAACGGCTTGTTCGAGGTCCGCATCGAGGTGGCGAAGCAGCCGGCGGGCGGGCTCTGCTCCTTCCGCTTCGGTTTCAATGGCCTCGAACGCCGCCCGGGCCGCGGACAGGTACAACGGCGCGGCGTGTTCCGTCGGCGCCAGCGCCGCTCCGAAGCGCGAGAGCCAGGGCATGCGGGCGACCAATCGCAGCGCCAAAGCGTCGAGCGTCTCGATGCGCAGGCGCGAGGGCGCTGCGGCCAAGTTCCAGCCGCGGTTCTGGTCGCGGAGGCGCACTGCGGCAGCCAAGTGCCACGTGATCCGCTGGTGTTGCGGTTCCGGCTCGGGGCCGGCGGCCGCGATGGCCTCGAGCACGCGCCGCCGCATCTCGGCCGCGGCGGCGCGGGTGAACGTCAGCGCCACCACCGCCTCCGGCTCGTCCACGTGCGCCAGCAACGCCAGCGTGCGCTGGATCAGCAATTCGGTCTTGCCCGCCCCGGCCGGGGCTTCCACAATGCAGGAAATCGAAACATCAATCGCGCGCGCTCGCGCGGCGTCGTCTTCGGCCAACAACGCGGCAGCAGCCGGGCTACTCGCCATCGTTCGCCTCCTCGACCTCGCTGCCCAGGCCGGCTTCGCGGACACGGCAGAGCACGCTTAGGTCGCAGTTCTTGCAGGTCTCCCGCGGGTTCCGGGGCGCGACCCGGGCGTCGCCTCGGAGGTAGTTCCCGGCCAGCGCGGCCAGCTCGGCTTCCCACCTCGCCAGACACTCCCGCGGAGTCGGCTCGGAGATCCATTTCATCTCGCCGGTTCGCACCTGCGCGAAGGCAATCGCGGCAATGTTCTCCCGTTGCGGATGCGTGACCGCGTACAACGGTAACTGCGGGTGCGCGGCGGCGCCCTCGGTCCATGGATGCGCGTCCATCTTCCCCGACTTGTAATCCAGCAAGATCAATCTGCCGTCGGCGGAGCGGTCCAGGCGGTCCGCGCGGAGACTCAATTCAAGGCCGCCGAAGGCCAACGCGACCCGTTTCTCGCGCGCTGCGACCTCGAACGGGTCGCGCGTGCGCTCAATCCCGCGCAGCCACTCGAGTGCGGTGCGCGCCAGCCGCATCGCCTCAATCCCGGCCAAGCCGGGCCGGTCCAACAGCGGAGCAAAGTCCGCGACCACGGTCTCGGCCCACCGCGCGGCCTTGGCCGTGAGCGCATCCTCGCTTTCGTTCAGCAGCGTGGCTTGCGTCTGCAACTGCGACCAGACCACGTCCAGCATGGCGTGCAGCAAGGTGCCGCGCTCCGCTGTTGACAACCCGACGCCGAGGGGGTCGGCGAGGCGGGCATGCAGCCGCTGATGCGCGAAGGCCTGGAACGGACAGGCCGCCTGCTCCTCGAGAGTTCGCGCCGAGCCTGTCCGTTCCTCGCCGTTGGCGGCGGGCGCTTGCGCGTCGTCGAGAGTTTCGAGCGCCGCGGCAGGAACCGCGGCGGGCGCCGCCGCACGCATGGATGCGGCAGGCGCTTCCGCGGCCAGGCCGGAAAGAAAGGGGCTGGGGCGCAGCGGTTCGGCTGCGTTGCCGGCGGCGCAGCTTGCGAACACCGATGGCGCGCTCGCCAGCATTCGGTCCCACTGCCGCCGGGCCTGCTCGGCCGCCAAGACTGCGCTCGCCCGCGGCATGGCGGCAGCGCGTTGCAGCGCCAGCGGCAAGAACGGATGCGGTGCGCCCGCCGCCGGCACGGCGTCTTCGCTCATGCCGGCGATCCAGAGATGCTGGAATTCCGCGCCCACGGCATCGTGCCATCCCAGGATTTGCACCGCAGCATCGGCCGCCTGCGGCTGGAAAATGCGCTGCGCCAGGCCCGCGACGCGCCTGCGTGCGTCGGAGAAGGCGATGGGGCCGCGCGCCACCTCGTCGAGCTGGGCGAATTCGAGCAGCAGCGCCTCCCAGGCTTGCGCGGCTTGCTGCTCTTCGCTCCCAAGGCTTCGGTTGCCGGGCCACCCGGTCGCGCGCGCCAGTTCGGCGACAGCATCGGCCCATGCTTGATAGGATTGCCGCGCCGGCCACGCCGCGCGCACAACGCGCCCGGCGCCAACCGCGGTCGCCCACGCCGGAGCTCCCCCAGCGCGGGTTTGGGTTTGCAAATCGCGCCAGCTCCAGCGCATGCGGCCTTGGCGGCGCAGAATGCGTTCGAGGCGCGCACGCGCCCCGGCTTCGACTTCTGCTCCGGCCGTGTACGGCGAGCGCAGCCAGGCCAGCACGTCCGGCAGCGGGATCGGTCCGGGAGCCTCCCATGCGCGCAGCAGCTCGAGCACCGCCGCAACCGGAGGGGCAAATGCCAGCGGCACGCCCAGCGACAGATGGAAGGCCCGCGGCGCATGGCTCCAGGGCTCGCGGTCCGGGTGCAGCGCGGCGGTGAAGATGCGCTCCGCCGCCGCCCGCACGGGGCCGAGATCGGGCACGACGACACCAATCGGCCCGCGCGCCCCTTGCTCCATCAGGCCCCGTGCCCATTGCGCGGCGCGGTTGAATTCGTCGTCCGCATCGCTCGCCATGACCAGCGTCGGTGCCGCGGGCGGATGCGGCGGCCCGAACTCCGAGGCAGGCACGCCCGAATTGCGCCATGCCGCGAACCGGCGCGCCTGTGCCGGCGCGCGTTCCTCGAACCCTGCCAACGCCACCGGGCCCTGCGGCGGCGCGAAGCCGGCTGCCGCGCCGGCCAGCTCTGCGGCCGTGATCCACTGCTCGGCGCGGCAATGTCGGCGGAACTCGCCGGCCCAAACCGCGAAGGCCTGCGCGTCCTCGGTGTCATTCCATGCCGGGCTGGACCAGTCGAGTTCCCAATCGTGAGCCAGCCGCCACGCCCGCGCGGCCTCCGCGGCCGCTGCGCCGGGGTGCAGCATGCGGCGGCCGTGTCCGCCCGATGCAATGATGCTTTCCCAAAGCCGCGCCTCTTGCGCGCCGCTGAGCAGCAGCCGGTCGCCTTCCGCCGTCCAGCATTGTTCGAGCCATTGGTCGAGCGTCCATATCGCCGGGCGCGGCCAAGCCTGCTGACCGGCCTCGCGCTGATGCCGGTCAAATTCCGCCGCCAGCGCGCGCGCCAAGCGCGGATGCGAGGCGAGCACGGTGCCGCCGGCGGCGAGCGCGGCTGCGACTTGCGGCTGCATGGCCAGCAGAAAGTGTAGCGCGGAGTCCGCCGGCAGGCTCAGGCGCGTAGCGGCAGGGCAATGAGCGCAACGGCCCTCACGCCGCGACTCCAGCCAAGAAAGTGCGCAAGTACGCATCCGGGCTGGTGCGCAGCGCGTTCGCAGAGCCATCGAAGACCACGCGCTGGTTGTGCAGCACTGCGAACGAGGTCGCCGTGGCGGCGGCGGGGTCGGGACGCAGCGCGTTGGCGGCGGCGTCCCAGACGTGGGTGGCCATGAGGAAGCCGTCCTGCAAACGGTGGGAGACGAGCAGCGCTGTGACGTGACTGAGATCGCGGAGCTTGATGATCTGCTCCATGATGTTGGTCGCCGTGATGGGGTCGAGGCCGCCGGTGGGCGAGTCGTAGAGCATGATTTCGGGCTCGGTCGAGAGGGCGCGGGCGATCGAAACGCGGCGCTGCATGCCGCCGGAG
>DATNED010000067.1:0-8737 GCA_035553115.1 Terriglobales bacterium | reverse complement strand
CCTTCACATCGGCTTGCGCGCGCGCACGAAGGCGCTGAGGAACTTCCCCTCGATTTGGGGCGCGATCGCATCGGCATCCAAATCGAGTCCCTCCAGAAAGCTGCGCGCATCGGCCGCCCGGTATATGCGCGTGGGCTCGATCGAGACCTCCTCGAAGCCCGCCTGAGCCAGCTTCGCCACGTACTCCTGCTCCTCCAGCGCCCCGGCGATGCATCCAATCCAGAGCTCCATGCTCCTGCGGATCTCCGCCGGCACCGCGCCCCGCACCACTACATCGGAGACGGCCAATCGTCCCCCGGGCTTCAGCACCCGAAACGCCTCCGCCAGCACGCGATCCTTGTCGCCGGCAAGGTTGATGACGCAATTCGAAATCACCACGTCCACCGAATGCGCTGGCAGCGGGATATGCTCGATGTCGCCCTTCAGGAATTCGGCGTTCCCCACCCCCGCCTCGCGTTGGTTCTGCCGCGCCAGCGCCAGCATGTCGTCAGTCATGTCCAGGCCATACGCCTTTCCGGTCGGACCGACGCGCCGCGCCGAGAGCAGCACGTCCACGCCGCCCCCCGAGCCCAGATCGAGCACCGTCTCGCCCGGCTGTAACGCTGCCAGCGCGGTCGGGTTGCCGCAGCCCAGCGAGGCCGCCATGGCCTTGCCCGGAACCGCGTCCGCCTGCGCCTGCTCGTAGAGGTCCGACGAAATCGGGTCCTGCGCCTGCGCGGAAGCCCCGCCGCAGCACGGTCCCGTGGCGCAGCACTCCTCGCCCTCCCCGCTCAACACACGGCGCGCCACGGCGCCGTACCGGTCTTGGATCGTTTCTTTGAGTTCTGGCATGATGTTCGTTCCTTTCAGCGGCAACAGAGGATTTTGGAACTCGGCACGGCGCGGTTGCGGGTGCAGCACTCGGCGTACAGGAACCCCAGCAGCTCCTCGAGCGCCTGGGTATTCGCCGTGTACCAAAGGTAGGTGCTTTCGCGCCGCACCTGCACCAGCCCCTCGTTCTTGAGCTTTTCCAGGTGGTGCGACAGCGTCGAGCCCGGAATCTCAAGCTCGGCTTGAATGTCGCCCACCACCAGCCCCTCCGGATGGGCCGCGAGCAGCAGCCGCAGAATGCGCAGCCGCGGCTCCGCGCCGATCGCCGAAAACATGTCCGCGCAGCGGGCAACCTTGTCCGGTCGTGGTTCCATATTTCTATTATATTCGAAACATGGCCCGGTGTCCACCCCCGGGGTCTACTGCGTGCCACGCGATCTAATGCCGGCCGCCGCCCGGCTTCTTCGCCTTGAGAATTCTGCCCAGGATGTCGGACGCGGCCCCGGCGGCACCCTTCGCTCCCGCCGGAGCGCCATTCGCACCGCCGGCCATGCCGCCGAAATCCGGCAGGAACACGGGTTTCGCCGTCGTCCCAGTGACCCGGAACGGAATGCCGCTGTTCGCCGCGCCTCCAGTGATCGAAGCCAGCGCATTGCCGACCGCGCCCGCCACGCTGTTGCCGCCGAGTTTGGCAATCAGGCGGCAGTCGAGCTGGCCGGCGGAGCTTACCGCGCCATGGCCGGTCATCGTGCCCACGGCGGGCACGACCAGATTCAAGTTCTGCAACTGCGTGCCGTCGGGCGCAACCCGCAGCATCGCGCTCAAGGTCTGAATCTCGGTCTCCGAACTGTTCTTGCCCAGGCCCGCGAACGTCGCTAGCGCGCCCAGCTTTCCGCCGAGATTGAAGCCGGCGAGCTTGGCGTTCGAGAGATTCACCGGTCCGGCGATCACCAGCTTGTCCAGCGGACCGGTGATGGCCAGCGCCACATCGAGCCCACCGCTCCGCAGCGAAGCTCCCGACGGCAGCGCGATCCCGATCGCCGGCAGGATTCCTTCCAAATCCGCCACCGGCATCGCCGTTCCCTTCATCCGCAAATTCACCGTCGGCACGGCGCCCGAAGCGTCATACGTGCCGCCCAGCGTTGCCGAGGCCTTGCCGATGCGAATCGTGCCGTTGCTCAGGGCGCCGGTCTCCCGCCGCAAGTCGTAGCTGGCGGCATAGTTCACGTTCACCGGCACGGTAGCCGGCTGGGCATTCGCAGCCAGGCGGAGCCGCTCCGCAGCCACCGTCCCTTGCGAGCTCATCTGCTCTCCATCCGAGGCCAGCGTGCCGCTGAAACCCATGGTTCCGCCCACGCCCGACGACGGTTCCACGAACCCGGTGGCGCCCAGATCGAAGTTATGGATCGCGAGCGTCGCCTGGAATGGGGTCAGGGAGGCATCGGCGGGGTTCACCGCTCCGGCGGTTCCATCCAGCTTGATCGTGCCGCCGCCCGGCGTCGCGGCGCTGAAGTGGAACGGAAACCCGGAGGTATAGGAGACGCCCGAGGCCTCAAGATTCACGCCGTTGTAGCGCCGCACGGGTGCGCCGCCCACCCCGCCTACAGTCATCGTGCCGTTCACCAGCCGCAGCTCGCCCACTGTGAAATTGTTCGCGGACGAAGAAGACGAAGCCGCGCTGCTTCCGCTTGCCGCACCGGCTGCGCCCAAGCTCGAATAATTCCATCGCCCCGAGGGCGCTCTCAGCAGCGCCACGTGCGGATCGGTGATCGTGAACGAGGTGACCTCCAATCGCTTCGAAAAAATCAATGGAATGATGGAGACCCCCGCGCTCAGTTGGCTCGCGGTCAGGAACGGCGAGGTGCCGAACGCCGGATCGTCGGCGATCGCGACCGAATCCACCTTCACGCTCCCCGACAGCACCGAGAGGCTCAGGTTCCCGATCTCGACTTTGCGTCCCAGCGCGCTCGAAAGCTTGCTCTCGAGCATCGGCCTGAAGGAATTCGCGCTGATGAAGAGCGGCAGCACCAGCGCAACCAGGACCAGCAGCGCCACCACCGCGCCCACCCCGATTGCGAGCTTCTTCAGCATGGCCACCCCTCCGCGCGCGCCTCCGCGCCAATCATGGGTTCAAGGCCATGATACCGCTTCCGTTGCCGGGCCACTTTCCCCCTCGCAAGTACAATCACTTTCTATGCACCGCGTCCGCGCTCCTTGGCTTTGGCTGCTGCTGCTCCCGCTTCTGCTGACCCGCCTCGCCGCCCAAGGGCCGCCGTTCCAAGTGGACGACCCCGTCCCCGTGGACCTGCACCACTACGAGTTCTACGTCTTCGCTGCCGGCGACGGCACCCCGATCGAAACCGACACCGTCGGCCCGGCCTTCGAGTTCAATTGGGGAGCAATCCCCCGCGTTCAGCTGCACGCCATTCTGCCCTGGGGCGCAATATTCCCCGCCGGCCAGCCGCGCGCCTTCGGGCTCACCGATTCCGAGCTCGGCGCCAAAATCGCCTTCATCAAGGAAGGCAAGTTCGTTCCCCAGATTGGCAGCTTCACCATGCTGGAGCTGCCCACCGGCAGCGCGGCCCGCGGCCTGGGCCTCGGCAAGGCCTGGTACAAGCTGCCGCTGTGGGCCCAGAAGAACATCGGCAAGTGGCTGCTCGACGGCGGCGCCGGTGAAACCGTGGTGCGCCAACTCGGGTTCCGCAACTTCGCCTACGGCGGCTTCTTGGCCAAGTACACCCTCAGCAAGCGCCTCGAGCTCGGAAGCGAAATCTTCGCCCACGCCGCCGAAGGCGCGGCCGCGCCGCAAACCGGCGCCTCCACGATGGTGGACGTCGGCGGCTATTACCATTTCAAGAACCCCGACCATCAGTTCCTGTTCTGCTACGGTCACAACGTCGCCGGCCAAACCGAGAATTACGCCTACCTCGGCCTCTATTGGACCTGGGGGCGCGATCCGGCAAACTCCTCCGGCGCCGCCTCCCCGCCTCCATTTCCGCAGTTCTTTCGCGGCCCCTCCGACGTCATGCAATAGTGCTTTGCGCGTCCCACTGTAAACTATCGGCTGGGTGCCAGCCGACGTCTTCCGAGCAAAGTCCGTCCTGATCACCGGTGCCTCCTCCGGCATTGGCGCAGAACTTGCCCGCCAGCTCGCCGCCTCCGGCGCGCGCCTCACCCTCGCCGCCCGCCGCCGCGACCGCCTCGAGGCTGTGGCGCGGGAAATCGCCTCCGCCGGCCACCCCTCGCCCCGGATCGTCGTCGCCGACGTCACCCGCGACGGGGACCTCGAACATGCGGTCGCCGAAGCGCTCGGCGTCCACGGCGCGCTGGACCTCGTCATCGCCAATGCCGGCTTCGGCGTCGTCGGTTCCTTCGCCAAACTCTCGCTCGAAGCCTATCGGCGTCAATTCGAAACCAATGTCTTCGGGCTGCTGCGCACCGCCCACGCCGCGCTGCCCGCCCTGCGCGCCTCCCGCGGCCAGCTCGTCCTCATCGGCAGCGTCGCCGGATGGGTTTCGACTCCGGGCGCTTCCGCCTATGCCATGAGCAAATTCGCCGTCCGCGCCCTCGCCCAGGCCATCCGCCCCGAACTCGCCCTCGACGGCATTCGCGTCACGCTCATCAGTCCCGGCTTCGTCGCCTCCGACTTCCGCCGCGTCGATAACCAGGGCGTAGTGCACGGCGCCGCCACCGAACCCATCCCCGGCTGGTTCGTCATGCCCACCTCGGTCGCCGTCCGCAAGATTCTCCGCGCCGTCGCTCGCGGCCGGCGCGAAGCGGTCATCACCGCCCATGGCAAGGCTCTCGTCCTCCTCGCCCGCTTCGCCCCTTGGACGCTTCGCCTCCTTGCCCGCCGCATTGCCCGCTCCCGCGGCGCCCTCCGCCCCGAGCCCGGCCCCTAGGCGCCACCGGCAACTCTCATAGTTGATATATTGTCCTCATGCCCGATACCCAATGGCAAATCCACGGCAAAGAGTTCGTCAACTGCAACTGCGATTACGCCTGCCCCTGCCAGTTCAGCGCGCTTCCCACCCACGGCAATTGCCAGGCGGTCGCCGGCATGGAGATCGCGCGCGGCTTCCACGGCGGCACGAGTCTCGACCAGCTTCGCTTCGTCGCCATCTTCCGCTGGCCCGGCGCGATCCATCACGGTCACGGCGAGGCCGCCCTCGTCCTGGACGAGCGCGCCACCCCCGCCCAGCGCGAAGCCCTGCTGCGCATCCTCAGCGGCCAGGACACCGAACCCGGCGCGACCATCTTCCAAGTCTTCTCGACCACGCTCGAAACCCTCCATCCGCCGCAGTTCAAGCCCATCCAATTCGAGGTGGATGTGGACGCCCGCCGCGCCCGCCTCGAGGTGCCCGGCGTCACCAAAGGTCACGGCGAGCCCATCCTGAACCCTGTGACCAAGGCGGAGCACCGCGTCCGCATTGACCTTCCCCAGGGCTTCGAGTATTCGCTCGCGGAAATCGGCCGCGGCTGGACCAAGACCGAAGGCCCGATCGCGCTCGACCTCAAGGATTCGTACGGTCAGTTCGCCGAGGTCCATCTGGGCTCCAACGGCATCGTTCGCTGATTGCGGGCGGATATGAACGGCCAGATGCAGCCCGCACTGCTGCCGCGCGAACGCCTGGTGCTGTTCGCCGCACTGGCGCTGCTCACCCTGCTCGCCTGGGTCTACTTGTTTCGGATTTCCGCGCACATGGCGGCGCCGGGCATGGCCATGCCCGGGATGGGGGGCAGGGCCACCACGGCAGCAATGACGGCAGCCACCCCCGCCCGCGCCGCCTGGTCCGCTGCCGACTTCGCCCTCGCCTGGATCATGTGGGCCGTGATGATGGTCGGCATGATGACCCCCTCGGCGGCGCCCATGCTCCTCACCCACGCCCTGGTCGCGCGCGATGCCGCCCGCCGCGGCCGCCGCTTCGCCTCGACCGCCTGGTTCGGGGCCGGATACCTGCTCGCGTGGGCGGGCTTCTCGCTCTTCGCCGCTGCCGCCCAGGGCGGGTTTCAGCGCGCCGGCTGGTTGACCCCGATGCTCGCGCCCGCGCGCCCTGCGCTCGCCGCCCTGGTCCTCATCGCGGCCGGCGTGTACCAGTTCTCCTCGCTCAAGGCCGCCTGCCTCAGCCATTGCCGCGCGCCCATGCAATTCCTGCAGCATCATGGCGGCTTCCGCGCCGGCGCTGCGGGGTCGCTCGCGCTCGGCGTGCGCCACGGCCTCTATTGCGTTGGTTGCTGCTGGGCGCTGATGGCGCTGCTCTTCGCCGTCGGCGTCATGAACCTGATCTGGGTGGCGGCGATTGCCGCCTTCGTGCTGATCGAGAAGGCCTCCCCTGCCGGCCCGACGCTTGCCCGCCTCGGCGGTCTTGCCTGCGCCGCCTGGGGCCTCGCACTCCTCCTCCCGGTCGGGGCGCAGGCGTCACCGCGACCCAAAACGCCTCCACAGCTTGCCCTCTCCTTGCCCGTCCGCATCGTGCCGACGGACGATGGCGCCGACCGCGAATTCGCTTACCCGCCCACGGTGGCCGTCACCGTTCCAGCCGCACTTGCGCATGAAATCGCTGCGTACGGCGCAGCCGGCCGCGTCTGGTTCGGTCCCATCAACTGGTCCGGTACGGCCGGCGCAGGCGCGGACAACTCAACCGGCGTCATCCTGCTGCCCGCGGTCGCTGCCGGCGCAAACCGGTCGGCTCCCTTCCACGCGGAGCTCCCCGCTCCCGCACGCGGCCCCTACGTCGAGTATTCCGACTCCGGCGGCTGCGTCGGGTGTGCCATCAGCGCCGCCGCTGCCTTTTTCCCCGAAGCCCGGAAGCAAGCCGGCTTGCTGTTCCGTTCCGATCCCGCGCCCCACGGCCTGCGCATACGATCACGGATGCGCAACTTCGTCCGCTATTCCCTGCCCCCTCTTGGAGAGCTGCCCGTGCGTGGCGGAGCGTACTGGCTTGGCGGCTCGGATGCCTATTTCGCCCAAGCCAGGTTCGTCCTACCGAAATCTCAATTTGCGCTGGAGCAATTCCTCGAAGACCATTTCATCGCGAGTTGCGGTGACAACAACCGAGATCTCGGCGGCTGCTGATCGCGGGGGTCGCACCGCTTTTCCCCGTGGGTAAAACCCGCCGGGGCCAGCGCCAACGTTGCCTCGCGCTCCGCTCCTACCCCTTGCTCCCTGGCTCGACCGGCGAGCAGCTCGTCGGCGCAGCCGGCGGGGTCGTCCCCGGCGCGAGCGGCGGACCCGCGAACGGCGCCACCGGCGTCACCGGCACATTCGCGTTCCCGCCGCGGCCTGCGCGGGCCGGGGGCGGCGGCGGCATCGTTGCGTCCGAGCACCGTGGCAGCATCTGGTCGGCCGTGGCCAGCGCGTAGGCGGTCAGCGCCTCTTCCACCGCCGATTCCCTGATGTCCGGCTCGTAAATGCGTTCATACGTGTCGAAATTCGTATGGTGGGTGTAGGTGTTGTAGTCGAACGGATCCTGGCTGTAGCCGATCCCCGGCAGTCCGGCGTTGTTGAATGAGGTGCTGTCGGTCCCGCCGGTGTTCCGCCCCAGCGTCGGGTTCACGTGGTGGAAGCCCCAATCCTTGAACTGGTCCATCGCCTGCTGCACCATCGCCGCCGCCTCCGGCGGCCCGAATACGCTGGCCGCCCGCGGTTTGCTGGTGCCGTCGTCAATGTTCAGGTAGCCGTCAAATTTGTAGTACTCCGGCTTCGGATGCTCCGCGCTGCCGAAGTGCTGCGCCACGTACGCGATCGAGCCGTACAGGCCTTCTTCCTCGCCGCTCCACAGCACCACGCGGATCGTCCGCCGCGGCTTCGCCCCCACCGCCTTCAGCAGCCGGATCGCCTCCAGCGCGTCGGTCGAGCCCGCGCCGTTGTCGGTCGCGCCGGTCGCCGGGTTCCAGGAGTCGAAGTGCCCGCCCAGCATCACCACCTCGTCGGCCTTGTCCGTCCCAGGCAGTTCGCCCACCACGTTGTACACCGTCTTGCCGCTGGGGTAGAACGAATTGTCGATGTTCACCCGCAAAATCACCGGCATGTGATCCATGGTCACGGTGCGATAGATGCGCCCGTAATCCTCGTTCCCCATCAGCAGCGTGGGCAAATTCGGATTGTCGGGGTTCTCGTTGTATCCGGAGGTGGACTGCTGCACGATCACCCCGTAGTGGCGTCCCGCGTCGGTGACCTTCACCAGCGCGCCGTTGGCCACCAGGAACTTGTTCGTCTGCGCCGCGATCTCGGCCGCGGTCAGTCCGCTCGGCGCAGCGCCGCGTCCGCCCCCGCCCGGCCTGCCGCCGCGTCCGCCGCGCCGCCCACCCTGCTGCTCGTAGCTCGCCTCGGGCCGCCGGAAGGGCGCGGTGATGAAGTCCAGCGGCACCTCGACGTGCGGGCCATAGAAGATGATCGCGCCCTTGACCTTATCCTTGATCGAAGCCAGATACTGATCGAGTTCCTCCTGCGTCACCGGCTCGGTCCGCGCCGCCGCGGGCGGCGGCATCGGCGCGGGCGAGGTTCCCGTCTGCTCGGCGGCCTGCAGCTCCTGCGCGTTGGCGCCGCCTCCGAAGCCTCCCCGGCCACCGCGCCCGCCGGCGGGGGGCATCGGCGGCTCGACCACCACCACCGGCGCCTGCACCATGCCGTTGGTTCCCGGCGTCCACGAGACCGCGCGCACGTCCAGCGGCTGCTGGAACGGGGCAATCGCGTTGGCCTCGAGGTCGTAATTCTCCCAGCCCGGATGGTTGAAGGTCCAGGCCTCGAGATGCACATTCGAAAGCCCCCACGACTTCATCATCCCCACCACGAAGTCCTGCGCCGAGCGCAGCCCGGGCGAGCCGGTCAGGCGCGGCCCGTACACGTCGGTGATCTCGTGCATGATCCACATCGCCTTCGAGTTGTTGGTTTCTTCCGCGCGCAGCCGCGTGTTCATGTCCGACA
>DATNED010000066.1:0-33669 GCA_035553115.1 Terriglobales bacterium | reverse complement strand
GACCGCGACACGCGCCGCCGGTTCCAGTTGTGCTGCCGCAGCGCCCGCGCAATCACCACCCGCTCCAGCTTGTCCACCGCGTTGCGGGTGATTTCCTTCAGCGACAGGTCGCCGTTATGGGCAAAATCGAACTCCAGCTCTTCATTGCCGCGGCTGGCCAGCTCGGCCGCGATCACGTCCTCGCTGCCCAGGATCACCAGCCGCTTCGCAACGTTTTGCAATTGCCGGATGTTCCCCGGCCAGCAGTACTCGGTAAGCGCCTTTCGCCCTTCGAGAGAGATTTCCGGAAGCGGACGTTGGTACTTGCGCGAATACACGCTCAGGAAATAGTCGGTCAGCAGCGTAATGTCGGCAGACCGCTCCCGCAGCGGCGGCAGCTCGATCATCACGGCATTGATTCGGTAATAAAGATCGCTGCGGAACAATCCGTTCTCGACTTCGCGAGCCAGGTCGCGGTTGGTGGCGCACACGACCCGCGCCTGCACCCGCTGCTCGGTTTGTCCGCCGATGCGGGCGTAGTGGCCGTCCTGCAGCAATTGCAGCAGCTTGGCTTGCAGTTCCAGCGCGAAGTCGCCAATCTCGTCCAGGAACAGCGTTCCCCCGTCGGCCATCTCCACGCGTCCGGGTTTGCTCGTGCCCGCCCCGGTGAACGCTCCGCGTTCATAACCGAACATTTCGCTCTCGACCAGGCTTGCCGGCAGCGCCGGGCAATTCACCTGCACAAAGGGCCCGCTCGCCCATGGCGAATTCACGTGCAACAGCCGCGCGATCAGCTCCTTGCCGGTGCCGCTTTCGCCATGGATCAGGGCGGGGATAGAGGTTCCTGCTACCCGCTGCACCATCATCCGAACCCGCGCCATCGCCTCCCCCGTGCCGTAAATCATGGCCTCGGGCGGAAGCTCGCGCGCCTCGGATACTGGCGGCGGATCAATCACAAGCTGGGCTGGGTTCGACAGAAGTGGTGCCTTTCTGGTCTTGTTTACGCAACTCTCCTGCCATATCCCCCCATCGGCCAGGAATGGGCAGCAATTTGCAGAAAATGCAAGAGTTTGCAACTTTTCGCCGATTCCAGCTCGGCCTGAGGCCCTCGACTGGACCGCTCAGCGGGTGTACTTGCGCCCAAATGCTTCCCTTTCCGTGGGAAACAAACTTCCCACGCGACTGACCCTTCGGTAGGCAACATGCAGCCACGTGCGCATTTCAGCACATGTACCGATCGTCATTCCATCCGGTGAAACACCGCGGTCTAGGTCGCCGTGCTACTATGTCCCGGTTCTGATGCATGCAATATCCAGGTTTGAGAACACGGAGACCCCCATGCGGACGCGCTGCTCGCTGGCCCTGGCAACTGCGCTAGGCCTCGCAACCTTGATCCTTGCCCCCACGTTCGCACGCGCCCAGCGTGGCGCACCTGCGGGACTGCAGCGCACCTCCACCCCTCCCGCCCTGCGCTTCTACTACATGGGACCCGCCACCGGAGGGCGCATCGCCTCGGTGGTCGGCGTACCCGGCGACGGCAACGTTTATTACCTCGGCAACGCCTCCGGGGGCCTCTACAAGACCACCGATGGCGCCAAGACCTTCGTTCCCATATTCGATGACCAGGACGTCGCCGCCATCGGCACGCTGGCCTTGGCGCCTTCGGATCCGAACACCGTCTGGGTTGGCACCGGCGAGCCTTGGGTCATTCGCGCCAGCGACGTCGAGGGAGACGGCGTTTACAAGTCCTCCGACGGCGGCGCGACCTGGGGGCACATGGGCCTTGAAGACAGCGGCCGGATCGCCCGCATCGTGGTCCATCCCACCAACCCCAACATTGTGTTCGTCTGCTCGGAAGGACATCTCTCCGGCGAAGGCCAGAAGGGCGTCTATCGCTCCGACGACGGCGGCGCGAATTGGAAGCGCGTCCTTTATGTAGATCCGAAGACGAGTTGTTCCGGCCTCGCGCTCGATCCCCAGCATCCCGACACCATGCTGGCCGGCATGTGGACGGTCGAAGAGCACACCTGGGCCGAGCTCAGCGGCGGCAACGGCAGCGGCGTCTACGCCTCCCACGACGGCGGCGCGAGCTGGACCCGCCTGACCCAGGGCCTCCCGCACGCGCCGGTGGGCAAGGTGGAGGTCGCGATCGCACCTTCGAACGGCCAACGCATGTACGCCCTCATGCAGACTGCTGATCAAGGATCGCTATGGCGTTCCGATGACGCCGGAGCCAGCTGGCAGGTCGCCAGTTGGGATCGCTCCCTCATCGGTCGCGCCGGCTACTACTTCCGCATGGCCGTGAACCCGCAGAATCCCGACGAAGTGCTGATCTCGAGCAGCGGCTTCCACCGCTCGCTCGATGGCGGCCATCTGTTCAGCGGCGGCGGGGGATTTGGCGGCAACGGTCCGCGCCAGGCGAGTTGCGGCGATTGCCACGACATCTGGATGGATCCCAAGATCCCCGGCCGCTACGCCCTCACCCAGGACGGCGGCTCGAGCATCTCGACCGGCAGCGGCGAGGTGCTTTCGGTTTCGCTTCCCAACGGGCAGATGTATCACGTCGCCAGCGACAACCGCGTGCCCTATTGGGTCTACAGCAACCGGCAGGACAACGGCACCTGGCGCGGGCCCAGCACCTTGAGCGAACCCATCGGCAATGCCCGCATGCCGGCAGACACCTTCATGCCCGCGGGCGGCGGCGGCGGGGCGGGGCGGGGCCGTGGGCGGGCTGGGGCCGAGGCGCCGGCCCCGGCGCCCTCCGCCAACGGGCTCGTTGGCGGACCTCCGGGTGGCGCAGGGGCGGGCCGCGGGCGCGGCGGCGCTGAGGCGATTGCCTGGCAATCGGGCATCGGCGGCTGCGAGAGCGGCTTCACCGTGCCTGATCCCACCGACGCCGACATCGTCTGGGCGAGCTGCTACGGCAACAAGCTCACCCGCTATGATGCCCGCGAGGGCGAAGCGCACTCGGTCGAGCCCTGGATGATCTCGCTCGACTCGCCTCCCAACGAAGCCAAATACCGCTGCCACTGGACGGCTCCGGTTGCGATTGATCCGTTCAACCACAACATCGTCTATTACGGCTGCCAGATGGTGCTCAAGACCAGCGATCAGGGCGATTCCTGGACCGAGCTCAGCCCCGACCTCTCCACCCAGGATCCCTCCCGCGTGATCTCGAACGGCGGCATCGAGGGCGACAACCTCGGCCAATTCGACGGCGAAGTGGTGTGGGCGATCGCACCCTCGCCGATTCAGCGGGGCCTGCTATGGGCCGGCACCAACGACGGCAAGCTTTGGTTCACCCGCGAAGGCGAGGCTCCGGGGGCGGCACACTGGAGCGACGTCACCCGCAACATCCCCGGCCTGCCCGCTTGGGCGACCATCTCGCAAGTTTCGCCCTCGAGCTTCGACCCTGGCACCGCCTACATCGCGGTGGACGGCCATTTGGTGGACAACCGCAATCCCTACATTTTCAAGACCACCGACTTCGGCGCCAGCTGGAAGAACATCACCAGCAACCTGCCCACGGGCAATGCGCTCGATTACGTGATGTCGGTCGCCGAGAACCCGAACCGTCGCGGCATGCTCTTCGCCGGCACCGCCCATGCCTTCTTCTACTCCATGGACGACGGCGCAAATTGGCAGCGCTTCAACACCGGCCTGCCCCCGGCGCCGGTGAGCTGGATCAACGTCGAGAAGCGCTTCCATGACGTGGATATCTCCACCTACGGTCGCGGACTGTTCATCCTTCCCGACATCACCACGCTCGAGCAGACGGGCTCGACGCTGCGCCCTGCCGGCGAAACCAAACTCTTCGCTCCCGGCCCCATCTTCCGCAAGGCCCGCAGCGTTTATCCTTCCGCCGCAGACCCGGCGCGGCCGCAATTCCAGTTCAACCTCGCCGAGGCGCCAGCAGGCCCGGTGAAGATGGAAATTCTCGACGACGCCGGCAAGGTGATTCGCACCCAGGAGTTGGCTGCGCATGCCGGCCTGAACGGCCTCGATTGGGATTTGCATTTGGACGGCCCGGCGTTGGTCGCGCTTCGCACCACCCCGCCCGAGAACCCGCACATCTGGGATGAATTGCGCTTTAAAGGCCAGACCACGCGGCCCATCACCCATTGGGGCATCACCCCGACGACCGGCATTCCGGTGGCCGCGCCCGGCAGCTACCAGGTGCGCATCACCGTGGACGGCCACCCTTACACGCAGCCGTTCCAGGTGCTCAAGGATCCAGCGGTGATGGCCTCCGACTCGGACCTGCGCGCCTCCACCGCCATGCAGGTGCGCCTGCGCGACGACATCAGCGAGACCTCGAACATGGTCAACCGAATGGAGGTCTGGCGCAAGCAGTTGGAAGACCGGCCTGCCGCGCCGGCGAACACCGATCTCGATCACGCCATCCTCGAGGTCGAGCATCAGCTGGTCACCGAAGCGGACATGCTGACCGACGACAAGCATTTCCCGGTCGCCTACAAGGTCTACATGAACCTGATTTGGACCAGCGGCGCGGTGGGCCAAGGCGCCTCGGATGAAGCCGGCGGCCTCGATTACAAGCCCACCCAAACCCAGCTCAAGGCCGTGGCGCAGATCGAGCGCGATCTCGCCACCGCCAAGGCGGGCTACGACAAGCTCACCTCGATCGCGCTGCCGGCGTACAACCGCGCCATGGCGGGCAAGGCTCCCGCGATCGAGCCCTAGGGGGAGCGGGGCGGGGCGATACGGGGCGTCAGGCGTTGTCCTCGGTCGGGCGCGAATCCTCACCTGTGCTTCGCACAGGCATCCAGCCACGCTGCGGCTCGCGCCCTCGCTGCGTCCTAGCCAACCACCCCGTCTCGCCCCTTCCCGAGAGTCGCTCCCCGGCAGGGGCCCGCTGTTCCGAATTTCGCGGGCCTGGCCCTGCGATCTTGCCCCGACCTGCGGGGCAATTCGGGCCCTGCAGCCAGCTGGGTCAGCCCGCAGTTTATTTGCCTCTCCGTCGCGGCGCCGGTGCCGCGGCGGGGGGCCGGGCGCTCCAGGTCACCGCTGCGGGCACGGTGAGCGCGACCTGCTGCGCCTGCAAAGCGCTGGCCATGGCATGGGCGCGCGCATAGACGGCGTTGAGTTCGGCCACCACTTTCGGGTACGCCGCCCGCAGTTCGTCGTTTTCGCGCAGCAGGGTTGCACTCGGCGTCTCGGTGATCGCCATCATTTGGCCCTTGAGCTGCCCGATGCGCGCCACCAAGTCGTTCGGGTCGGAAGGGGCGAAGCCGCCGAAACCGCCGCCGCGGCGTCCGGGCGCGGGGGCGGGCGCGGGCACGCCGAACTTCACCCGCACCGCATCGAACTGCTGCTTGAGCGCGGCGAAATCGGCTTTGGTTTGCGCCGGGGCGCTGCCGGCGTTGATCGAATCCGCAGCCTTCTGCATCTGCTCGTAGAACGGCCCCATGGCATGCGCCGCCGCCTCGGCGTTGCGTTGCAGGTCATGCACGCCCATCACCAGATCGAAGTAGCGCTGGTACTCGACCGCGCTCATGCGCCCCGCGATGGCGGGATCCATCACGACGGGCAGGGGTTTGGATGCGACCTTCTGGCCATTGACCAGCAGCGAGACGGTGTAGGTGCCGGCCGGAACCATGGGTCCGGAGTTGGCGCCTGCGCCTCCGCGGCCTGCGCCTCCGCCGGGCGCGCCCGCGCCGGCGCCGGCCGCGCACGGATCCACGGCGCCGTACCCGGGCTGCGGCTGCGGCTCCGCCCAAGGCGTAGTCGCGCCACCGCGTCCGGCCGTGCCGCCCCGTCCTCCGCGCCCATTCGCCGCGGCGGGAGCAACGACCGGATTCGGGTCGACGCGGAAATCCCAGCACGCGGTCTGCACCCCCGCCTGCAAGCGCGGCCCGCGCAGATCCACGGTGCGCAGGTTGCGGCCGCTGGCATCGGTGATATCAAGCTGGGCGCTGGTGACGGCGGATTTCAAGTCGTATTGCACCACCGCTTGCTTGGGCGGATTCTCACCCACGAAGTACTGGTGCGCCCAGAACTCCTGGTTCTTGTCCTGAATCGGCTTCCATTCCAGCGCTGGATCCGGCGTGAACAGGGTCGCGGCCGCAGCGCTGCTTTGCGCCTGCGCGTACTCCTGAATCGGCGCCAGATGATCGAGAATCCAAAGCGCGCGCCCATGCGTGGCCACCAGCATGGCGTTGTCGCGCGGCTGGATGGTGATCTCGTCCACGCGCACCGTGGGCAGGTTCGCCTTCAGCCGCTGCCAGCTTTGGCCGCGGTCGAGCGAAAGGAAGATGCCCGTCTCCGCCCCGGCGTAGAGCACGTCCGGATTGCGCAGATCTTCGGTCAGGGTCTTGATCGCTTCCCCGTGGAGGTTGCCATTGAGCGATTGGAAGGTCGCGCCGAAATCGTGGCTTACCCAAAGATGAGTCTCGTAGTCGTTGAGCCGGTGGGCGTCGCTGGCGACGTACACGGTTCCGGCTTCATACCGCGACGGCAGCACCTTGGAAACCCATGCCCCGGGCACGAAACCTGGCATCCGCTCCGCGAGGGTCTTATCCCAGCTCTTGCCGCCGTCGCGCGAAACGCTTACCGTGCCGTCGTCAGTCCCGGCATAGTAAAGTCCGGGCTGCTTCGGAGATTCGGCGAAGCTGACGATGGTGGGCCAGGCGCTGATGCCGTCGTCCTTGGAGATGCGGATGTCGCTGCCCTTCACGCCCATGGTCACGATCTGATCGCGGTCGGCATCCGTGGTCAGGTCCGGGCTCACGGCGGTCCAGGAGTCCCCGCGGTCGGTGGAGCGGAACACGTGGTTGGCTGCGATGTACAGCACCCCGGCGTCGTTCGGCGAAAACACCATCGGCGTATCCCAGTTGAAGCGGTAGGCGGCGCACGCCGGCGTCGCGCCCCCGGCGCGCCCGGCCTCGGTCCGCGGCGTATCGCAGCCGATCTGCCCGGCTTGGGCATTGACGACGTTTTGAGTGGTCGGGCGGATGCTTTTCGCCTCGCCGGTGATGCGGTCATGCCGCATCGTCGCGCCGTCCTGGGTCTCGCTGTAGACGGTGCGCGAGTCGCGCGGGTCCATGATGGCGACGAAGCCGTCGCCGCCCTGGATGGTCTGCCAGCGGTCGTTGGTGATGCCCGCGGAGCTGCGCACGGCGCTGGGCCCGCACCAGTCGTAGTTGTCCTGCATGCCGCCGCAGACGTTGTAGGGCTCGGCATTGTCGAAGCCTACGTGATAGAAGAGGCCGACCGGAAGATTGGGAAACCAAATCCAGCTCTTGCCCATATCCCAAGTGGTATAGGCGCCGCCATCGGTGCCGATCAGCAGGTGGTTGGAGTTGTGCGGATCCCACCAGATGGCGTGTTTGTCGTCATGCTCGGAGGTGTCAATCGGGAAAAACGTCCGCGCGCCATCGGTCGAGAGGTACAAGCGCACGCTGGCCACCAGCACATGATCGGGGTTCGACGGGTCAATGCGCACCTGGCTGAAGTACACCGGCCGGTTGTCGGGATCCGGCGACTTGCGCCAGCTCGCGCCGCCGTCATCGCTGCGGTAGATGCCGGTGTCGCCGGCGGCTGCGCCGCCGCGCCCGCCCGCCGCTGCGCCGCCGCGCGCGCCCGGCGCGGTTTCGCCCTGGATCTCGGCGTAAACGATGTTCTCGCTGTGCTGGTACACCGCCAGGCCGATGCGCCCCAGCGGCCCGGAGGGAAGGCCGCCGCCGGAAAGCCGCTTCCAGGTGTCGCCGCCGTCGGTGGATTTCCATATTCCGCTTCCCGGCCCGCCGCCGTTCATGCAACACTGCGTCCGCCGCCGCTGGAAGGTCGAAGCATAGAGGACGCGATGATTGGTGGCAGCCATCACCAGGTCGTTGGCGCCGGTGTCCTCATCGCCGGCGAGCACCCGCTTCCAGGTGGCACCGCCGTCGGTGGTCTTGTACACGCCCCGGTCTCCGCCGGGCCCGAATAGCGATCCCTGCGCGGCCACCAGGACGGTATTGTCGTCGTCGGGCGAAATCACCACGCGGTTGATGTGGTAGGAGTGCCCGAGGCCCATGTTTTTCCAGCTCTTGCCGCCGTCGGTGGATTTCCAAATGCCGTCGCCCCAGGAAATGCTCTGGCGGTTGTTGCCTTCGCCCGTGCCCAGCCACACCAGGTTGGGATCGCGTTGCGACACCGCGACCGATCCGACCGACATCAGGCCCTGGTCCTGGAACTCGGGGGCGAAGGTGCCGCCGCCGTCGGTTGTCTTCCACAGGCCGCCGTGGGCGGAGGCGACGTAGAAAATCGCGGGGTTGGCTTCATATGCCGTGAAGTCGGTGATGCGTCCCGACATCGCAGCCGGCCCGATCGAACGGAAATGCAAACTGTCGAATTGCTTCGCAACCGGAACCGCGTCGCTCTGGGCGCTCGCGCTTCCGGCGGCAAACCCCAATGCGAGCAGCGTGGTAACGGCGGCGTAAAGACGATGGCGACCGAACATGGGCCCTCCCCCCTTGCCGAGCCGGTTCCGGCTCGCGCCGTTGATTATATAGCCGCTTTGCTATTCGATAGTTGGTGCGGGCCCCAGCGCGGCTATGCCGCGCGTCCCGCTTATGCGGTCGCCCCGCTGGAGAAGCGCGGGCGGCCTGCTCGCGCCGGTTTGGGGGCCCCTGGTCCCAAACCCGCGCTGCGCTTCGCCGGGGCCGCGCGTGCGTTGTTTCCCGGGGGGGTGAAAGCGCCACTGGCGCTTGCACCCCTTCCGAATTGCCGGCCGCTGTGACTGCGCGGGGCGGCTTTCGCAGCCCTTCGCGCCGATTTTGCCTACGTGGAAAAGCGGCGCGACCCCCGCGACCGGGAACGCCCGTGTTGTCTGCCATAATTCAGCGCATGTCCCTCGCCAAAGGCACGCGCTTTGGACCGTATGAGGTCGTTGCTCCGGTGGGTGCGGGCGGCATGGGCGAGGTGTACCGCGCTCGCGACACGCGCCTGGATCGCACGGTCGCGCTGAAGATCCTGGCCCCGGCGCTGGCGCGGGATCCCGAACTTAACACCCGCTTTGAGCGCGAGGCGCGCGCCATCGCCGGCCTGCAGCATCCCAATATCTGCGTGCTTCACGATCTCGGGCACGAGGCCGACACAGCCTACCTGGTGATGGAATTTCTCGATGGCGAGACGCTCGCCAGCCGCCTGCGGCGCGGGCCGCTGCCGCTCGCCGAGCTGGTCAGGATCGGGGTTGAAGTTGCATCCGGCCTGGAGCGCGCGCATCGCGCCGGCATCGTGCATCGCGACCTCAAGCCTGGCAACATCATGCTCACCAAATCAGGCGCCAAACTGCTGGACTTCGGCTTGGCGAAGCCGCGCCTGAGCTCTTCCAGCATTGCCGGCAATCTGCCGACCATGCGCGAGACGCCGGCAACCCAGGCCGGCGCGCTGCTCGGGACCGTGCCCTACATGAGCCCGGAGCAGCTCGCCGGTTCCGCGGCCGATGCGCGCAGCGACGTTTTCGCCCTCGGTTGCGTGCTGTACGAAATGGCCACGGCGAAGACGGCCTTCAGCGGCACGGTGGCGGTGACGCCGCCGGCCCTCGACCGTCTGATTCGCGCCTGCCGCGAGGCCGATCCGGATTTGCGCGTGCAATCGGCGCGCGATGTCGGCCTCATGCTGCAGGAACTGGTCGAACCCATAGGCGGCGCGGCCGCGGGGCCGGCCCGCCGCTGGGTATGGCCCGCGGTCGCCGCGGCTGCGACGGCCGCGGCGCTGGTGCTGGCCTGGATGGCCTTGCGCCCGCCCATGTCGGGGCCGCGCATATCGGCGGAGATTTCGCCGCCGCCGGGCATGCAGTTCACCTTCGGGGGCAGTTTTCCCGGCCCGCCGGTGCTGGCCCCCGACGGCAGCAAGCTCATGTTCGTGGCGCACAACGCCAGCGGATTGAACACGATCTGGATTCGGAGCCTCGATCAATCGCTGTCCCATGAGGTGCCCAACACCGGCAATGTGTCCATGCCCTTCTGGTCGCCCGACGGTGCCTCGATCGGCTACTTCACGCAAGCCGGCGTCAACGGCGCCGGCAAGCTGATGCTGCTCAACCTCGCCGGCGGCCTGCCCCGCCCGGTGGCTGATTCGCTCACCCCGCGCGGCGGCACCTGGGCCGCGGACGGAACCATCCTGTATGCGCCGAACATTTCCGGCGGGCTTTGGCGTGTCCCGGCTTCCGGGGGCGCTGCGATTGCGGCCACCCACCTCGAGTCCAGCCGCTTCAGTTCGCACCGCTTTCCCTTCTTCCTGCCCGACGGAAACCATTTCCTTTATCTCGCCATTAACCACGACGATGCCAGCCAGGACACCGTGTTCTGGGCCTCCCTCGACGGTCGCGACCATCGCGCCCTGCTGCATTCCCTCACCGGCGCGATCTTCGCCGCCGGGCGCTTGCTCTATTCGGCCGACGGAACCCTGCTGGCACAACCCTTCGATCCCTCCAGCGGCAAGCTCAGCGGCACTGCCCGCCCGTTGGCCAACGATGTCTTCGACGACAACATCAGCTGGCGCCCCGGGTATTCGGCGGCACGCAGTGGCCTTGCCGTGTACGCCTCCGGTTCCCCGGGCGTGCAGCGCGCGGCCTGGGTGGATCGCACCGGACGCATCGTCTCTTCGCTGCGGCCGTACAGCGGCACCGCCATAAGCGCCGCGGTGTCGCCCGATGCGAAGCGGCTGGCCATCAGCCTCGACCAAGGCATGCAGGACGTTTGGGTGGAGGATGTCGGCGGCGGCGCGCGCTCGCGCCTGACCTTCGGACCGGTGGCCGACCTGATGCCCGCCTGGTCGCCCGACGGCAAATGGATCGCCTACAGTTCGGCTCAGAATGGCGCGTTCCGCGTGATGCGCAGGCCCGCGAATGGCGGCAGTGAGCAGCCGATTGCGTCCGCGCTCAATCCCAGCGGCGATCTAATCCCGTTCGGATGGTCCCCCGACGGCGCCGAACTGATCTGCGTGCTGCGCAGACGCGATTTCACCGAAGCCTTGCTTGCCGTTCCCGTGGATGGGCACGCGCAGCCGCGCCAGCTTGAGGCCAGTCCCGGTGAAATCTTTGACGAAGCGGCAATCTCGCCCGACAGCCGGTGGGCGAGTTTCGTGGCCGGGCCTCCCGGGCAGCCGCACAATTTGTACGTGGTCCCATTCCGCGGCGGCGCAGGACGCTGGCAGGTCACCACCCAAGGCGTGCTCAAGAGTTTCTGGACCTCCGGCGGCCGCGAGCTTGACGTGGTGGATGCGGCCGGGGAAATGATCGCCATCCCGGTCGGCGTCAGCCAAAGCGCACCGACGTTTGGCGCTCCCAAGATCCTCGCGCTCAATTTTCCGCCCACCCTTGCCGCCACCCCGGACGGACTCCGGTTCCTGGTCCGCTACAACCCCGACAACCAGGTTCGCCTGCGCCTCCTCACCGGCTGGAACCACTGATTGGAACGGGCCCCGCGAAACGCAGAGGCGATGCCCTGGCGCTGTCCATGCGCGTCGTTGTGCCCCAGCAGCCGGTGCCCCAGCAGCTAGTGCCGCAGCAGCCGTGCCACCCGCGCCGGTATGGGCGGATGCGTCGAGAACAGCCCGGCCAACATCGCCCGGGTCTGCGGAGCGATGATGAACAAGTGCGCGGTCGAGGGCGTCGCCGGCATCGGCAGCTGCTTTGAGTAGGCGTCCAGCTTCTCCAGTGCGCTCGCCAGCGCCTGCGGATTGCCGGTCCACTCCGCCCCGGAAGCATCGGCCGCGTATTCGCGCGAGCGCGAAATCGCCAGTTGGATCAGCATCGCCGCCACCGGCGCAATGATTATCAGCGCCAGAGCGCCCAGCGCGCCGCCCTCGCGCTCGTCCCGTCCGCCGTAGCCGCCGAACATCGCCGCCCACCCCGCCCAGCGCGCCAGCAGCATGATGGCACCGGCCAGCGTCGCCGCGATCGAGCTGATCAGGATGTCGCGGTTGCGCACGTGCCCGAGCTCGTGCCCGAGCACACCCTCGAGCTCCTCGTCGGTGAGCAGGGCCAGGATTCCGCGCGTCACCGCCACCGAGGCATGCTGCGGGTTGCGCCCGGTGGCGAAGGCGTTCGGCGAATCGCTCGGAATCAGATACACCTTCGGCATCGGCAGGTTCTCGCGCCCGGTCAATGATTCCAGAATCCGGTATACGTTCGGCAGCTCTTGCCTGGTCGCCGGCTGCGCGCTGTAGGTTTTGAGCGCGATCTTGTCGCTGTAGAAGTACGAAACGAAGTTCATCACGCCGGCAAGCACCAGCGCGATCACCAGCCCGGCGTCGCCCCCGATCCAGCCGCCGATCAGCATCAGCACCAGGGTCAGGATCGTCATCAGCAGTGTGGTCTTGAACACCTGCATGGTTAACTCCTCTCGGCTTTCGCCTCGACTTTCGCCATTTGGGGCTCCCGCGCCGGCACGAAGTGCAGGCGGTCGCCGGCGGGCGCCACTACCGCCTCGACCGACTGCCCCGGAAGCACCTCGCCTTTGAGAATGGCGCTCGCCAACGGGTTCTGCACCAGCCGCTGCAGCGCCCGCTTCAGCGGACGCGCTCCGTATTGCGGGTCGTAACCCTGGCGCAGGATCAAATCGCGCGCCGCCGGCGCCAAGGTCAGCCCTATGCCGCGCTCGGCCAGCAGCACCCGCAAATGCCCCAGCTGCATTTCGACGATCGGGGAGAGCTGCGCCTTCCCCAGCGCATGGAAAATCACGATCTCGTCCACGCGGTTCAGGAACTCCGGCCGGAAATGCGCGCGCAGTTCATTCATCACCTGCTCGCGCGCCGCCTCGGTCACCTCGCCCCGCAAAACCTGGCTGCCCAGGTTCGAGGTCATGATCACCACCGTGTTGCGGAAATCCACCGTCCGCCCTTTGCCGTCCGTCAGCCGCCCGTCGTCGAGCACCTGGAGCAGGATGTTGAACACGTCCGGGTGCGCCTTCTCGATTTCGTCCAGCAACAGCACCGCGTACGGCCGCCGCCGCACACGCTCGGTGAGCTGGCCACCCTCTTCGTAGCCGACATAGCCCGGCGGCGCGCCGATCAGGCGCGCGACCGCGTGCTTTTCCATGTATTCGCTCATGTCGAGGCGCAGCATGGCGTGTTCGTCGTCGAAGAGGAACTCCGCCAGCGTGCGCGCCAGCTCGGTCTTGCCCACCCCGGTCGGGCCCAGGAAAAGGAAACTCCCGATGGGTCGCCGCGGGTCCCCGAGCCCCGCCCGCGAGCGCCGTATCGCGTCGGCGACCGAAGTCACCGCTTCCTCCTGCCCCACCACCCGCCGGTGCAGCCGCTCCTCCATGTGCACCAGTTTTTCCTTCTCGCCTTCCATCATCCGCGCCACCGGAATGCCGGTCCACTTCGAGACGATGGCGGCAATCTCCGGCTCGCCCACTTCCTCGTGCAGCAGCCGCCGCTGGTCCTGGTTTTCCTCCAGCTTTCGACTCGCCGCCGCCAGTTCCCGTTCGAGCTGCGCGCGCAGGCCATAGCGGATCTCGGCCACCCGATTGAAATTCCCCTGCCGCTCGGCCTGCTGTTCTTCGATCTGCAGCGCATCGAGCTTGGCCTTCACCTCGCGCACACTCTGGATTTCGTCCTTCTCGTTCTGCCAACGGCTGCGCAGGCCTTCGGCCTCTTCGCGCAAATCCGCCAGCTCGCGCTCGATCTGGCGCGAGCGCTCGCGCGACGCCTTGTCCTTTTCCTTTCCCAGCGCAGTAAGCTCGATTTCGAGTTGGGTAATCCGGCGCTCGAGGGTCTCGATCTCGACCGGCCGGGAATCGAGCTGCATGCGCAGCGCCGCCGCCGCCTCATCCACCAAGTCAATCGCCTTGTCGGGCAGGAAGCGGTCGGCAATGTACCGCGCCGAAAGCTTGGCCGCCGCCACCAGCGCCGCATCCTGGATGCGCACGCCATGATGAATCTCGTAGCGCTCCTTCAAGCCGCGCAGAATTCCCACCGTGTCCTCGACCGTGGGCTCGCCCACTAGCACCGGCTGGAAACGGCGCTCGAGCGCGGCATCCTTTTCGATGTATTTCTTGTATTCGTTCAGCGTGGTCGCGCCGATCGCGCGCAGCTGCCCCCGCGCCAGCGCAGGCTTCAGCATGTTGCTCGCGTCCATCGAGCCTTCCGCGGCCCCCGCGCCCACCAGCGTATGCAGCTCGTCAATGAAAAGGATGATCTCTCCGTCGGCGTCCTCAATCTCCTTCAAGACTGCCTTCAGCCGGTCCTCGAATTCGCCCCGGTACTTCGCCCCCGCCACCAGCGCGCCCAAATCCAAGCCCACCACCCGCTTGGTCTTCAACGCCTCGGGTACATCGCCGGCGATGATGCGCCGCGCCAGCCCTTCCACGATCGCGGTCTTGCCCACCCCCGGCTCGCCGATCAGCACGGGGTTGTTCTTCGTCCTCCGGCTCAGCACTTGGATCACCCGCCGGATCTCCTCATCGCGCCCGATCACCGGATCGAGTTTGCCCTTTCGCGCAAGCTCGGTGAGGTCGCGCGCGTAGCGCTCCAACGCCTGGTATTTCCCCTCCGGATTCTGGTCTGTCACCCGCTGCGTGCCACGGATCGCCTGCAGTGCCTGCATCACGCGTTCGCTGGTCACCCCGTGCGCTGCCAGCAGCCGCTGCGCGGCGTCGCCTTGGACATCGAGAAGGCCGAGCAACAAATGTTCGGTAGAAACGAATTCATCCTTGAACTTGTCGGCGTGGCGGAAGGCGGCTTCGAGCGCCTGCCCCAG
Organism: Terriglobales bacterium; assembly: GCA_035553115.1. Taxonomy (GTDB): domain Bacteria; phylum Acidobacteriota; class Terriglobia; order Terriglobales; family SCQP01; genus SCQP01. The sequence goes on along the minus strand of DATNED010000066.1, from coordinate 18,980 downwards.
CGCCGGCGTCAAGGGTCGGTCCACGCTCGCGCCCTGCACCTTCGGACGCTTCCCCAGCTCGGCTTCGAGATCCGCCGCCAGCCCCGCCGGATTCACGCCCAGCCGCTGCAGCGTCGGCCCAATCACCCCTTCGCGATCGGCCATCAGGGCGGCCAAAAGATGCAAGGGCTCAATCCCCGCTTGCCCGCCGCTGGCAGCCAGATCACGGGCCGCTTCCAGCGCTTCTTGCGCCTTCACCGTCAGTTTGTCGAATCGTATCGCCATGATTTCCGAAACTCGGTGAGCCGAGGGCGGTCGCGCCGCCCCCGGCCTCCAAAGCTCCACCAACCACTTAGCTCACCTGCACCGACACCTGCTTCGGTTTGGTTTCCTCGCGCCGCGGCAAGTTCAACAGCAGGACTCCATCCGTCAGCTTGGCCTCGATTGCCGCCGTATTGACGAACTCCGGCAGCCGGAATACGCGGCTGAAGCTCCCATACGGGCGCTCCACTCGATGGTACGCCTCCGGACTGGAGCTGAGCTTGCGCTCGCCTTTGATGGTCACCGTCTCGTGGTCCACCTGAACGTCCAGCTCCTCGCGCTTCACTCCCGGCAGGTCCAATTGAAGTTGGTATCCCTGCTCGCTTTCCACTACGTCGGTGCGCGGTGCCCAATCGCTGGGCGTCGCCGCGCAGCTAGTGCGTCCTTGTAAAACCAATGTCGTCATGGATTTCCTCCGAATACTGCAAAATCTACTACGATTCAAATAATAAAATATGAGCGTAACAATGTCAAGTGCTGGGTAAAAAAATTATTAGTTGTTTGTTTTCTGCTATTTACATGTCATGTTGCAGCTCCAGCGAAGCGTCAACTGCGAATCGCGAGCTGGCGAAGCTCGGTCATGATCCGGTCCGCCACCGCCGCCGGAGGCTCCGTGCCTGCGGCGACCCTGTACTGTGCTTGCAGATATGCCGGCAAGCGCTCGGCATGCAGGGCGCGGAAGCTGACTTCATCGCGGAACAGCGGCCGGTTGCCCATGGCGGCGCACCGCAGCAACAGTTCCTCTATGGGCACATCGAGGAAGACGGTGTGCGCGCCCGAGGCGCGGATCGGTTCCCAATTTCGCGGCTGCGCATAGGTGCCGCCGCCGAGGGCCAACACGGTGGACCGGAGGGTGGCGGCGCCGAGAGCATGGAGCAATTCGCGGTGCTCGAGATCGCGGTAGGCGGGTTCGCCGCGCTGAGCAAAGATGTCGGCGATGCGCGCTCCCGCGGTCGCTTCGATGCAGTCATCGAGATCGCAGAAATGCCACCCCAAACGCTGTCCGAGCAGCTTTCCCACCGTGCTCTTGCCGCAACCCATGAAGCCTAGCAGCACTAGCGGCGGCGCGGCCGCTCCTACTCGAACTGCCATGGCCGAGTGTAGCACTTCAAGTGGCACGGCCACTTTTTTCGGGAGTGGCGGTTCGCGAGGTTCTGGGCTCGGCCTACTTCAGCTTCTTGACTCTTGCCGCCGGCTTCCGTACCAGTTGCGGTTGCGGGCCCGCAGTCGCCGCCCGCGCCGCCGGCGGACAGCCGTGTCCGTTGTGGATGACGCCTTCGCGCAGCAGCGCCTCGCGGATCTGCGGCCACTGGTCCGGCCCGGTGTCGTGGAACAGCGGCAGGCCGCGCACCTGTTCGGCAATGGCTTCGAAATCTTCCAGCATCATCGTGCACGCGTCGCAGTCGCTGAGGTGTTCGAGGCCCGCAACGGGCAGCAGCTCGCGGTCCGCTACTTCGGCCAGCACGCGCTGAAAGCCAGGGCAATCCAGCAATGGAAATTCCGGCAGCCCGCTGGCCAGGCCGGGAGCTTCCGGCGCAGTGAGCACGGCGGATGCGCCGCCAACCTGGCGGCTCGACTTTTGGGCATAACGGTGGGGCAGGGCATTCGTTGTCATTTCGCGCCTTCTATTCGAGGGGGCCAGCGTGCGCCGCTTGATGTGTGGCTGGGGGGCGGCGGCACTGGGGGGCTTCCTTTTCACGGTTCTCTCGCTTTTCACCCAATTTCATCCAATGCCGAGTTGGGCGACACCAGCGCGTCGGCGTTACCGTTCCGGGCTCTCGAGTTTTCACTCGCAGCCAGGCGCGGCGTTCCGGGTGGCTGGGGCTGCCGCAGCAGATCGCGCATCTTCATTCTGGCCTTGTGCAGCTGCGATTTCGAGTTCCCGATCGAGCATCCCATCATGGTGGCAATCTCGTTGTGTTCGTATCCCTCCATGTCATGCAGCACAAAAATGGTGCGATACCCCGGCGGCAGGTGCTCAATCGCACGCTCCAAATTCACCCGGTCAATCGAGCCCGCCAAGTTCTGGTCCCGTGCCCCGATCTCGCGTTTGGGCCCATCCTCCTGGCCGGGCTCGGTGAACTCCTCAAGCGGGGTTTCGGGCAGGTTCTTTCGCCTGAGATGCATCAAAACCACATTCACCGAAAGCCGATGCAGCCAAGTCGAGAACGCGCTCTCGCCGCGGAACGTTCCGATCTTGCGGAACAGTTGCAGGAACGCCTCTTGCGCCAAGTCCTCGGCCTCCGCCGTATTGCCGGTCATCCGCAAACAGAGCGAATACACGCGGCGCTTGTGGAGGTGGTAGAGGAACTCGAATGCCTCGGCTCCGCCGCCTTGGGCACAGGCGATAGCCTCAGCTTCGTTCCAACCTTCCCGGCCCTCCCGGCCATGACCGCGAGGCAGGGAAGCAGGATGTTGAACGGCAGCAGCGTTTTGGCTCAGAACGCGCTCTCCTTTCTTGTTCGCTGCACTCAGGGCCAGCTACTCCCTTTGACGGCATCGCCCCCAGTGCGGGTTGCCCCCCCACCATCGGTGGATGGAGCGGGGCGGGGCGATACGGGTTCCGAACAGCTGCATGGTATTCTTAGGCGGGCATCAGATACATTCCCCCAATCGGGGGAGTTTTGGCCTTTTCCATGCCCAAAAACGAACCGGAACAATGAAAACTGGAATTATCGGCCTTCCCCAGGTCGGCAAGACCTCCCTGTTCAGTATGTTGACCGGCACCGAGGTCAACTTGGGACGACGCGAGGACCGGGTCGGCATCGCCACCGTTCCCGACCAGCGGCTGGACCGTCTGGCCGACCTGTTCCACCCGCGCAAGCTCACCCACGCCGTCATCGAGCTGGCCGAAGTGGGCTCGCTTACGCCGGAGTCGCTGCGCGACGGCACCGGCATCGCGGCGCTTCGCACCGTGGACGCTCTCGCCCAAGTTGTCCGCGCATTCGATAGCGCGAGCTCCAGTTCGCCCGCCGCCGATGTCCGCAACCTCGAGTTCGACATGATCGTCAGCGATCTCGGCCAAGTGGAGAAGCGCCGCGAGCGCGTCGCGAAGGACATGAAAAAGCAGCGCACACCCGCGTTGATCCAAGAGGCGGCGATTCTCGAACGCATGCAGGCCCATCTTGAAGCCGAAAAGCCGCTGCGAACCCTCAAACTCGAGCCCGACGAGGAAAAGGCCACGCGCGGTTTCCAGTTTCTGAGCCAGAAGCCCATCCTCTACCTGCTGAACGTGAGCGAAGCCGAAGCTTCCGAATTGGAGCACGCGGTTGCGCGCCACGGCCTGGAGGCGGCGCTGCAGTCGCCCAACACCGCCGCCGCCGCCATCTGCGCGAAAATCGAGGCTGAGATCGCGGGCTTGCCCGAGCAGGAAGCCGTCGAGTTCCTTGCCGGCTATGGGCTGCGCGAGTCCGGATTGGCCCGCGTCGCCCAGGCGATCTATCGTCTTCTGGGCCTGATTTCTTTTTTTACCGCGGGCGAAGATGAATGCCGCGCCTGGACCATCGCCCGGGGCACACTCGCGGTTGCCGCCGCGGGCGCGATCCACACCGATCTCTCCAAGCATTTCATCCGTGCGGAGGTGATCGGCTGGCAAGAGCTGCTCGATTTCGGCTCCGAAGCCGCTGCCCGCGCCCAGGGGAAGTTGCGTTTGGAGGGGAAGGATTATATCGTGCAGGATGGTGAAGTGATGCACATCCGCCACTCGGGCTGATCCGCGCCGCACACCTGCTATGCCCGCCTGCCCTCAATGCGGCGCTGAAGCCTCCGAGAGCGCGAACTTTTGTCTCGCCTGCGGCTTGCGCCTGTCGGCGTCCGCGCAGGCCGAGGGCGATGCGCTCCCGGCCCCGCTGCGGCGCTGGGGAGGGCGCAAAGTCGTGCTCGGGTTCCTGGTCGCGGTGGCGGTGCTGGCGCTGGCGTTCCTGGCGGCGATGATCTATTTCATCAGGAACACCACCATCGTCACCTCGAGCAAAGGCAATAGCCGGGTTGAGTCGCCCATCGGCGTGCTCGCCACCAGCAATGACCCCAACAAGATTGCCAAGAGCCTGGGCCTCGATGTTTATCCGGGCGCGGTCGGCAAAAATAGCGCGCAGGCCGACCTCAACGCCAACTCCATCGCCTCGCTGCTTTTCCACGCCAACGCCACGCCCCGCCAGGTGATCGAGTTTTATCACGTGCGCTACCCCGACGCCACCGTCAAACCCGAAGGCAAGGCCTTCGTGCTGGTTCAGATGAACGGTCGCGACACCCTCACCGTCAAGGCCACGCCGGAGAAGTCCGGTACCGAGATCGAAATCAATGACATCCGCCGCTGAGGAGCGCATCAATTCCATCACTTGACGGCTCCGGGCGCAGTGATACGCTTCATGGTGTAGTTCGCAGCAGGGCGTTGGGGTTCGCCCCTATGCGCCTCCGCAGGGGAGGCAGATGACTCCTACCAAGATTTCGGCTCGCCCCCGCGAGGAGTCGTCAGCGTGCATGCGTCTTTTTCCGATCTGCCTCTAGAAAGTTGGCGCGGGCCCGAGCGCGGCTACCAACTCGCGTGGCGAATTGCGCCGGCTCAGGAGCGCGGCTGAGTGATGTTCTGGGGCATTGCTTTAGCGGGCGCCCTCGGCACCCTGGCCCGCTGGGGCCTGGACCGACTCTTCCTGCGCTGGCCGTGGTTTCCCTATGGAACGCTCAGTGCCAATCTGATTGGCTGCTTCCTCTTAGGGCTCGTCATGGAGCTTGCCGAGCGCGCGCAATGGCTGACCGGGGAATTGCGGGTCATCCTTGCCGTGGGATTTATTGGCGCGCTGACGACGTTCTCCACCTGGGAGTTCCAGACCCTGCGCATGGCCCGGCGTGGCGACGTGCTGTTGGCCGCCGGCAATTTCGCCGTGAATGTCTTTTTCGGATTCTTGCTGATCTGGGCCGGCGGGCGCTTGGTCGCGCTCTGGCCCCGCTAGAAGTCGAGACCACTTCTAGAGCGATACCACCGACTGCAATCCGCTGATCTCAAACGATTTCCGGCAGCGCGGGTTGCTGCAGGCGATCTTGTCGTCGCGCCGCACCATGTAGCTTGAAACCTTGGCGAATCGCGCCCGGTCGCGCTCGTCCGCGCGCGGGGGAAGGGAAGGTTTCTTGCGCCGGACCACCCATTGCACCGGGTACTCCGCCTCGCCGCCGCAATGCGGACAGCGGAGCTTCGCCTTTTTGGCTTCGTTCGTCTCGCTGAAGAAATCCCGTTCGTCCATTGCTTTTCACGGTCCGCAATTCCCGATTCACTGCCTCACGTGCAGCACGTCCGCGTCGGTCCCCGCTTCACGCACCGCCGCCATCAGCCGGCGCGCGACCTCGAAGTATGGCGAGCCGAGCGCGCTCGAGGCGCCCTCGACCGCCGCCGGACGTCCGCGATCTCCACCGGAGCGCACCTCCGGCACCAGCGGCAGCGCGCCCAGGAAGGGCACGCCGAACTTTTCCGCCATGCGTTCGCCGCCGCCGTGGCTGAACACGTCCACCAAACGCAGGCAGTGCGGGCAGGCGAAGCTGCTCATATTTTCGATCACACCCAGAACCCGGATCCGCAGCTGCTGAAACATGTTCAGCGCCTTGCGTCCATCCTGCAGGGAAACTTCCGACGGTGTCGTCACCACCACCGCGCCGCTCAGCGGCACACTTTGCGCCAAGCTCAGCGAAACATCGCCGGTGCCGGGCGGCAAATCCACCAGCAAATAATCGAGGCGCCCCCACTGCACCTGGCGCAGAAACTGCTGCACCGCGCTGTGCAGCATGGGCCCGCGCCAAATCACGGGCTTGTCGCCGGGGTTCAGCAGCCCCATGGACATGAACCGCACTCCGTAACTCGCAAGCGGCTCGATCTGGTTATCCGCCAGCACCCGCGGCATCTCGCTCTTGCCCAGCATCAGCGGCACGTTGGGGCCGTAGACGTCGGCGTCCATGAGCCCCACGGTCTGTCCCAGTTCGGCCAGCGCCACCGCCAAATTCACCGCGACGGTGGTCTTGCCCACGCCGCCCTTGCCGCTGCCCACTGCGATGATGCGATCCACGCCGGACAAGGCCTGGGTCGGCATCTGCGAAGCTGGAGCGTTGGGTGAAGCCGCCATAAGGCTCTATTATAGTGGCGCGGGTCGCGGAGAGGCACAGGCCCGCGTCTGGCTTCCAACGATGATCGTCGCGGTCTCGCTGAACCCCGCAGTGGACAAGTACCTGCGCCTGCCCCGCCTGCGTCGCGGCGAGCATCTCGAGGCGCTCGAAGCAATCTCCTCGGCCGGCGGCAAGGCCATTAACGTCGCCGGCGTGCTGCGCATGCTCGGCGAAGAGGTCCAGTTGCTGGGCTTCTTCGGCGGCTTCACCGGGCAATACATTCTTGCCGAGGTTGCGCGCGAGGGCATCCAAGCCGATCCGGTCCTGGTTGCGGCGCTGACCCGCACGGCCTTCGTCCTGGTCGAAGAGGACGGAAGCGAAACCGAAGTGGTCGAGCCCGGCGCTGCCGTCACCCCGGCGGAGGTCGCCGCTGTGCGCGCCAAGGTTCGCGCCGCCGCGCCCCAGGCCGCCGTGGTCGTGCTCTCGGGTTCAGTTCCGCCCGGTTGCGGGGACGATATCTACGTCAAGCTGCTCGCAGATTGCGGCGGCCACTGCCCGGTGCTCGTGGACACCAGCCGCGCCCCACTCCGCACCCTGCTCGCTGCCGCTCCGCGCCCCGGCCCGGCGCTCATCAAGCCCAACCGCCGCGAAGCCCAGGCCGCTCTCGGCGTGTCCCTCGACAGCGCCGAATCCATTTCCGCCGCGCTCCGCCAGTTCCGGGCCAGCGGCGTTGCCATGCCCGCCCTCTCCGACGGCTCGGCCGGCCTTTATGTCCTGATCGGCGACGATGTCTGGCTGGCTGAATCGCCCGCCCTTGAGCGCGTCAATTCGGTTGGTTCCGGCGACGCCGCGGTGGCCGGCTTCGCCGCCGGCATGGCGCGTGGCTCCGAGCCGATCCATCAATTGCGCCTGGCCGCCGCCTGCGGCGCCGCCAACGTGTTGACCAAGGAGTGCGCCCAGGTCCGCGCGGACGACGTCGCGCGCCTGCTGCCGCAAATCTCTGTCCGCCGCCTGTGAACCGTGCCCGGTTCACAGCTCCGCCCCCAAGCGCACCGGCACCTGAATCTCGCGCCCATTCCGCAGCACCGTCAGTGTCACCGTCGCTCCCGGCTTTTGCAGAAGCAGAATGTTCCCCAACTGCCCCTGGTCCTGAAGCGGCTCGCCGTTTGCCGCGAGGATGATGTCGCCCCCGAAGCGCACCGGGGTGTTGCCGATGTAGCCCGGCGTGTTGCCCGCCTTCAAGCCCGCTTGCGCCGCCAAGCTGCCCGATCGCACCCCCAGCACCAGCAAGCCGTGGTCCACGTCCAGCCGCAGCTGCCGCGCCACATCCGGCGATACCGGATACATCAACGCCCCCAGCGACACCGTCTGCACCCGTCCGGTCGAGATCATCTGCTGCAGCACCGCCTTGGCGCTGTTGATCGGGATGGCGAACCCGATGCCGATGTTCGAACCGGTTTCGGAATAAATCATCGTGTCAATGCCGATCACTTCGCCCAGCGAGTTCAGCAGCGGCCCGCCGCTGTTGCCAGGATTGATCGGCGCATCGGTCTGAATCGCGTTTTCGATATCGGCCCCAGGGCTGCCATCATCCTGCTGGCCCTCTTGCACGGTTCGGATCGAGCTGATGATCCCTTCGGTCATCGTGCCCGGCAGCCCGTAGGGATTGCCGATGGCGAGCACCCGCTGCCCGACCTGCAGGTTGCTGCTGTCTCCAAGGGTCGCAGGAGGCAGGTTGCCGGGGGCATTCTGGATCTTGATCACAGCCAAATCCAGTTGCGGGGCTTGTCCGACGATGGTGGCGCTGAAGCTCTGCGGCTGGTCCTTCTTCGGCGTCCAGGTCACCTTCAGGCTGTGCGCGCCCGCGATCACGTGGTAGTTCGTCAGGATGTACCCGTCTTTGTTGAGGAACATGCCCGAGCCTTGTCCCGAGGCCGGGACCGGCCCCCACAGCAAGTTGTACTGGATGATCTGGCTGGTGATGTTCACCACCGAGGGCGAGACCTTGTGGTAGATCTCGATGTCCCGCGACTCGTCCGGCTGGAAGTTCGACTGGGGCGGCGCTTCCGCGAGCGCCACGCCGTGTTTGGCGCCATTGGGAAGCAGCGTCCGCAGCAATGGCGCGTAGCCCGTACCTGAGCGCAAAGCCGCATAGAACCAGAACCCGCCTGCCAGGATCAACGCCAAAGCCAGCGTCGGACGAATTTTCATGGAACCAGCTCCTTCAGCATCGCTTCGACCTGTTCGCGGGTGGCGTCTCGCGTGCCCCCGTTGCGGATCACATAATCGGCGAGTGCGATCTTCCGCTCCTGGGGCCACTGCGCCTGAAGGCGCTCCAGCGCGCGTTCGCGGCTCGCGCCGGTGCGCTCGCAGAACCTTCGGATCCGCTCTTCCTCGGGCGCAACCACCACCACCAGCTTATCGAAAGTTCCGTCTGCGCCTGCCTCGAGCAGCAGCGCCGCCTCCACCGCAGCTGCGCGCGCTCCCGAGGCCTCAAGCCGCCGCAGCTCGGCCTCCTGGGCCCTGATTGTCCGAGGATGCAGGATGCGATTCAGCGCCGCCAGCTTGGCCTCCGCGCCCGCGGCAAACACCACGGCGGCCAGTTTCTCGGCAGCGATTGCGACGCCGTCCTCGCTCAGGATTTCGTTGCCAAACTCGGCCAGCACCGCCGCCCTGGCTTCGCCCTGCAGAATCTGCTTTGCCCGCGCGTCGGCGTCAATCACCGGCACGCCACGGGCGCGCAGCATCTCCGCTACCGTGCTTTTGCCGCTCGCCAGCCCGCCCGTCAATCCGATCCGTGTCATTTCGGTTCGCGACGCCGCTGCGCAGCAGCGAGGGTGTTCTTCATCAACATCGCGATGGTGAGCGGCCCCACCCCCCCAGGCACCGGCGTGAAGGCGCTGGCGAGCGCGCACGCCGCGCGCGGGTCCACGTCCCCCACCAGCGTGCTGCCCCGCCTGGCGAACTCCTCGCGTCGCTTTTCGTTTCCAGGGAAAAATCTTTCGACCTCTTCGGCCTGCGTGATGCGGTTCACGCCCACGTCCACGACAACGGCTCCGCGCCGGAGGTGGCGCTCGTTCAGCATGCCCGGCCTGCCAATTGCCGCGAACAGCAGCTCCGCCCGCTGGCAAACCTGCTCCAGGTTGCGCGTGCGCGAGTGCGCGATGGTGACGGTGGCGTGCTGGTGCAGCAGCAGCAGGGCCAAGGGCTTGCCCACGATGTCGCTCCGCCCCACCACCACCGCTTCGCGGCCCGCGATCTCGATCTGGTTGCGCTCGAGCAGCTCGATGATTCCGGCCGGCGTGCACGGTCGCGGCCCCGGACGCTGCGAAACCAGGTTGCCCAGGTTCACCGGGTGGAACCCGTCCACATCCTTCTCCGGCGCCACCGCTAGCAGCACCCTGGCGGTGTCCACCTGCTTCGGCAAGGGAAGCTGCACCAAAATTCCGTCAATATCCTCGCGCGCGTTGAGCGCGGCCACATGCGCCAGCATCTCCGCGGTGGTCACCGTGTCCGGCGGCAGCACCTGCTCGGAGTAGATCCCCAGCTCATGACAGGCGCGGGTCTTGCTGCGGACGTACACCTCCGACGCCGCATCGTTCCCGGCCAGGATGACCGCCAGCCCCGGCGGCCTCCCGCCCAGCGCGCGTACCCCGGCCGCCACCTCCGCCCGTATCGCCGCGGCCGCGGCCGCCCCGTCCAGCAGTTTTGCGCTCACTTCTTAAGTGTAAATGCTGGCCCTGCGACCAGCACGATGCATTGGGTCCTTGCTACACTCTCCGACATGCGCCTGATTCTCGCTGCCCTTGCGCTTGGCGTCGCCGCGCCGGCGCAGACTGCGCCGCCCGCCATTCTCGTCCTTACCCATGTCCGTGTCATTGACGGCACCGGCGCCCCTGCTGGCGCCGATCAGACGCTGGTGATCGAGAACGGCAAGATTGCGCAGGTAGGCTCCGATGCCGCCATTCCCGCCGGAGCCAAAGTGTTGGATCTGTCCGGCGACACCGTGCTCCCGGGTCTGGTCATGCTGCACGAGCACATGTTCTATCCCGCAGGCGGCAATACCTACAACGAGCAAGCCTTCAGTTTTCCTCGCCTCTACCTTGCCGGCGGCGTCACCGCGATGCGAACCACCGGCTCGGTCGAGCCCTACGCCGACCTCAACCTCAAAGCCGAGATTGATGCCGGCCGCCTTCCCGGCCCCGAGATTTTTCCCACCGGACCCTACCTTGAAGGCTCGCCCTCGATCGGCCCGCAGCTGCATTCCCTCAAGGATGCCGCCGAAGCCCGCGCCTTCGTCCAGTACTGGGCCAGCGTCGGCGCCGACAATTGGAAGGCCTACATGCACATCACCCGCGCCGAGCTGGCCGCCGCCATTGCCACCGCGCACGGAATACATCAGAAAGTCACCGGCCATCTTTGCTCGATCGGCTTCCGCGAGGCCGCAGCGCTCGGCATTGACGACCTCGAGCACGGATTCGTCGTGGACACCGAGTTCGTTCCCGGCAAGCAGCCCGACCAGTGCCCGGCGCAAGGCACAACGTTTGCCACCAACGCCAAACTCGACATCGCCTCGCCCGAGGTGCAGGCCACCATTCACGATCTGATCCAGCACCATGTGGCGCTGACCTCGACGCTGGCCATCTTCGAGACCTTCGTCCCCAATCGTCCGCCCATGGACCGCAACCTGCGCGACGCCCTTGCCGCCATGGTCCCCGAGGCGCGGGTGCAATACCTCGAGAACCGCTCCCGCACCGCCGCCGGCGCCGGCCGCTCGGTTTGGGAATCGCTGTTTGCGAAAGAGGAGCAGTTCGAGCGCGATTTCGCCAGCCAGGGCGGCCTCTTGCTTGCCGGCCTGGATCCCACCGGCGGCGGCGGCGTAATCCCCGACTACGGCGACCACCGCGAAATCGAGCTCCTGGTCGAGGCGGGATTCACCCCGCTCGAAGCCATCCAAATCGCCACCGAAAATGGCGCCCGGTACCTTGGCATTCTCGACCGCGCCGGCACCATCGCCGCCGGCAAGCAAGCCGACCTCTATGTCGTCAAGGGCGACCCCAGCCGGAGCATCAGCGACCTCGAGAACGGCGTCGCGGTCTTCAAGCGCGGCGTCCAATTCGATCCCGCGGCGCTGGTTGCCAGCGTGCGCGAATCCGTCGGCATGCACTGAGCTTCCCTATGCGCTTCATTCTTATCGCCCTCGCCCTGGCTGCTGCGCCGCTCGCGGCGCAGCAGGTGCAGCCCCTGGTTCAGGCGGAGCTGCCCGGCCTGCTGCAGACGTATCAATCGCTGCATGAGGCGCCGGAACTCTCGCACTTCGAAGCCAAGACCTCGAGCTTCATCGCCGGGCAGCTGCGCGCGCTGGGCTACGAGGTTGCCGACAATATCGGCGTCTACGCAGGCCATCCCGAGTGGCACGGTTACGGCGTGGTCGGAATCCTGCGCAACGGCCCGGGCCCTGTCGTTCTGGTCCGCACGGAACTCGATGCCCTCCCGGTCACCGAGCAAACCGGCCGCGCCTATGCCAGCCGCGTCCCGGGCGTCATGCATGCATGCGGCCACGACATCCACATGGCCGCCTTTCTGGGAACGGCTGCCGCATTGGCACGGCTCAAGTCCCAATGGCACGGCACGCTCGAGATGGTGGCGCAGCCAGCCGAAGAGACCATCAACGGCGCGGCTGCCATGCTGGCCGACGGCATGTACACGCGGTTCCCCCGCCCCGATCTCTTGCTCGCCGAGCACGACGATCCCTCGCTCGCCGCCGGCACCGTCGGTTTTGTCTCTGGCTATTCCATGGCCAGCGCCACTTCGGTGAAAATTGTCCTCCACGGCATCAGCGCGCACGGCTCGCGCCCGGAGGCGGGCAAAGATCCGGTCGTGGCGGCGGCGGAGCTGGTCACCGCGCTCCAGGGCATCGTCAGCCGCGAGACCTCTCCGTTCGATCAGGCGGTGGTGACGGTGGGTTCGCTCCAGGCGGGCACCAAGAACAACATCATTCCCGACTCCGCCACCCTGTTGCTTTCCGTGCGCACCTACAAGGACGAGGTGCGCCAGCGCATCCTGGCTTCGATCAAACGCATGGCCAATGGCATCGCCATCGCCGACGCCTTGCCGGCCAATCAACCTCCCGAGGTCAGCGTCTACGAGTACACGCCCGCGCTTTATAACGATCCGGCGCTCAGCGTTCGCATGGAGGCAGCGCTCAAGCACGCGCTCGGCGCAAACAATGTCCTCCATCAGCAACCGGTGATGGCGAGCGAGGACTTCGGCGCATTCGGGCTCGAGCACCGGATCCCGTTGTTTGATTACAACCTGGGAGCAGTGTCCGCCGAGGCGCTCGCCCAGAGCCAGCGCACCGGCGTGCCGCTGCCCTCGCTTCACTCCAGCAAGTTCGCCCCGCTGCCCGAGCCCACCCTCCGCACCGGCATCACTGCGTTGACTTCGGTCGCGCTGGCGGCGCTGCAAGCGGCCGGCGGCACCGCCGCCCGCTAGCGGACGGCCGCTTTATCCTTCCGGCAGGGCCGCAACGGCCGGCGCATCCGCCTCGGCGAACTGCAGGTCGTGCAGCCGGCGGTAGATTCCGCCCTGCGCGTACAACTCCTCGTGAGCGCCGCGCTCCAGGATCTGCCCAGCCTCGAGCGCCAGAATGCAGTTCGCGCTGCGCACGGTCGAGAGCCGGTGCGCGATCACGATCACGGTGCGGTGCGCCATCAGATTGGCCAGCGCGCGCTGCACCAGCAATTCGCTCTCATTGTCGAGCGCGCTGGTGGCTTCGTCCAGGATCAAGATGGGCGCGTCCTTCAACAACGCGCGCGCGATCGCGATCCGCTGCCGCTCGCCGCCGGAGAGCCGCAGGCCGCGCTCGCCCAGCAGGGTGCGGTATCCGAGCGGCGTGGCCGCGATAAAATCTTCGGCCAGCGCCGCCTGCGCGGCGATCCGGATTTGCTCGGGCGACGCCGACGGATTGCCATACGCGATGTTATTTTCGACCGTGTCGTTGAAAAGGATCGTGTCTTGCGTGACGTAGGCAATCTGCTGCCGCAGAGAGCGCTGGGTGACCGTCCGCACGTCCGTGCCGTCAATCAGCACGCGCCCGGCGGTGACATCGAAGAAGCGGGGAATCAAATTCACCAGCGTGGTCTTGCCGGCGCCGCTCGATCCCACCAGCGCCACCATCTCGCCGCGCCGCACCTCGAACTCCACGCCGCGCAGCAAGAGCTCGCCCGGCGCGTATTCGAATCCGACCTGTTCGAAGCGGATGCCCTCGCGAAACGGCGCCATCCCGCGCGCGCCCGGCCGGTCGCTGACCTCTTCCCTGGCGTCCAAATGCTCGAATACGCGCTGCGAGCATCCGGCCGCGGTCTGGAAGCTGTTGTAGATCCCCGCCATCCTGCGCAGCGGCTCGTAGAGCTTGACCAGCGCATACAGGAACCCGACCACCATGCCGGTCGTCATCGCTCCCTGCGCCACCGCGCCGCGGGCATAGAACAGGAAGAGCACGATCGTCACCGCGCCCAGAATCTCCATCAGCGGCGAGCTGATCCCTTGCTGCATCACGTAGCGCAGGTTGTACCGCAGCAGCCGCCGCGCTGCGGCCCGGAAGCGGGCAATCTCCCGCTCCTCCATGGAGAAGGCCTTGACGATGCGGTGCCCGGTCAAGGTCTCGTGCAGAATGTGCTGCACGTCGGCCATCTCGTCCTGCCCCTTGCGGGTGGTGTGCCGGACATGCTTGCCCAGCCAGATGCTGGGCACAATCACCAGCGGCGTCAGCATCACCGCGTACAACGTCAGCTTCCAGTTCAGCAGCAGCAGCACCGCGGCGAAGAACAAAAAGGTGAAGAACTGCTGCACCGCGTCGGCGAGCGAGGCGGAGGCGGCGGTCTGGATGCGCTCGATGTCGTTGACCACGGTGGACATCAGCCGTCCGGTCGCATGGCGCTGGTAGAACGCCGCCGACTGCCGCGTCAGCTTTTCGAACAGGGCATTGCGCAGATCGGTGATGGCGCCGTAGCCGACATAGTTGACGAGGTAGGTGCCCAGGTACTCGCTCGCCGCCGTGATCATGAAAAAGCTCACGATCGCCAGCGCGATGATGGAGGCGGGATTGTGGCTGAACCCCGGCGGCATGAAGCTATTCAGGTAGATGTTGTGGTTGAGCAGCGGCGGCCGCTGCTGCAGCAGTATGATGGGCCCGCCTCCGGAGGCAGGCTTGAGGAACTTGTCCAGCACCGGCCCCAGCAGCAGCGCCACCCCTGCCGCCAGCGCGGCGGAGATCGCCATCAGGACCAGCGCCGCCACAAAATGCGCGCTGTACCGCCGGACGTAGCGCAATAATCGGAAGAACTCTCTCATGCGCGCGATGGCCCGCTAGCAGCGATCAACCACCAACTTCAGAGATCCCGGTGCGAAAGCGACGGGCGGTATCCCAGCCGCCGCAGCTCCTTCCGCAGCGCTTCGGCGATGTACACCGAGCGGTGCCGCCCGCCGGTGCATCCCACTGCGATGTTCAGGTAGCTCTTGCCTTCTTTGGTGTAGTGCGGAATCAGGTACGCCAGCAAATCCCGGATCCGCGCGAGGAATTCCGCGGTCTGCGGGAACGACCGAATGTACTCGCCCACTTTCGGGTCGCGGCCGGTCTGCGGCCGCAATGAGGCAATGTAGTTCGGGTTGGGCAGGAAGCGCACATCGAACACCAGATCGGCATCGCTCGGCACCCCATTGCGGAACCCGAAGCTCGATAGCCCGACTTGCAGCCCGGGCGCGAGCCCGCTCTGCACCACCCTCTCCTGGATGAACGCCCGCAGTTCGTGCACGTTGAATTTCGAGGTGTCAATCACCATGTCCGCGCCGGCGCGGATCTTGGTCAACGCCCGCCGCTCCGCTGCGATGCCGCGTTTGACTTGGCCTTCGCCATCGCGCGCGCGGCTGGCCAGCGGATGCGGCCGCCTGGTCTCGCTGAAGCGCCGGATAATGGCTTCGTCGCTGGCCTCGAGGAACAGCAGCGTCAGCCGCAGCCGCGGCTGGCGCAGCTCCTTCAGGATCTCCGGCAGGCTGCCCAGCCGCGTCCCCTCGCGGATGTCCACCACGCACGCCACCCGGCTGATCTCATCGCTCTGCTGCACCAGCTCGATGAAGCGCGGCAGCAGCCCCACCGGAAGGTTGTCCACGCAGTAATAGCCCGAGTCCTCGAATACCTTCACGACCGAGCCCTTGCCGCTGCCGCTCAGGCCGGTGATGATGACCAGGTGGAATTCCCCGCCCGGTGCGGCTTGCTGCTTGCCCGGTTTGCGCGCGGCACGGCGTGGCATACGCTTCCACTGTCAACGTTCAGCGCGACCCTGTCAACTCGGCCGCACCCGCCGCTGGTGCGTGGACGGAATCCGCATGTCCTCGCGGTATTTCGCCACCGTCCGCCGCGTCACCTCGATCCCCTGCTCCTTCAGGATCGCCGTGATCTGGTCGTCGGTCAGCGGCTTGGACGGATCTTCTCCCTCGATCAGCTTTTTCACCCGCCGCTTCAGGATCAGCAGCGAGGTCTCGCCGCCGCGCGTGCCCTGCACCCCTTCGGTGAAGAAGAAGCGCAGCTCGTAGACGCCTTGCGCGGTGTGCACGTACTTGTTGGCCACCGCGCGGCTGACGGTCGAGGGATGCACACCGATCTCTTCGGCCACCTCTTTGATCATCATCGGCTTCAAGAAATCCATGCCGAAGTCGAGGAAGTCCCCCTGCCGCTCGACGATGGCGTGGCACACCCTGGCGATGGTCTGCTTGCGCTGCTCCAGGTTGCGCAGGAATTGGATGGCGCTGGCGTATCGCTCCTTCACGTACCGACCGGCCTCGCGCTGCTCGCGCCCCCACTTCATCTCGCGGTACTGATGATTGAGGCTGAGGCTGGGCATGCCATCGTCGTTCATCACGATTTGGTATTGGTTGCGGCAGCTCTCCGATCCGCACACATGGCACCGCTCCACGCGGCCCTTCACGAATGCGACGTCGGGTTCGATCAGCCGCGTGTTGCTGGGGTTGTACCGCCGTCCGGGGTAGGGATCGAGTTTGCGGATCTCCTTCAGCGCATGCTCGATCTCGGCCGTCGAGACGTTCAGCATGCGCGCCAGCTCCTGATGCCTGGGGTTCTGCAGGGCCGCGAGATGCTCGCTGACCAAGGTGATCGCCAGGATCTGCACGCTCGGAAGCTGAAAGAGCTGGATCAAGAGGCATTCGCGCAGGTCGCGCGCCGCCACCCCGGGCGGATCGAAGTGCTGCACGATATCCAGGGCATCGTGCACGACCTCCTCCAGCATTCCTTCGCTCTCGGCAATCTCGTCCACACGCAGCGGGCGCCGCCCATGCTCGTTTTCCGCGGTGAGGTACCCGTCTTCGTCCAAATTGCCGATGATGGCTTCGCAAGCCGCCCGCAATTCCGCAGCCTGCGGCTGGTCGGCAAAGCTCTCCACGCTCAGCTGCCAGCGCAAATGGTCGGTCAGCGTCGTCGGCGCGCTGAGAAAATTGTCGAACGAAGGCCGTTCTGCGTCTTCGCGCTCCGGACGCTGGTACCCAGGGTCGAGATAATCCTTGAAGAAGTCGCCGTAGTCAATCTCGTCAAAGCTGTCCTTGCCGGCCTCGCCTGCGGCCTCGTTGGCAGCCTCGGTCGCAGCCTCGTTGGCAGCCTCGTTCGCAGCCTCTCTGCCGGCTTCGGTGCCCGCGATTTCGCCCGCAATCTGCGCCGCGCCGTCCGCGGTCGCCGTTGGGTCGAACTCCGCATTGCCACCGATTCCAGATTCGCCCGTCTCCTCGCCCGCCGCTCGCGGAATGATCTCGCCCGCCTGCTCATTGCGCCGCTCGGCTTCGACCTCTTGCTCGAGCTTGACCAGTTCCTCCAGGGTCGGCGGCGCGTCCTCCTGCGCCTCGTCCAACAATGGATTCTCCAGCAGCTCCTGCGTGATCGCCTCCTGCAGTTCGAGCTTGTTCATGGCCAAAATGTTGACCATTTGCACCAAGCCCGGCGTCAGGGTCTGCTTGACCGTGACCTTCGGAACAATTGCAATTCTGGGTCCTGGAGGCATGGCGCGTTCGTCTACACCAAGCTAAAGCTCTCGCCCAAATACACCCGCCGCACTTCGGCGTCGTCGCCCAACTCCGCCGGCGTGCCCATACGGAAGATTCGCCCGTCATGGATGATGTAGGCGCGGTCGGTCACGTTCAGCGTCTCGCGCACATTGTGGTCGGTGATCAGCACCCCGATGTTATCGGCGCGGAGTCGCGAAATAATGCGCTGTAAATCCAATACTGCCAATGGATCAATGCCGCTGAAGGGCTCGTCCAAGAGGATGAACGCGGGCTCCAGAACTAGCCCGCGCGCGATCTCTACCCGCCGCCGCTCCCCGCCCGAGAGCGAATACCCCAAGCTCTGCCTCACCTTTCCCAAGCCGAATTGCTCGATCAGCTGCTCCAGCCGCTCCCGGCGCGCCACCGGTGCGATGGGCTGCATTTCTAGAATCGCTAGCAAATTCTGCTCGACTGTGAGCTTGCGAAATATCGACGACTCCTGGGGCAGATAGCTGATTCCCAATTGCGCCCGCTGATACATCGGCAGCTGGGTAATGTCGTGCTCGTCGAGCAGGATGCGTCCCATATCCGGGGCCACTTGTCCGACGATCATGTGGAACGTTGTGGACTTGCCTGCCCCGTTCGGACCCAGTAGCCCGACGACCTCGCCACGCTCGATCGTGATACTTATTCCGTTGACCACGGCGCGACCCTTGTAGAGTTTGCCGATCTGGTCGGTCGAGAGGCGTTGCATAGCCAAACACTGCCGCAGGAAGTTGAAAATAAATCACTTATGCACGATGGTTCGGCCCGTCGCGCGTACGCCCGTCTTGCTTCCCACCTGAATTTCATCACTCGCAAGCGAAAAAGTCAAGGGATCCCCGCTGATTGTGCCCTGTTCGGCATCAAAAATGCTGGGAGTTCCGCCACTCATCTGAATTTGTCCGGTTCCGAACTTGTAGTCCACGGTTTCTGCCGTCCCGCGACGGCGAGGTTGATCAAGCTTCACGCCTTGGCTTGCCACCGCCCGCTCCAAACCCCCGGGGCGCAAATACACCTCGAGTCTCGGTGCCTCAAGTCGCGAGCTCCCCTGCTGCATCGTCACCCGGCCGGTATATACCGCCTCCCGAATGGCCGCGTCATATTCCAACCTCGCCGCCGCCACCGTCACCGCTCCCTGGTCCTTGGACTGCTGGGTTGAGGTCAATACGTGACCTTCCGCCAAGAGCTGCTGGCGATCGGCGTCCACCCGCAGGGAATCCGCCCGCAAGAGGTTCGGCGCTTGCATCACCCTCACGCCCCCAGTGAACACCGCAACGCCGTTCGCCTTCTGCGCGCCCTTGCTGCGCCCGCTCCAGGTCATCGCTTTGGCGCTCACCGCAACCGGCTGGCGGGCGTTGGCGCTGGGCAGCGCTGCGTCGCCCGCGCCCGCGCCCGCAAGCATGCTTACGGAAACCCCGTCCAACACGGTCATCCGTTCGCTGCCGTCGGGAGCGGAGAAAAATGTCAATGCCGGAGCGCTCAAGCGCGTGCTCGCGTCCCCT
>DATNED010000065.1:0-5587 GCA_035553115.1 Terriglobales bacterium | reverse complement strand
CGCACGGGCCGGCGTGGTAGGATGGCTCGAATGCCACTGGCACCGGGCAGCCGACTGGGGGAGTACGAAATTGTCGCGCTGCTGGGAGCGGGCGGCATGGGCGAGGTGTTCCGTGCCCGCGATCCACGGCTGGGGCGCGAGGTGGCGATCAAGGTTTTGAGCGCGGCCGGGTCTGCCGACCCGGGACTGCTGCAGCGGCTGAAGCAGGAAGCGCGCACGATCGCGGCGCTGAACCACCCCAGCCTGCTCGCCATCTACGACATCGGCGAGTACCAAGGCGCGCCCTTTCTGGTGATGGAGCTGCTCCAGGGCGAAACCCTGCGCGCGAAGCTGGCGCAGGGCAAGCTGCCGGTGCGGCGGGCGGTGGCGATCGCACGCAATATCGCCCAGGGGCTGGCGGCAGCCCACGAGCAGGGCGTCATCCACCGGGACCTGAAACCGGAGAACATTTTTCTGCTGGGCGACGGGCGCGCAAAAATCCTGGATTTCGGCCTGGCCAAGGCCTTGCCGGGCGCGGGCGCGACGGGCGAGGCGCAAACGATGGCGATGGCCCCGAGCGCGGCGACCATGCCCGGCATGGTGCTGGGCACGGCCGGGTACATGGCGCCCGAGCAGGTGCGGGGCGAAACGGCGACCGCGCGTTCGGATATTTTCGCCCTGGGCGCGGTGCTGTACGAAATGCTCTCGGGCGAGCGCGCCTTCAAGGCGGCGAGCAGCATGGAGGTGCTGACCGCCATCCTGCGCGATGAGCCCCCGGAAATCTCGCTGACCGGCACCGCGCTGCCCGCCGGCCTCGATCGCATCGTGCGCCGCTGTCTGGAGAAGGACCCGCGGCAGCGCTTTCAGACCGCCGCCGATCTGGAATTCGCGCTGGCCGCGGCGGAGGAGCCCACCAACCTCTCCTCGTCGCTGGCCATGCCCGCGCTGGCGGGCGCGGCTGCGCCGCGGGCGCGGCGGGGCACGAACTGGACGAGGATCGCGCTGGCCGCGGTGGCGGCATCGGCATTGACCGCGCTGTTCGCGCTGAACCGCAGCGGCAGCGACCTCGCCCAGGTCCGCCTGGCGCCGTTTGCCGCCACCACCACCGCCACCACCGCGGCGTGGTCTCCCGACGGCAACGCGGTGGCTTATGCCGACGCGCCCGCATCCGGCGACCCGGATCAAGTGTTCGTGCGCTACCTCAATAATCCAGCGCCGATCCAGGTCACGCACGGAGCCAGCGTCGGCGGCATCTTCGGATGGTCCGGTGACGGCCAGAGCATCATCTTCAATGATTCTGCCGGGGTCATCTGGAGCGTGGCTGCGGTGGGCGGAACGCCGCGCAAGCTCTACGCCTTCGCCAATAACAGCGATCTTCGTGTCGGCGCCATCTCACCGCGCGCCTGGGCCGTTCTGCAGGCGGACGCGAACGGGCGCTACCAGGTCTACACCGCGCCCCCGGGCGGTCCTCCTGCGGGCGCGCCCTGGACGCTGTACCAGCCCGCGCCGTTCGCAGCCAAGCAAATCGTGAACCAGCCGCAGATGGCGTTCTCGCCCGACGGCAAGCAGTTGCTGCTCTTTCTCAATGCCGCCCGCGGAAAGGAAGAAGCCTGGCTGCTGCCGCTCCCGGCCGACCCCAAGAACCCGCCGCGGCGGGTGTTCCCGGGTTTGACACCGCATACCTTCACCACGTTTTTCTCCTGGATGCCCGACAGCCGCCACGTGGTGATGGACGCCACCACGCGCGGCGGCGAAATGGATATCCAGCTCCATCTCGGCGACATCCGGACCGGAAAGCTGCAGCAGCTCACCGCCACGCTGGCGCCGCTGTTCCAGCCTTCGGTTTCGCCGGATGGCACGCGCGTGGTTGTGGGCCGCACCACCGGCAGCTTCGAAGTGGTGGCGGCTCAGCTCAGCAATGCGGTGGTCGAGCCCATTTTGGCCAACGGCGCCGACAACGTCGGGCCGGGCTGGGCCTTGCACCAGCCGGTGCTGCTCTACCAGACCGGCGGCCCCGCCGGCCCCCGCATATGGCTGCTCTCCAAGGATTCGAGCGGCGCCACCCAGGAGCGCTTGGTGCCCAACTCCGACCCGCCGGGCGTGGTGGAGCTGGGACCGGTGCTGTCGCCGAACGCCGACCGCATTCTCTATGCGCGCTTCGGCACCGCGACCGGGGACGTCAAGCTCTACATCGCCTCGGTGGCGGGCGGCAATCCAGTGCGGCTCACCAGCGACAGCCACGCGATTGAAGTGGCCCCGGCGTGGTCGCCCGACGGCAGCGAAGCCGCCTTCATCGCGGTGCACGGCAACAACGCCGACCTCATGATCGCCCCCACCAGCGGCCAGGCACCGGCCCGCCTGCTGCGCAAGGGCGCCAACAACTTCATTCCGGTCTGGTCGCCCGATGGAAAGTGGATCGCGTTTCAGACCCCGGACGATCTGTTGCTCCGGCTGATTGCGCCAGATGGCCGGCACGAACGCGCCTTGGGCAAATTCGAATCGCCCGCGGCGGCCTTTTCCCCCGACAGCAAGTCGCTCTACGGCATCGTCTCCGTTCCGCACCACAACTACTTGGTTCAGGTGGACGCCGCGACCGGCGCGCAGCGCCGCATGGGCGACATCGGCCCCGATTTCACCCCCCACGCCGACTCGAATCCGACCATGCGCTTCACCCTCGCGCCCGACGGCAAGAGCCTGACCTTTCCCACCGCCCGCCGGGTGAGCAGCCTGTGGATGATGACGAACTTCGATCCGCCGCCCCGGGGCGCGGCCTGGCTGCGCTCGCTGCTGCATTTGCCGTAGCAATCCCGTTGTAAAATCTAGGCCCATGCGAGCTTCCTGCGCTCTTCTTGCATTGGCCCTGGCGGCGGCTCTCTCCGCCCAGGCTCCCGCGGCGAACCCCAAGGTCCCGACCCCGGCCTCGGTGCTGGGCCACACGCCCGGCGACGACTTCTACCTCGCCAGCTACGACGACGCGCTGGGCTACTACCGCAAGCTGGCCGCAAGCTCCGATCGCATCAAGCTGGTGAACGTGGGCAAGACCACCCGCGGCCTGGATTTTTATCTGGCGCTCATTTCCTCCCCCGAGAACCTTGCCCAACTCGACCATTACAAGGACGTGAACCGCCGGCTGACCTGGGCGCGCGGCCTCGATGACGCGGGCGCGCATGCGCTGGCGCGCGAAGGCAAGATCTTCGTCCACGTGGATGGCGGCATGCACTCCACCGAGGTCGCCGGCGCGCAGCAATCGGTCACGCTCGCCTACAAGCTGGTATCGAGCCAGAACGATCCGGAAGTGGACGCCATCCTGCACAATGTGATTCTCGTTCTGTGGCCCACGCTCAACCCCGACGGCCAGAACGAAGTGGTCGCCTGGTACCGCAAGAACCTGGGCACCCGCTTCGAGGTGAGCCCGCTGCCCGATCTCTACCAGGAGTACGTCGGGCACGACAACAACCGCGACGGCTACATGAACAACATGCTGGAGTCGCAGGAGATCACCCGCCAGGAGCTCGACTGGAACCCCGAGATCTTCTACACCCACCACCAGACCGCCCCGTTCCCGGCGCGCATCTTCATCCCCCCGTTCGTCGAGCCGATTTCGAGCAACATCCAGCCGCTGATGATGCGCTGGCTCAACGCGCTGGGCGTGGACATGGCCGCCTACCTCGACGAGCACAGCATGCCCGGCGCCATCAGCCGGGTGGGCTTTGACAACTGGTATCCCGGCTTCCAGGATTTCACCGGCATCTTCCGCAACTCGATCGCCTTCTTCACCGAGACCGCGCTCTACGGCTACGCCACGCCGCACTTCTACACCGTGCGCGACTTCCCGCCGAACTACCGCAGCCTGACCTCGGGTGTCTTCTATTCGAGCCCCTGGGATGGCGGCTGGTGGCGGCTGGGCGATGCGGTGCGCTACATGCAGGCGGCCTCGATGTCGGTGCTCGACACCGCCGCCAAGTACCGCGAGCAGATGCTCTACAACAAGTACCAGGCGGGGCGGGACACCATCCAGCAGTTCACCGACAATCCGCCCTACGCCTACATCATCCCCGCCAACCAGCCCCACCGCAGCGAAGCCGCCGCGCTCGCCCAGGTCTTCTTCACCAACGGCCTCGAGGTGCGCCAAGCCACCGCGCCGATCCAGGCCAACGGACGCAGCTACGCCGCCGGCGCCTGGGTCATCCTGATGAACCAGCCCTTCGCCGGCCTCGCCAAAGAGCTGATGGAGCCGCAAGACTACCCCAGCATCCTGCAAGACGGCACCCCGGTCCGCCCCTACGACGTCGCCGGCTGGACGCTGCCGCTGCAGATGGGGGTCGAGGCCGACGCCGTGCTGCAGCCGCTGACGGCGGCGCAAACCGGCGGCCTGCGGCTGCTCAGCAGTTGGACCGAACCCGCGGGCAGGGTGGAGGGCAGCGGCAGCACCTACCTGCTCGGACCCGAAACCAACGAGCACTTCGCGGCGATCAACCGATTGCTCAAGCTCGGCGCCAAGGTGGGCTTCACGGCGGGTCCGGCGCCGGAGGCGGGCACGGCGGTGGTGACCGGCGCCAGCGCCGACGCGGTGCAGCAGATCGTGAAGGCGGCACCGATCGAGGTTCAGGCGGATGCCTCCGCGCCCAACGCCATGGAAATGGCGCATGCGCCCCGGGTCGGGCTCTACCGCTCCTGGTCGCCCAACAGCGACGAAGGCTGGACGCGCTGGATTCTCGAGCAATACGGCTTCGCGCCGATCACGCTGCACAATGGCGACATCCAGGCCAGCGGGCTGCGCGACCGGCTGGACGTGATCATCCTGCCCGATGCGGGCAACAACCAGATTCTCAACGGCTTCGCCCCCGGAACCCTGCCGGGCGAGTACGTCGGCGGGGTGGGCCCGCAAGGCAGCGAGGCGCTGCGGCAGTTCGTCGAGGCGGGCGGCACGTTGATCACGTTCAACAACGCCTCGCTGTACGCCATCGAACAATTCGGACTGCCGGTGACCAACGTGCTCGACAAGCTCAAGCCGGACCAGTTCTACTGCTCGGGCTCGCTGCTGCGGGTCGAGATTCCGCCGCCGGCGAGCGGCAAGCCCGAACTGCCCGGCCTGTGGGGCTTGGGCTCGGATGCGACGGTGATGTTCGAGAACGGCCCCGCCTTCGAGCCCAAGAAGAACTTCCAGGGCGCGGTGCTGGCCTCGTACCCGAATGGCGTGAATCCGCTGGCCAGCGGCTACTTGCTGCACCCTGAGCGCATCGAGGGCAAGGCGGCCGCGCTGGTGGCCGCCTACGGCAAGGGACGCATCTACCTGTTCGGCTTCAAACCGCAGTGGCGGGCGCAGTCGCACGGCACCTACAAGTTCCTCTTCAACGCGATCTGGGATTCGCCCGCCCGCGCCGGCGCCTCCACCTACCCGGCCCCGCCGCCGGCAAAGCAGCCCTGAAAGTTGGCGCGGGCTCCAGCCGGCGGGTGCCTCCGCGCAGGTCTATAATCTCCGCATGCTCCAGCGCCTTGCCCTTGCTGCCACCGCGTGCGCGCTCTGCCTTGCGGCGCAAACTCCCGACAACGCCGCCATGCAATCGAAGCTGCGCGCGGAAGAGACCGCGCACTCGCAGGTGATGGA
>DATNED010000064.1:0-25450 GCA_035553115.1 Terriglobales bacterium | reverse complement strand
GCGACTCTCGGAAGGGGCGAGACGGGGTGGTTGGCTAGGACGCAGGTCGGGCGCGAACCGCAGCGTGGCTGGATGCCACGTGAGGATTCGCGCCCGACCGAGGACAACGCCAGACGCCCCGTATCGCCCCGCCCCGCTCCACGGCCCGTGCCCACTATGTCCGGAATTGAACGGCTCCGCCCGTCTCGATGCCCCCAGAATCAGGCTGTTAAGCGACCGAGCCGGACATAGCAGGCAGGTGAGCTGCCCGCACCGGCGTTGTCGCTACCTGGAAACTGGGAAAAAGGCGCGCCGCGACGTACCCGAAGCGAATCGAAGCGAAGAGGAAGGAGCAAGATGGCGTTGAGGGACGGCCGGAGCCCGGAAGTGGTAGTGATCACGGGAGCGTCGGCGGGGGTGGGCCGCGCTACCGCCCGCGCCTTTGCGCGCCGCGGGGCGCGCATCGGGCTCCTCGCTCGGGGGAAGGATGGACTGGAAGGCGCCCGCACCGACGTCGAGGCGGCAGGCGGCGAGGCTTTGGCGCTTTCTACCGACGTCGCGCATAGCGACCAGGTCGAGGCCGCGGCGGAAGCAGTCGAAGAGCGCTTCGGGCCGATCTCGATCTGGGTGAACAACGCCATGACCACCATCTTTTCGTCGTTCAAGGAAATGACGCCCGAGGAGTTCAAGCGGGCGACGGAGGTCACCTATCTTGGAACCGTGTACGGCACCATGGCTGCCGTCAAGCGGATGCTTCCCCGCGACCGAGGAGCGATCGTGCAGGTGGGCTCGGCGTTGGCGTACCGCTCGATTCCGCTGCAAGCCCCCTACTGCGGCGCCAAGCATGCGATTCGGGGATTCACCAACTCTCTGCGATCCGAACTCATCCACGATCGCAGCCATATTCACCTCACCATGGTGCAGTTGCCCGCCCTCAATACGCCGCAATTCAATTGGTGCAAAACTCGGCTGCCCCGCCACCCCCAGCCCGTGCCGCCCATCTTTCAGCCCGAAGTCGCCGCCGAAGCGATTGTTTGGGCCGCGCACCACAAGCGGCGGGAGGTGTTCGTCGGCGGACCGACCGTGCAAGCCATCGAGGCCAACAAATTCGCGCCCGGATTGCTGGATCGGTATCTGGCGCGCACCGCCTACGCCGGGCAGCAGACGCCGGAACCGGTCCGCCCCGACCGCCCCAACAATCTTTTCGAGCCGGTGCCCGGCGATCCTGGGGCGCATGGAATCTTCGACCGCCGTGCGCACGGGAGCAGCGCCCAGTTTTGGCAAACCACGCACCGTGGCTGGCTGGCGGCGGCCGGTCTGGGCATCGCGGCGCTGACCTGCGCGGTCGCGCAGCGCCGGCGGGCGGCATAGTTATGAATCTGGGAAAGTGAGTCGCAACATGAGCTCTCACAATGCGCGCGGCAATATGGCCCCCGGCCACCCGGGTATAGCGGCCCGCTGGACCTCGAGCAGCAAGTGCGGGGTCGGAACCGCAATCAACGGGCAAAGCCGCCTCTGGTTCACCGTGTCTCACGGCATCATCAACGAAGTCTATTACCCTGACGTCGACCGGGCCGACACGCGCGATTTCGGCTTGCTCGAAACGCTTCCCCGGAGGCATGATCGCGAGCATGTCCATTCCCTGGGGAGCTTCCAAGGGAGATCGCGACGTCACCGGCTATCACGTGGTTTGGCCGCGGGATTTAGTCCAGTCAGCCGGTGGCCTGCTCGCGGCTGGGGATTCGGAGGGTGCGCGGCGCACGCGCTCCTATTTGATGAGCACGCAAGACCTGGATGGCCATTGGCCGCAGAACATGTGGTTGGATGGAACTCCGGCCTGGAACGGGATTCAGATGGATGGCACCGGCTTCGTCATCCTGCTCGCCGACCTGCTTCGCCGTGCCGGGCAGTTATCCGTTCTCGACCCGTGGCCGACCGTACGGGCCGCGGCGGGATTTCTGGTCCGGCATGGGCCGGAGTCGGAGCAGGACCGCTGGGAAGAAAATTCCGGCTATTCGACCTACACCATGGCGGTCGAAGTCGCCGCCCTGCTCGCCGCCGCCGATTTTGCCGACCTTGCGGGTGAACCCAGCGTCGCCGAATTCCTTCGCCAGACCGCCGACACGGTGGAACGCCAACATTGATCAATGGAAATACGCGACCGGCACCCCGCTGGCCCGCAAAACCGGCGTCCACGGCTATTACCTCCGCCTCGCACCCCCGGAAGTGTTGGAAACCGGGTCGGTCACGGATGTGATTTTGAAACTTAAGAACCGGCCAGAAGGCGAAACGCCGCCGCCGGCAGCCGCGGTGGTCAGCCCCGATGCCCTGGGCCTGGTGCGCTACGGCCTCCGCTCCGCGCAAGACCCCCGCATCCTCGACACCATCAAGGTGATTGACGCCACCCTCAAGTGCGATTTGGCGACCGGCCCCGCCTGGCATCGCTACACCATTCGCGGGGTCGCGCCGCTTTGCCCCGTGGGCAAAATCGGCGCGAAGGGCTGCGAAATTCGGAATGGGCAGGACGCGCCAGTGGCGCGTGCTGCGCCCCCGGGAAACAATGCAGGCGCGGCCCCGGCGAAGCGCAGCGCCGGCCTGGGGCCACGGGCCCGCAAAACGGGACGCGCGGCGTAATCCCGCAAAAAGTGGCCGTGCCACCTTCGGTCGCCCCCGCGGCATCAAAACGACGATGCTGTGCAATATTGAACAGCTTCCGCATTTCCGCCGGGAGAATACTGACCCAGGAATATCGCTCCGGTATACAAATGCGAAGGTGAAAACCCGCTGGGGCGGTCCGGATCGGAACGCACTGGGCCGGAGGTGGAGATGAAACAGAGCCGATGATGAGCGGCCGATTTGAGACAGCGCTCTCGATCGCAACTCCGCGCACCGGCCGGCCCGCGGCGCCCAAGGCGATCGCGCGGCTGATGTGGGTCGTGACCGCCGCATTGCTCGGCGTCTGGATCCTCACCTATCTGGTCCTGCGGCTGCCGGGCAGCTATGTCCACACGTTTCTGGTGGCGGCGATCGGCGTCGCGCTGATGAACCTCATCGCCCATACCTGGACCCATCCAGAGGACGAAGCGGGCGCAATGAGCGCGGCGGAAGAGATAGGCGCGAGGAATGCGGGAGGCGAACGGGAGCCGGAATGAGAATCCGCTCTCGCATCCTGCTGACCATCGCGGCGCTGCCCTACTGCGTGTGGGCCTCGGCAATCCAGGTCCGGCATTTCACCGGCGCCCCCGACCCCGGCATGGTCTGGTTGTGGTTCAGCCCGGCGCTGGGGTGCCTCGTCACGCTGTTGGGGTTGGGTTGGGAGTGGCTGGCGCAAAAGGGCCGTACGGCGGAAATCCCGCGCTGGCGCACCTTGCATCCGCTAGCCTTGGCGCTGCAATACGGCGGCTGGACCCTGCTGAGCTGGCGCAGCCTGTGGATGTTCTTCAGTTGGGACGGCATGTTGTACCTGCCCGCCTGGTGCTTGCTCGCCGGGGCGCTTTGGCGCGGGCATGGGCGCTGGATGTCGGCGTCCTAACGCAGCATCGAAAGCAACCAAGACCATTCCGACCACGGACAGCAACGGGATGTTCGGTCTACGCGCATTGGCAGTGGTGGCGGCGGCGCTCTTCAGCGTCTTCCTGGGGGTGTATTTTTCTCATAACCTGCACCTCCGCGCCGCGCCCCGGCAACCGATCTCGTTCAGTCACAAAATCCACTATGAGCGCGGCATTCCCTGCGCCTTTTGCCACGTGGACGCCGGCCGCTCGACCTTCGCCGGCATCCCCTCCGAGCTGAAGTGCATGGGCTGTCACCGCGTCGTCATCCCGCAATACCCCGAGGTCCAAAAGCTGCACGCCTATTGGCGCGAGCAGATTCCCATTCCCTGGAAGCGTGTCACCTGGGTGCCCGATTATGTTCGCTTCACCCATCAGCCCCATATCGCGGCGGGCATTCAGTGCCAGACCTGCCACGGCGGCGTTGGCAGCATGGACCGCGTGCGCGATCAAGTCACCTTCAGCATGAGCACCTGCATCACCTGCCACCGCTCCATGAACGCCCGCACCGACTGCTTCGGAGCCTGCCATCACTAAGATGAAACCCGATCTCGTACAAATCGAGGTTGCGGACCCAGGTACGAGCCGGAGGACGTTCCTGAAGACGCTGGGGGTCGTGGGCGCCGCCTCCGGATTGTCCGCTTGCCAGAACCCCGAGCACATCCTGCCGCTGCTTGTGCCCGACCCGCGACAAGAGGCTGGACGGCCGCAGTTTTTCGCCACCGTGTGCCGGGAGTGTCCGGCGGGCTGCGGCATGGTGGTGAAGGTCAACGATGGGCGCCCGACCAAGGCGGAAGGCAACCCCGACCATCCCGTCAACCGCGGCAAGCTTTGCCTGCGCGGACAAACCGCCCTGCAAGGCCTCTACAACCCCGATCGCATCCGGCAGCCGCTGCTGCGCGATGCGCACGGAAAGCTCCAGCCGCTTGGCTGGCCGGACGCGCTGGCGCGCTGGCAGCGCGAGCTGGCCGCCATCCAGCGCGAAGGAAGCGCCGGACGCATCGCCTGGCTCGGACAGATCGAGACCGGCTCGATGGATCGCCTCATTCGCACCTGGATGGCGAACCAGGGCGCGCCGCCCCCGCTCTACTACGAGTATTTCTCCCATGACGCGCTGCGCCAGGCCTTCGCCATCACCCACGGCGCGGCGGTTGTGCCCGCCTACCACATCGCGGACGCCCGCTATCTGCTGAGCTTCGGCGCCGAGTTTCTCGAGACCTGGATCTCGAACGTCGAGTTCGCGGGCGATTTCGCGGCCATGCACAGCCTCGGACACACGCCCACCCCGGCGCGGGTGGTGTGCGTCGGACCGCGCCTCAACCTCACCGCCGCGAATGCCGATGAGTACTGGCCGGCGCACCCCGGCACCGAACATCTGCTGGCCTGGGCGCTGCTCCGGCTGGTCATGGACCGCACCCGGACCTCGCCCCGCCTGCCGGCCGGCGTGGTCCTGCCGGAGCTGGACCCGCGCCAGGTGGCGCAGTCGAGCGGCATCGCGTTCGACGCGATCGAGCGCGCGGCCGACCGGCTGCTGGCCGCGCGCCCGTCGCTGGTGCTCGGACCCGGCTATGGCAACGACCACCGCGGTGCGCTCGCCTGTCAAATCGCCGTCAACCTGCTCAACGATCTGCTCGGCAACACCGGGGTGACGGTTGTGCCGGGCACGCCGCACGCGCTTACCGGCGTCGCCGCCCAGGCCGAGGTGCTCGAGCTTTTCGCGCGCGCGCACAGCGGCGGCGTGCGCATGCTGCTGCTGCATCACGCCAACCCCGCCTACCACCATCCGCAGCTGAGCGCTGCGCTGCAACCTATTCCCTTCAAGGTCAGCTTCGCCACCTGGATGGACGAAACCACCCAGCACGCCGACCTCATTCTGCCCGACCATCACTTCCTCGAGAGTTGGGGCGACTACGCCCCCCGCGCCGGCGTCACCGGAATCCTGCAGCCCGCCCGCGTGCCCCTGTACGACACGCGCCCGACCGGCGACGTGCTGTTGGCGGCCGAGGGCATGAGCTTTGCGGATTGGCTGCGGAATGCCTGGCAGCGACAACTCGGCGGCGCGCCTGCCTGGAACGCGCTCCTGTCGAAGGGCGTCACCCCCGGCGACGCGCCCGGCGCCCACCCGCCGCTGCCGCCGACCCCGGCGGCGCCGGTCCCGTTGCCGGGCCAGGCGGCGGCGTTCGACGGCGACGGCGACTACGACTTCTATCTGGCGGTCTTCCCCTCGATCCAGTTTTTCGACGGCCGCCAGGCCAACCGCAGTTGGGCGCAGGAGATCGCCGAACCGCTGAGCAAGCTGGTTTGGGACGGCTGGTGCGAGCTCCATCCGGATACGGCCCAAAAGCTTGGCTTCAAGGCCAACGATGTCGTGCGCCTGCGCTCGCCCCATGGCACCGCGGAGTTCCCGCTCTTCATCACCACCTGGATCCGCCCCGATACCGTCGGGGTGTTGATGGGCCAGGGACACACGAATTTCGGCATGTGGGCCAACGGGCGCGGCGACCTCGTGCACAAACTGCAAAGCGCGAACGTCCCCCCGGGACTGTGGAGCGCGCAGACCGTCAAGGTCCGCCTCGAAGCCACCGGCAGGCGCCGCGATCTCGCCAACTTGCAGGTCGAGCGTCTGCAGCGCGACAAGAAAATGGCGCTGGCCGTTCCGCTCGACCTCGCCGCCACGCCGGCGGCGAAAGAAACCCTCGAACCCTTCAGCTTGTACCATTACCACCACCCCTACCAAACCCACCGCTGGGGGATGGCGATCGATCTGTCCAGTTGCATCGGCTGCAACGCCTGCCAGGCGGCTTGTTACGCCGAGAACAACATCGCCATTTGGGGACGTTCCAGCAGCCTTTCGCATCGTGAGATGACCTGGATTCGAGTCGAGCTCTTCGAGGGCGACGCCGCCCATCCCTCGGCCGCCATGAACCCCGACCTGCGCTTCCTCCCCATCCCCTGCCAGCAGTGCGGCAACGCGCCCTGCGAATACGTCTGCCCCACCTTCGCCTCCTACCACACCGACGAGGGGCTCAACGGCCAGGTCTACAACCGCTGCGTGGGCACGCGGTACTGCTCCAACAACTGCATCTATAAGGTCCGGCGCTTCAACTGGTACACGCCGCAATGGCCCCAGCCGCTCGATCAGCAGCTCAACCCGCAGGTCACGGTGCGGTCCAAGGGCGTGATGGAAAAATGCACCTTCTGCATCCAGCGCATCAGCGCCGTCGAGCTCGATGCGCGCACCAACCATGCCGCCATGCGCGACGGCGATATCCAGACCGCATGCCAGCAGAGTTGCCCCACCGACGCCATCGTCTTCGGCGACCTGCTGGATCCCGCCAGCCGCGTGGTCAAGCTCGCCGCCCTCGACCGCGCCTACGGCTTGATGGCCGATGAAAACACCTATCCGGCGGTGAGCTATCTGAAACGCGCCAAATTCGAGCTCAACCAGGGGCCGGCCGGTTGACCGCGGCGAGTCCGCGATCGCACTCCGACGCTCCCTTGATGGCCCGAACCGCTTTGCGTTATGCCCCAACCCTCCGAAATCGCACCCGCCCGCTTCCAGCTGCGCGCGATCTCGGCGGTGCTGTTGCGGCCGGTCGAACGGCGGCCCAGCCTGCGGTACTGGATCGGCCTGGGCTTCGCCGCCTTGTGCACCCTGATCGGCGCCGCCGCCTGGGGACGGCAGCTCTACATCGGCATGGGCGTGAGCGGGCTGGCCTGGCCGGCGATGTGGGCCATGTATATCACCTGCTTCGTGTTTTGGATCGGCATTGCGCACTCGGGCACGTTGATCAGCGCCATCCTCTACCTGTTCCGGGCCAAGTTCCGGCCCTCATTCTCGCGCGCCGCCGAGGCGATGACCATCTTCGCCATCGCCACCGCCGGGCTGTTTCCCATCCTGCACCTCGGGCGCGCCTGGCGCTTCTACTGGGTGTTTCCTTATCCCAACCAGCGCCGCCTCTGGATCAACTTCCGCTCGCCCCTGGTCCTCGACATTTTTGCCATCTCGACCTACCTGACCGTCAGCCTGATCTTTTGGTACCTGGGCATGGTGCCCGATTTCGCCGAGATCCGCGACCGCTCCACCGGCTGGCGGCGGACCGCGTACGGCGCGCTTTCGCTCGGCTGGGTCGGCTCGCTGCGCCAGATGTCGCCCTACCTCAAGCTCTATATCCTGCTGGCGGGCCTGGCGACGCCGCTGGTCCTCTCCGTCCATACCATGGTGTCCTGGGATTTTGCCCTCTCGCTGCTCCCGGGCTGGCACGAGGAGATTTTTCCTCCCTACTTTGTCGCCGGCGCAATCTTCAGCGGCCTGGCCATGGTTCTTACCCTGATCATTCCGCTGCGATCGTGGTTCCACCTCGAGGAACACATCACCCGCGATCACCTCGAGGCTCTGGCGAAGCTCATCATCCTGACCTCGAGCATCGTCGCCTACTCCTATGCCACCGAGTACTTCACCGCCTGGTACTCCGGCGATACCTTCGAACGCACCGCCTATTGGATGCGGGCCTTCGGCCACTATTGGAAGCCGTTCTGGCTCATGAGCGTCTGCAACGTGCTCGTGCCGCTGCTGTTTTTCTTCCGGCGCGTGCGCCGCAGCATCGCGGGGCTGTTGACGATCTCGGTCTTGATCAATGTCGGAATGTTCCTCGAGCGGCTGGTGCTCATCGTCACCACCCTCGCCTACAGCTTCGATCCCGGCTCCTGGGGACTCTGGCACCTGCAGTGGGTCGAAGTCGGCATCGTGATCGGCAGCTTTGGATGGTTCATGATGCTGTTCCTGCTCTTCGTCCGCTTCGCGCCGTCATTGCCCATGGCGGAGGTCAAGCGGGACGTGGTCGAGGCGCGCCGCATGCTGGCCACGCTGCGCGGCGCCGGCATGCTGCCCCCGGCGTCCACCGATCCCGCGGAGGTGACCGGTGAGGCGTGATCGGGTGCCCGCCGAGCGCATCGCCTCCTGCGGCGTCGTGGGCTCCTTCAGCGACGAAGAGCGCTGGCGGCGGGCCGCGGCCCGGGCGCGCGCCCACGGCATGGATTTCGAAGCCTATAGCCCCATCGCCGACGAGCGCGTCGTGCGCGAGATGCGGCCCCAAAGCCCGCGCAGCCCGGTGCGCCTCTGGACCTTGGGCGGCGGCATCTTCGGCGGCGTCGCCGCCTTCGCCATGACGATTTGGATGTCGCGC
The DNA here is from genome assembly GCA_035553115.1 of Terriglobales bacterium. GTDB lineage: Bacteria > Acidobacteriota > Terriglobia > Terriglobales > SCQP01 > SCQP01. The sequence goes on along the minus strand of DATNED010000064.1, from coordinate 16,734 downwards.
AACTGGCCCCTGGTCGAGGGGGGCAAGCCGATCGTCTCCTGGCCGCCCTTCATCTGCATCGGCTTCGAGATGACGGTGCTCTACGCCTCGTTCGCGTGCCTGGCTTCCTTCCTCGCGCTCGGACGCCTGCCCCGCCTCACGCTGCCCGCCGCCTACCGTTCCGAGTTCGCCGTCGATCGCTACGGACTGTATCTCCCCGGCGAACCGGAGACGATGGACGATCTGCGCGGACGCCTCCATGCCGCCGGCGCGGAACGCATCTGGATCGTGCACAATCCGTTCCGCGGCCGTCTGGCCGATCCCGATTGCGCGGGCTTGGCGGACGAGGTGCAGTCATGACCACCTTCACCATGCCGGCGAGCCTCGCCGCGCTGCGCGGCACCGCGACCCCCCGCGCGCGCTCTCTGCTCTGGGGCCTGCTCGCGCTCGGCGTGCTGACCTGCGGCGTGCTCTGGCTGACGGATCGCCAGAAGCTGTGGTACAACTACCTCGCCAATTTTCTCTTCTTCACCGGCCTCGCCCAATGCGGCGTGGTCTGGTCGGCGGTCACGCGCGGATGCAATGCGCGCTGGGCCCGCCCGCTGCAGCGCATCGCCGAGTCGCTGGCGGCCGCATTGCCCTGCAGCGTCGTCTTGTTCATCCCCCTCATGCTGGCGCGGCGCACCATTTATCCCTGGTGGGACCATCCGCCCGCGCGCAAGCTGCCCTGGCTCGATCATCGCTTCCTGCTGGGACGCGATCTCGGCATCCTGATCGTCATGGCCGCGCTCAGCGTCTATTACCTCTATGTCTCGGTCAAACCCGACCTGCGGAACGACGCCGGCGGCCTGACCGCCGGCGGCAGCCGCGCGGCAACCTGGGCGCAAGCGCGCCTGGGGCGGCTGTGGATCATCGAGGTTTTCTGCTACTGCTATCTCTGGAGCATCCTCGGATTGGACCTGAATGTCTCCTTGAATCCGGGCTGGTACGACTATATCTACGGTTGGTACTTCTTCATCGCCAACTGGTACGGCGGGCTGGCGCTGATCTCGGTGCTGGCGGTGATCTGGCGCCGGCGCCTGCACGCCCAGGCCATCATCACCGCCGACATCCTGCACGACAACGGCGAGATCACGTTTGGCTTCTGCATCTTCTGGGCGTACCTGTTCTGGACGCAGTTCATGGTGCTGTGGTACGCCAATCGCCAGGATGACATTCGCATTCTGATCCGCCTCTCCCAGCAACATCCCTGGATCACGCTCTCGTGGATCACCTTGACGCTGGCCTTTTTTCTTCCCTTCGCCTTCGGCCTGAGCCGCAGTTGGAAGCGGCGGCCCGCGACCCTGGTCTATATCAGTTGCCTGTCGCTGGCAGGCATGTGGCTGGCGCAAAATCTGATCGTGGACGTGTCGCTGTGGCATCGCGGCTTTCCGCCGCTGTTCAGCTCGGCGCTGCTGGGCGCTGGCTTCCTCGGCGGCTACGGGTTGATCTATCTTTGGGCGCTGCGGCGAGTGCCCATTTTCCCGGTGCGCGATCCCCTGATGCACGAGGCGCTGGTCTTGCACCCAGCCCGGCATTGATTTCCCCATGAACCTTCCGCCCAACGACGAGCAAGAACGCAATCTGCGACGGCTGGCCATCGGCACGCTCGTGATGCTGTTCGTTGCAACGGCATTCATCACCTGGTGGTTGTATCAGGGAGTGGGATTTTTCCACGACGAAATGTCGTACGGCTCCGCCTACGGACCGCGCAAGGGCCCGCGCGTTCCGCTGCCCGCCGGGACCGTGCCGCGCGACCGCATGGGTTTCGACAACGCGGATTTGGGCGAGCCCGCGCTCACGGTGACGCCCTCCGCCGCCATCGGCGCGAAGCTCTACCGCGACGAGTGCGTCTTCTGCCATGCCGCCGGCGGACGCGGCGACACCCCCGTCGGACTCGAATACGATCCCCGCCCGCCCGACCTGAACCTCGTGGTCGCCCAGCGCAGCGATGCGGAGCTGTTTCAGGCCATCAGCGACGGCATGGTGACGCCGGGAATCGACACCTCCCCCCCCGTGGGCGCGCGCTGGCACGCCTTTCGTCTGTATCTGGACGAAGCCGACCGGCGGCAATTGGTCGCCTATCTGCGGCTGGAGTTTGGCCAGGGCCGCCGCCCCGCACCGCCCCCCGCCACCACCCTCTCCCGCGCGCCAAATTTGAAGCCCGGAGGGCGCCGGTGAGGAATTTTCGCTTCATTGACGAGAGGCCGGGCAGCACCGCGCGCCGCTTCATCATCTCCGGCGCCTGGTGGTTCCTCCTGGCGACGGCGGTCGGCTTGACCGCGGCCACCGAACTGGTGGCGCCCGAGTCGGTGCACTCGAAGTTTCTTTTGTTTCCACGCATCCGCCCCATCCACGTCAATACCAACGTCTTCGGCTTTCTCTCCATGCTGCTTGTCGGGGCGATGCTCTTCGCCGTCTGCCGCCTTTGCCGCGCTCCGCTCTGGAGCGAACGGCTGGGCAACTGGACCATGTGGATCTGGAACCTGGCGATCGTGGCCGGCATTCTCACCCTCGCGATGGGCTATACCAAGAGCCACGAGTATGCCGAGTACGTCTGGCCGGTAGACGTTCTGATTCTGGCGGGACTCTTGATGCTCGCCTGGAACGTCTTCCAGACCCTGCGCCGGCGGCGGGAGGAACTGCTCTACGTGAGCAATTGGTACTTCGCCGGCGCGCTGGTGGCGACATCGGTGGTCTTCGTGATCGGGAACGTGATGTGGAAGCCGGCCACCGGAGCCCTGCACGGCATGACCGACGCGGAATGGGCCTGGTTCTACGGCCACAACATCTTCGGTACCTGGGTCACCGCGCTCGGCCTGGGGCTGAGTTACTTCTGGATCCCGCGCGAGGCCGACCAGCCCCTCTACAGCCACACCCTCAGCCTCATCGGCTTTTGGCCCTACTTCGCCTTCTACCTCCAGGTCGGCACCCACCATTTGATCGAGGCCCCCGCCCCGGATTGGCTGAAGCTGATCGCGGAGATCAACAGCATCGCCCTGCTGATCCCGGTGTTCGCTTTTCTCACCAACCAATGGATGACGCTGCGCGGCAAGTGGTGGCGGATTCCGGACAGCGTCGTGCTGAAATTCATCTTCGCCGGCACCGTCTTTTATTTCTTCACCTCGACCGAGGGTACGCTGCTCTCGCTTCCCTCGGTCGAGCGCATCACCCACTTCACCGACTGGATCGTGGGGCACAGCCACATCGGCCTGTTGGGCTTCACCGGCTTCATCGCCTGCGGTGCCGGCTATGGTGCGCTGCGCGAAATGTACGGCACGATCTGGAGTGAGCGCCTGGCCAACTTGCAGTATTGGCTCATGTTGATCGGGGTTGTCGGTTTCACCCTGGTGCTCGACGACGCCGGCTCAATCCAGGGCAACGCCTGGCGCAACGGCGAGGTCGTCTACCGCGTGCTGCCGGAGTTGATGAACGACTACATCGTGCGCGCCATGTTGGGCTGTTTCATCGTCACCGCAGCCGGCATTCAGCTCTACAACTATTGGCGAACGACGCGGATGCAGCCCGCGTGCACCGACCAGCCCCCGGCCCCGGAGCCCGGCGGCGTCGAGCTCGAGGGTCGGCCATGGGCATGACCCCTCGCACCGTCGGGTTGGGCATCGCCATTGTCGCCGCCGCCGCGTCGTGCGCCGTCCTGTTCCTTCCGGCGCTGACCGGCCCCACCCAACCCTCCGATACCTACCGCGCGCGCACGGCCCTCGAAAACGAGGGGCGCATTCTCTATATCCGCAATGGCTGCATCGGCTGTCATACCCAATACATCCGCCCCAGCGATTGGAACCAGACCGCCACCCGAGTCTCGCAGCCGGGCGACTACATCGAGGACAGTCCGCACCTGCTCGGCTCCGAACGCACCGGGCCCGATCTATCCCAGGAAGGCGGCATGCATCCCGACGACTGGCATGTTGCCCATTTCACCGACCCGCGCTTTGTGCGGCCCGTCTCGATCATGCCCGATTTCGCCTTCCTCAAGCCGAGCCAATTGACCGCGCTCATCGCCTATGTCCAGTCGCTGGGTGGCAAGCTCGCCGACGCCCGGGTCGCGCGCCAGCGTTCCTGGAAGCGGCAACTGCTCGCCGCCTTCCACCAGGGCGAGGACGCCAACGTCGAGTTCCTGCACGCCCATGTCCCTCCGCAATGGATGGCCTTGCCCAATCCCTATCCACCCACCGAGGTCTCCCTCGCCCAGGGGCGGTTTGTCTATCAACAGGAGTGCATCTACTGCCACGGCGTGGTCGGGGACGGCAATGGTCCGGCGGCGCGGTATCTCGATCCCAAGCCGTTCAACTTCACCATTCTGAAACGCCACGCTTGGTCGGGAGGCATGCTCTACTATCAAATTATGAACGGGATCACCGGCAGCGCCATGCCATTCTTCAAGGAGGATCTGGAGTCGGCCAAGATTTGGGACGTTTCCAATTACATCGCCGTCAATTTCATCGGCAAAAACATCGATTCCAACCGCGCCGATAACGGCATTGACGCCGCGCTCGAGCCGGCGCGGCGTCCGGGCGCGACCGCGCCACCCTACCTGGGTCCGATCTCGCCCCCGGTGGATCTCAAGATCCAAAAGGATTGGCTATGCTGCCCGCCGCAAAAGCCAAACCATTGAAGGAACTCGGATAGCCTATGTCGCTTCGCACCTGGCTGGTTCTCTTTATCATTTCCATGGCCTTCAGCGCCGAGATTCTGGCCTGGGCGGTGCAGCACGGCCAGTTTACCAACGTCAACCGCGGCCGGTGGATGCCGCTGCGACGGCCGGGAGAAACCGTTCCCGCGCGTCGCCGCCCCGCCATGCTGGGCACGATTCTGATTGGTCTCGCCGTCATGGGCCTGGTCTGGCTGGACGGGATTTGGAAGCTGATGATGCAGGCGGTGGGCCGCTAACCGGGCCTGCGGGAGGGAACCAAGCGTCGCATGGGCATGTTCGACCAACTCGTCGGCACCGAGCGCGTGGCGCTGGCGCTGCTGCTGGGCTTTGCCCTGGTGGTGTTCGTCATCCTGGCCTACCTGAGTGGCCGCGGCAAGCATAGCCACTACGATGGGCAGGGCATCGAACCAATCGAAAGCTACGGCGCCTGGGTCAAGGAGGCGAGCGGCCGGGTGCCCCTTTTTCTCAAGCTCTGGATCGTGGCGGTCATCGGCATCGCGCTGGCGTTGACCGGCATTGTAATCCGCCACGGATATTGGTACTGACCTTCATGAGTCCACGCTATGATCCGCGCACGCTGTCTCGGAAGACCGCCGACCTTGTCGTGGCCTGGACGTATATCCTCGGGCTTTCCATCATGATTCTGGTCTGGGCGTCGGTGGCGTTTGCCACGATCGGCAACGGCTCCCATGTTCACCCCGATTACCATTTGGCCGATCCCACCCCCGCCGCGCAGCCCGGCAACACGCTGCTGAAGTAGCTGTCCAAATGAGCTGGGGCGATTGGGCGCGGCTGGGATGGGATTGGGAGCCTTCCGTGGTGGCCGGCTGTGCGCTGTGGCTGCTCGCCTGCGTTGGCGCTGCGCGGTCCCAGCCTTGGTGGCGGACACTCGCCTTGTTCGCCAGCGACGCGGTCTTGCTTTTCGCCCTGGTCTCGCCCCTCGACACGCTCGCCGACCACTACCTGTTCAGCGCCCATATGGCGCAGCATTTGCTGCTGCTGGAGCTGGTGCCGCCGCTGCTGCTGCTCGGCTTTCCGCCGCTGTGGGCGCGGCGGCTGCTCCAGTGGCGCTGGGCAGCTTCCGTCGAGCTGCGCTTGCGCCGCCCCTGGATCGCCTGGACCATCGGCTTCGGAACCCTGTGCGTGTGGCATCTGCCGCGGCTGTACGATGCCGCGGTGCGCTACGAGGGCATCCACATCGTTGAGCATCTCCTCTTTCTCGTGAGCGCGACCATCTTCTGGTGGCCCGTGCTTGGCCCGCTGCCCGATCACCGCATGCCGGTGTGGCAGGCCATTTTCTATCTGTTTTCCAGAATGAGCGCCAACCTGATCCTCGGAATCCTGGTGGCGCTGGCGCCGGTCGGCTTCTACACCGCCTACGCCCATCCCTCCGACGCGCTGGGATTGCTGACCATGATCCGCCGTCAATGGGGATTGACGCCCCTGCTCGATCAACGCCTCGGCGGCATGCTCATGTGGGTGCCGAGCCTGGTGATCGATGGCGCCGCTGTCCCGCTGCTCCTGGCGCTGTGGGGAGCCGCCGGCGAACACTCCAGCACCGGCGCGCGCGACCAGACGGCCGCCTAAACTCACTTTCGGCTGGTGAGAGCCTTGCCTGAGTGGTGCACGACGTTGGGCTCGCCCGGGTGGTGGTCCGTCTCGCGCACGCTGTACATTGTGTTCTCTGCGTTGGTACCCATCTTGGACACACCCGTGACCGTGCCATGGCCGATGGCGCTGCGGTAGTGCCATGACACGATGGTGCCAACGGCGATGGTCTTGAACGGCCGGATTTTAGTAGCCATATCCTCTCTCCTTTCGCGGCAGCTATCTCATACGCCGCGCTCAGTTGGCTTGTTTCAGCGCTGGTCCTTTATGCATCGCGACGTGATTGGTTTTCGCGCTCTTGATCTCGTACTGAGGGTCCTCGGGGCTGGCATGGTGGATGTACCCCTTGTAGTTCACGTCTTTCGTGTGCACTTTGGTGATCGTGCCGCTGACGTGACCGGCCTCCGAATTCCAAGTCACCCGATCGCCGATTTTGAAGCGTTGGATCATTGATCACGACGCGCAGGTCAAGCAGCGCTTTGAACCGGCTGGTCGCCGAAGTGAGACTGGCGCATGGTCCGTTCGAACGCGACCTCCGCTCGAAGACCTTCGAGGTCGCGGTGGACCACCGCGGTTGCGAGCGCCCGGCCGCCCAGCCGATAGGTGATCGCGCAGTCCCGTTGCTGCAGCGAGCCTGCAATCTCGGCTTGGTCCCAATGCTCGACGTGACCGACATAGCCGAGGCTGAAATCGTACTGCTCGGTCCAAAAGAACGGGACGCAGTCGAACCGTTCGCGCCGCCCGAGAATGTTGTGCGCCGCAGTCTGGCCCTGGCGTTCGGCGACGACCCAGTGTTCAACCCGGATGCGCTGGCCGGTCAGCCGGTCCGGCCAGCGCGCGATGTCGCCGGCTGCAAAAATGCCGGGGACGTTCGTCTCCAGGTACTCGTTGACGCTGACGCCACGATCGATGGCGAGTCCCGCCTGTTGCGCCAACTCGAGCGCCGGCCGCACTCCGATGCCGATCACGACCAGATCGGCCGGCAGGCGTTCGCCATTTTTCAGCGTCACGCTTTGCGCGTCAATCGAGGTTGCAGTCGTGCCCAGGTGGAAGATCACGCCATGCTCCTCATGGAGCTGGCGCAGGAACCCTCCCACTTCCGGTCCCAACACCTTCTCCATCAGGACCGTCTCCATCCCGACCACCTGAACCGCGATTCCCCGGGCACGGAGCGATGCCGCGACTTCGAGGCCAATGAAGCTCGCGCCGATGACAACCGCACTCTTGGATGCCTGCGCCCGCGCGACCAGTGCCCGGCTGTCGGCCAGCGTCCGTAGATAATGGACGTGCGGAAGCGCCGCACCGGGAAGATCGAGACGAACCGGCTCGGCGCCGCTAGCCAGCAGGAGCGCTGCAAAACCGAACCGGCGGCCGTCCGCGAGCTGAACCTCCCGGGCGGCGGTGTCAATCATCGCCACCCGCGCGCCCAGTCGCAGGTCAATATTCTGGTCTTGATAGAATTTCGCCGGCCGCAGCGGGTTCGATGCCTCGGCGGCGGCGCCGGAGAGGTAGCCCTTCGACAGGTTCGGCCGGTCGCACGGCACCGACTCATCCGCGCTCAGCATCGTGATGCGGCCGCGGTACCCTTCACGACGCAGCATCTCCGCCGCCGCATTGCCCGCCGCGCCGCCCCCGACGATCACCACCGAGTCGGGCGCGCCGGCCGTCGCTTCAGGCCGGCTGGCGGGCTCCTGCTTTTCCCGCACATACACCATGGCGGTGGACTTCTCCCCCGCTGTCTTGCGCACCATTTCAACCCGCCATCGCGAAACCGCGTCCAGCGCGGGCGCCCGGAGCGCCTCACCGCTTCGCAGGCTGAAGCAGGCATGATGCCATGGGCAACGCAGCGTGTCGCCCTCGAGAAGGCCCTGTTCGAGCGGTGCGCCATAGTGGGTGCAGATGGCGCCAAGCGCGAATACCTCGCGCCCGCGCCGGGCCAGGAGCACCCCTTCCCCATCCGCGTGTCCGAGCAGCATCGCTCCGTCGGGAATGGTCGCCAACTCGACCCCCAACCTGAGATCGGAACCGTTCAGTTTCGGTGCTTCTTTGCCCATTGGAATCTCCCCAAGGCGAAAAGGCGAATTCGGCGCAGGTGTCGTGCGCGGGCGCGGCTAGAACCGAACGCCGCCCAGCAGGTATACAAGGAGGACGATCACCAGGATGGTCCCAAGGCCGATGCCGGTGCCCCCGCCCATTCCCCAACGTCGGTGGCCGTAATAGCCCCCGCCGAAGCCGAAGACCAATATCAAAACAATGATGAGCAACAACATCTGTCTCCTCCATTTCCGCAGCCTGCCGCCCGAAGCGCCTTGCTAATCGCTCAGAACAACGTCGGTGAGCAGTTCCGGATGCACGTTGATCCGTCCGTGACTTGTCTTGCCGGTGAAATCGATCAGCCCCAAGCGCCGAAACTTGTTCATGAAAAATGCAACGCGCGAGTGCGTAACCCCAATCATCTCCGCCAACGCCTCCTGGCTTATTCCGGGCGCAATCGAGTGTCCATGGGTTTTCGCCGTCTCCTGTCCGAACCGTGCGAGCTTCAGGAGTGCTCGCGCCAACCGCTTTTCGCTATGGTTAAATAGCTGGTCGCAAATATCCTCCTCGAACGAGATGTTGCGGGCCAGCAGCTGCGCCAGAAAGGCTTCGGAAAGTGGATGGTGATCTTTCAGCGCCTGGACCAGGGCAGCTTTTTCGACCTTGATGACGGTTGCCGCAGTTAACGCCGTGGCCGATCCGATGCGCAGCGGTTGTCCCGACAGGCACCCCTCGCCGCAAAACTCGCCCGGCGCCAGGGTCCCCAGGATCGCCTCCTGGCCCACCTTGGAACGGACCGACAAGCGTACTTTCCCCTGCTCGACAAAGAACACCGCGTCGGCTTGCTGCCCCTGCCCGTAGACGATGCCGTTCTTGCGCAGCTCCACTCGGCTTTTCCCGCGCGCAATGAGCTTTAGGAACGCGTCGCACCAATGCCTGCCTGTGCCCGCGGGCTTGGCCAGCAATCGTCGGGAAAAGCTCGCTTTCGATGTTTTTTGGTCGCCCATGGTTGTATCGCTTCCGCGGCGCATCAGCGTCCGGCCTGCAGCGGGTCGCGCGGCAGCCCCGCGCGGCCCGCGCCCGTCCACGGGCCTGCCCTGTCAAGACTTGCGGCTGATTTTGCTGACATGGATTGTTTTGCCCGCGGCATCGTAGCTGCCGGTGACCGTTACCTTGTCGCCGGCGTATTCCGTCGCCTTGGTTTGATCGTCGAGCATGTAGGTGCGCTTGTTGGCGGCGTTGTAAAGCACGAGCTGACTGCCTGCCTTGACGCAAGCCAACGTGCAATCCTTGTGGCTGGTCGTGCCTTCCTGCTTCATCATGGCGGCGTGGCTGCCCTGGGCGGCGCAGGCGCTGTCCATGATTTCGCCGCTATACCTGTGCGTCTGGGGTGGAACTCCGTACAGCATGGTGGCGACGCCGATCAGACAAAAGGTTGAAAGCAATTTGTTTGTCATATGCGGGGGCTCCTGGGATTTTGTGTCCGCCGTCCCGTAGTTGGCGCGACGCTCGGATATCGCTTTTATTGGATGTCCTGTCTCCCATCGTCGCAGCCTCGGAGCGCTAGGTTCTGCTCAAAAGCGCACACGCGGACCGTCCCCGGAGGCCCGCGCCAACTCTCGCTCAACTCATGGTGGGGACGCCGTGTCCCCAGGTGTCGGGCGGCGAGAGGTCGCGCCGCAGCGGTGGTGCCTCCATCGAATGTTTGCCGCCGGAGAAGACGGCGGCGCCTTCTCGAATGAGATAGTCGGCCGTGCGGGCGGCGAGCGCCTGGATGGTCAGGCCGGGGTTGGCCGAACCCTGCGTGGGCAAAATACTGCCGTCGCAAATAAAAAGATTGGGAATGTCGTGGGTGCGTCCGAAAGCATCCACCACGGACGCGCGCGGGTCGCTGCCCATGCGCGCGGCGCCGACGAGGTGGGCATAGCGGTCTTCCTGCACGACCTCGGTTGCCCCTGCGGCGCGCATGATCTCCATCACCTTGCGTTTGCCGAACTCAATCAGCTTCTTGTCGTTCTCGTGCAGGTTGAAGGTGACTTTGGCCACCGGGAGACCATGGCGGTCCTTTTCCTCCGCGATCTCGACCCGATTGTCCTCCCAGGGCAGGATCTCGCCGAGCAGTGCAATCGCCCCCCAGTGGTTGGAGTCCATCATGACCTGGCGCAGGCCCCAGCCCCAGGCACCCTTCGCCACCGCGAACTGCCGCGCCATGGCGATCGGAAGCGGCCCCACGGTCTGCACTGCGAATCCGCGCGCGAAGCCGCGCGCCGGATCGGTCTCATAGAACTCCTCGGTGAGCGCGTGCGCCGGCGGCGCCTTGTACTGGCGCACCAACTCGTCGAAGCGTCCCAGCACCACGTTGCCCGCCTGGGCCATGAGGTAGCGGCCCAGCGTCCCGCTCGAGTTCGCCAGGCCGTGCTCGAAGCCGGGGCAGGCGGAGTTGAGCAACAGGCGCGGGGTCTCGATGGCGTATCCGCAGACGATCACGGCCTTGGCCAATTGGCGGCGTTCGCGCCCCTCGCGATCGAAGAAAATCACTCCCGTCACGCGGCCGTCATCGCCGAGTTCGATCCTCGCCGCCATGCAGTGGTCCCGCACCTCGGCGCCGTGCGCCAAGGCGTCGGGGACATGCGAGATCAACGTGCTCTGCTTGGCCCCAACCTTGCAGCCCTGGATGCAGAAGCCTCGATAAATGCAGTGCGGCCGGTCGCCGCGCGAGCCCGCCAGAATCGCCACCGGACCGCCGATGCAGACCGGAATGCCCAGCCGCGTGCACCCCGTGACCAGGATGTTGCCGTTGCCGCCGAGCGGATGCGGGCCGTAGGGATAGCCGTGCGGGTCGCCCCAGGGAAAGTGCGGCGGCCCCGAGGCCGGCATCTCCCGCTCGATCAGCTCGTAATACGGCTTGAGGTCGGCGTAAGCGATGGGCCAATCCACGCCCACGCCGTCCAGCGTGTGAACCCGGAAATCCGAGGGATGGAAGCGTGGTACGAACGCGGCCCAGTGCACCGAGCCGCCCCCGACCCCGCGGCCCGAGTTGTTGGCCCCGAGGGCCAACGGGTTTTCACCGCCCGTGATGCGCAACTCGTTCCAATAGAGCTGGTGCGAGCCGGCCTCGTCGCTGACCCAGTCGCGCTCGGTGTCCCAGAAGGGCCCGGCCTCGAGTCCGACCACCTGGAAGCCGCCCCGCGCCAGGCGCTGCAATAGGACGCCGCCCGCCGACCCGACGCCCACGATGCAATAATCCACGCACTCGCTGTCGCGGTATCGGCGCATGGGCATGTCGAGCTGCTGGTTCGAACCCAGTCTGTGGCCCGGTGGCGGCGCCCCGAATTCGCCCAGCAGCGGAGCTTGGGGGCTCATCGCTCCCCTCCCCGGTTCCCGCGGCCGATCGGCGTGAAGATGCCGGACAGCGAATCGCTGGGCGCGGCAAACTCATAGCGGCGCTCCTGGACCTCCCAGGGCTCGGGATCGCCGTCGTTGAGGCGCATGTAGCCGCGCGGGTAGGCGGGGCCGCCGAAGCCGATCTCATCCCAGGCATAGGGGTGGGCGTAATAGGCGCCGATGACGTCGTTCACCAGCAATAGCCAGTAGCGATCCACCGGCATCTGACGCCAAATCGCCTCGCCCGCCGGCGGCCGCGCGTCATGCAGCGTGAGCAGGACGCGGTCTTGTTCAAGCCCGGTGGCGCTCTCAAACCGTTTCCCGAACAAAAAGTCCGCGATCTCGGTGATCGCAATCAACCCCAGGCGGTGGGCATCCCCATCGGCAGGCATGTCCGCGAAGCGGTAGCCTTCGATGCGTCCAGCGAACAGGCGGGCGTCAATCGCCTCCAGCACCGGAATCTTGTGTTCCTGGTCGCGGTCGTCCTGCGGCAGGATGCGGTCGCAAACCGCCCGCATGAGAACGGCCTCCTCGGGCGCAAAAAAACGGATTCCTTCATGCCGCCGGACACGCTCGCGCACCACCTTGCGCGTGGCCTCGTCCCAGAATGCCGCCTGCTCCAGCGTGTGGAAGCCGGGATAATAGCCGGGCTGGCCGCCGGGGCGCATTACTTCGGGTTCTTCCGCAGCAGGCTGGCCAGTATGCCCAGGAAGCCGCAGGCAGCGAACAACAGCGGGGCCAGGATCGGTGGGCCGTACAGGACGTTGTAGGCGAGGTGCTGGGTGCCGCCCGGGCGGCGCGCTATGCCCCGGGCGTGGTACAAGACCCCGGCCGCGCCATCGGCGATGGCAAGCGCGGAGGCGGCCGGCAACAAGGCCTTCGGGGAACGCCGCGACGCCAGCGATGCGATCGCAGCCCCGGCGAGCAGCGGGGCGATCACGACCGGGGTCCACTGCGCCTTGTATTTGAAATTGCTCTTGTAATGGGAATAGAGCGCCTCGACGCCGCTGCAAACCGCCGAGAGCGCGGTGATCAGGGCGAGATGGCGCTCGAGGCCGCGTTCGCGGCCGCGCTCGCGACCATGCTCGACGCCGCGCTGCGCGGGCAGCGCGACCGAACCGCCGGCCGGGCCCGCCGGCCGCATGCGCGCGGCGACGATGCCCATATAAGCGGACATGCCGAACAGCAGCGGCGCCAGCGGCGGCGGCCCCAAAGCGACGTTGGTCGCGGGCAGCCGCCAGCCGCCGGGCTTGCGATGAATGCCGCGGAGATGCAAGACAAAGCCGGCAGCGCAGTCGGCGAGCACCAGCGCCGACACCGCGGGTAGCAGCGTGCGCGCCGCGCGCGGACTGCGGCTGCCCCAAATGCCTGCGACCATCAGCGCCGGGCTCAGCATCACCGGCGTCCACATGATGCGGCGGCTATAGCTGCCGCGGTAATGCTGGTAGGCCACCTCCAAGCCGCTGAGGCCGCCGGAGAGGCCCGCAATCAGCGCCAGCGGAGCCTGGAGGCGGGCGCTGCGCGCTTCGCGCTCCAGCCTCATCAGTCCGGATTCGAGCGCCGCCGCCGTCATACGCTCTCGCGGATCTTGTCTTTCAGCACCGTCTTGATGATCTCCCAGCGGTGCTTTTCGCCCTTGGCCAACGCCTCAATGAAGTTCAGCGTCTGTTCGCCGCTGATGTTGCCCGGCATGGGCGGCTCCTGGGCATCCACCACGCACTCCACCAGGGCGGGGCCGGGATGCTCGAGCGCCTGGCGCAGAACGCTCTCGGCCAGCGCCGGGTCCGACAGGGTGAAGCCGGCGGCCCCGCAGTTCACCGAGAAACCGGCGAAATCAATCGGTTGCAGCTCGACCCCGAATTCGGGATTGCCGCCCATGGCGATCTGCTCCCACTTGATTTCGCCCAGGACGTTGTTCTTGATGACAATCACCTTCACCGGCAGCTTGTATTTCACCAGCGTCGCCATCTCGCCCATGAGCATCGTCAGCCCGCCATCGCCGACCACGCAGACCACCTGGCGGCCGGGGTAGGCGACGGCCGCCCCGATGCTGTAGGGTAGGCCGTTGGCCATGGTGGCGAGCGAGCCGGAAAGCGAGAACTTCATGCTGCCGCGCATTTCCAGGTACCGGGCGCTCCAGGTGGCGATGGTGCCGCTGTCGGAGGAGACGATGGCGTCGTCGCGGAGCAGCTTGTTGAGCGTCCAGGTCACCACCTGCGGCTTCATCGGAACATCGGTCCGGGTGCCGCGCTCGCGCATCAGGTGGTTCCACTTTTCCATGCCCTTCTGCGCCTTGAGCAGGAAGGCCTGATCGGTGCGCGGCTCGATCCGCGGCAGCAGCGCGCGCAGGACCGCGCCGCAGTCGCCCACCAGACCGACCTCGACCGGATGGCGGAGCCCGATGCGCGCCGGATCGTAATCAATCTGCACCGTCTTCGCCTTCCCCGGTTTGGGGTAAAACTCCATGTAGGGCATGCCGGCGCCGGCAATGATCAGCGTGTCGCACTCCTGCAGCGCGTCGTGCGAGGGCGCGGTGCCGAGCAGGCCGATGCCGCCGGTCGTGTAGGGACTCGCGTCGGGAACCACCGCCTTGCCCAGCAGCGGCTTGATGATCGGCGCCCCCAGCCGCTCCGCCAACGCCAGCACCTCGGCGCCGCACCCCAGGCAGCCGCGGCCGGCCATGATCGCGATCCTGCTGCCCTGCGCAATGAGATCGGCGGCGGCCTGCAACGCGGCCGGCGTCGGCATCGGGTGGGAGGCGGCGAATAGATCCGCGCTGTGCCGCGCCAGGTTGGCGCCGGAGCGCGGCTCGTCGCTCGCGGTCCACTCCTGGATGTCCTTGGGAATCGTGATGTGGCTGACGGTGTGGCGGGCAAGCGCGGTCTTCACCGCTTCATCCACAATGCTGTGCACGTGCGCCGGGCCCATGACCCGCTGGTTGAAGGCAGCGACATCCATGAAGAGCTTGTCCAAGTCCACGTCCTGCTGGTAATGCGTGCCGATGAGGTCGTGAAAGGTGTGGCCGGTGATGGCCAGCACCGGCTGTCCATCGCACTTGGCGTCATAGAGGCCGTTGAGCAGGTGTATGCCGCCCGGCCCGCTGGTGGCCAGGCACACCCCCAGCCGCCCGGTGTACTTGGCATAGCCGCAAGCGGCAAACGCCGCCGCTTCCTCGTGCCGCACCTGGATGAACCGCAGCCCCTCCTGGCGCGTGCGCAGCGCCTCGAAGATCCCGTTGATGCCATCGCCGGGAAAGCCAAAGATGGTGTCCACGCCCCAGCCGATGAGGCGCTCGATCAGCAGGTCCGCTACGTTTTTTTTCGCCATACGCAATTCCCTCCCCGCGGCCGCGTCGCCGCTTTGCCGCCGGCCCGCATGGCACCCTCAGGCGGCATAGCGTTCGGCATCCTTGTGCTTCAGCTCCAACCCCATGCCCGGTCGCCCGAGGTCGGGGTGCAGCACCCCCTTCACCGGCTGGGCGACGCCGTCGAAGAGCAGGTTCTCCATGCGCACGTGATCGTGAAAATATTCCAGGTTCCGCAGCCGCGCCAGCGCGCAGCCGGGATGGAGGTGGAGCGCGGGCGCGGTGTGCGCCGAAAGCGGCAGATTCGCCGCCTCGCACAGCGCTCCCACGCGCAGGAACTCGCTGATGCCGGCGCAGCGGGAAGCGTCGGCCTGCTGCACGTCCACCGCGCCGGCGTCCATCATCCGCTGGAAGTAGACCAGGTCGTAGCCGTATTCCCCGGCGGCGATCTCCATGCCTGCGGGTGCGCGATCGCGCAACAGGCGCAGGCCGGGCAGGTCGTCGCTCGTCACCGGCTCCTCGAACCAGCACACCTCCAGCTCGGCAAAGCGCTCCGCCATGGCCAAGGCTTGCTGCCGCGTGTAGGCGCCGTTGGCGTCCACATAGAGGGCAACGCCGGGGCCCACGGCTGCGCGCGCCGCGCGCACCCGCGTCACGTCCTCGTCCGGATGGCGCCCGATCTTCATCTTGACCGCGCCGATGCCCTTCTCCGCCCAGCCCGCCAACTGCTTCTGCAGCCGCTCCACCGGGTAGGAGGTGAACCCGCCACTGCCATAAACCGCCACCCCTACCGCGTCCGCGCCCCCCGAGCGCGCCGCGCCCAGCAGCGACACCAGCGGCAGGCCCAACAGCCTCGCCTTGAGATCCCAGAGCGCCGTATCCACCGCCGCGATCGCCATGGACACGATGCCGGGACGGCCCAGGTTGCGGATGGCGTGCCGCATCGCCGACCAGCAGCTCGGAATATCCATCGCGTCCTTTCCAACGATCAGCGGAGCCAACGTGCTGCGAACCAAGTGCCCCGTGGCGGCGTCGGCATAGCTGTAGCCCAAGCCGGTCTCGCCGGCGGCGGTGGCATGGACCACGACGATTGTGGTGGAGCGCCATTCCAGGGTGCCATCGGACTCGAGATGATCGGTGGGCACGGTATACACCGCCACCGTGACCCCGCTCACCGCGTATTCCGGCCTCCGCATCGGCCTTGGTTCAGCCTTCAAAGCCATTCGACCCCCGCTTGGATGTGCACGGCCGCGGCCGCGGTTGGGCGCTGCGTGGGTTCCGCCACCGGCACCACTGCCGGCAACGTCTGAAGGACCAGCGGCCGGCCTGCTTTGCATCCGCACGATATATCACAACGTAGGATGCCCAAACCTCGCCTATCTTCCGCGAGCCGCACTCCGTCCGTCTGTCCTAAAGTGCACACCCGTTCGTGGGCCCGCGCCAACTTTTGTCCGAAAGGGCACAGCTTCTGCTCGGTTCCTGCGGCGAAAATCCTCGCTGGGGGCAACCTCGTTGAGGAAGACATGAACCAATTCGTCGTCCGCGTGCAGGCCGCGCCGAAGGGTTCCGAATTTGGCGTCGGCGTCGAAATCGGCAGGTTTGAAACAGAAGAAGAAGCGGAATATTTCTTGTCGTTTGCCGTCAACCTGCGGGCGTTTCACCAATGCGACCTGGTCGTCGCCAGGATGCGCGCAGCGCCCCGCATGGCGTATCG
>DATNED010000063.1:0-9269 GCA_035553115.1 Terriglobales bacterium | reverse complement strand
TTGGCCAGCGTGAACAAAATGCATCAAGCCACCGTGCTGGACTTGGCCACCGATCCCGTGAAGGCCACCGTCATCGCCCTCGACTACAAGACCATGTCCCCGCCCTACGCCTGGACCCCCGACGGCGCCGCCGTCACCTTTGTCAAGAGCCAGGGCAGCGTGGACAACATCTGGGCATATCCCATCGCCGGCGGCAAACCCTACGCCGTCACCCATTTCTCCGACCTCTCCATCGCCAGTTATGCCTGGTCGCGCGACGGCCGGCTCGCCGTGAGCCGCGGCTCCCGCAATAGCGACGCCGTCGTCGCCACCGGCCTGCTCGCCAAGGGGCGCCCGCATTGAGCCTGCCCCGTCAAATCGGGCCCTTCGAGGTGCTCGAGCGCCTCGGCGCAGGCGGCATGGGCGAGGTGTTCAAGGCCCGCGACCAGCGCTTGAATCGCTTCGTCGCGCTCAAGTTCCTGCCCGAGATGGCAAGCGATGCCGCGCGCGAACGGTTCCAGCGCGAGGCGCTGGCGATCGCCGCGCTCAACCATCCCCACATCTGCACGTTGTATGAAGTCGGCAGTGATCAAGGCAGGCCGTACCTGGTGCTCGAGCTGCTGGAGGGCGAGACGCTGAAAGCACGGCTGCGGCGGGGCCTGCTCGATTTCGAGCAACTGCTGGACTGGTCGGTGCAGATCTCCGATGCCCTCGACGCCGCCCACCGCAAGGGGGTGCTGCACCGCGACCTCAAGCCGGAAAACATCTGGGTCGCGCCCGGGGGGCACATCAAGGTGCTCGATTTCGGCTTGGCGCGGTTGGAGGTCGAAGCCGCGGGCGCCGAAGCCACCGTGCTCACCTCGCCGGGCGTGGCCATGGGAACGATGCCCTACATGTCGCCCGAGCAGGCGCGGGGCGAGGCGCTGGATGCGCGCTCGGATGTGTTCAGCTTCGGCTCGGTCTTCTACGAGATGGCAAGCGGCCGGCCGGCGTTTCCGGCCGCGAACGCCGCCGACTCGATCGCGGCGGTGCTGCGAGGCGAGCCCGAGCGGCTGAGCACGGTGCGCTCGGAGCTGCCGCCCATGGTGGAGCAGGTAGCCGATCGCTGCCTGGAGAAGGATCCGGATCTGCGGTATCAATCCGCCGCCGACCTGCGCGGCGAGCTGAAGCGGCTGAAGCGGGAATCGAGCTCGGGCAGCTCGATTCATACATCGGGCCACGCCTCGGCGGTGGTGGCAGCGCCGCCTGCGCGCAAGCGCACACGCTGGCTCTGGCCGGCGGTGGCGGCTGCGGTCGCGGTGGCAGCCGCGGGGGCTTGGTGGGGACTGCGACCGGCACCGGCGGCACCGGTGCCGCAACTGCGCTTCCAGCAGCTCACCTTCAACGGCCAGGTCGTGGATGCGGTGATTTCGCCCGATAGCAAGTTCCTCGCCCACGCTGATTTGGGGCCGCTGGGCACCTCGCTGCATCTGCTTTCGATCTCGAGCGGCAGCGATGTCGAGATCATGCCCCCGGCGCCGGGCTGCTGCCAGTCGCCGTCGTTCTCCCCCGACGGGGGGCAAGTATATTTCCTCGAGGGCCGCGCGCTGAAGTCCGTGCCGGTGTTGGGGGGCACGGTGCGCACGGTGGCCGAGCCCGCGTGCAGCGGCGCAGGCTTCTCGCCGGATGGCAGCCAGATCGCCTACGTCACCTCCGCCGCGCCCGCCCATCAACTGATGCTGGCCCAGCCCGACGGCTCGCAGCCGCGGCAACTTCAGCAACTGGCGGGAGGGAGCGGATATCTCTCCCAGTGCTGGATCAGCGACTTCAACCAACCCACCCATTCGCCCGCCTGGTCGCCCGACGGCCGCTGGATCGCAATGGCCGTCTTCCCGGTGAACGGCGAAGGCTTCGTCAGCCTGGTGGACGCACGCACCGGCCAATCGCATCAGCTCGGGCCTGGACTGCAAATCAGCGCCGCCGATCTCAACTGGTTGCCCGATTCCAGCGGCCTCGTCCTAACCGCGTCGGTGCCCGATTCCGCCCCTTCTCAACTTTGGCTGCTGAGCAATCCCGGAGGCAAGCTCACGCAGCTCACCAGCGACCTGCAGGGCTACGCCGCCTCGAGCCTTTCCAGCGCGGGGCAGATTGCGCTGGTGCACAGCGTTCCGCAGGCATCGCTTTGGGTGCAGGCGCGCCCGCATGGGGAGTTCCAGCAGCTCCCTGGCGGCGGCGCCGACCAGGATGGCGCGCCGGGGGTGGCATGGACGTCGCAAGGTGGGTTGATCACGTTCCGGAACCTCGGGGGGAAGGCGCAACTGTGGGCCGAGAACGCCGATGGGAGCGGGGCCCATCCGCTGCCGATGGACCGCATGCCGGAGCTGCCGTATTTTCCCCGGGTCGCGCCCAACGGCCAGATCATCTTCAGCTCGAACGGCGGGCAAACCGGCATCTGGCGCGTCAATGCGGACGGTTCGGGGATGACCGAGCTGGTGCATCCGCCGCCGGGCGCGCAGGCCGCCGGCGCCGATCTGGCGCGGCACGGCACCTTCGTCAGCTACATGGAGATCGGCGCCGACGGCGGCCAGTCGCTGCAAGTCATTCCGCTTGCGGGGGGCGCCCCGCAGCAGATCGGGTCGCTCTTCATCTATGCCGGCAGCGGCTCCACTTCGCCCGATGGCACCCGCGTCTTCGTGGTCGCGCGCGGCGCCGCGCCAGGCTCGCACGTGGCCGAGGTGGTGCGGATCGACGGCGGCATGCCGCTGGCGACGACGGGGCCGTTCGAAGGCAAGATCCCACCCGGGCCTTGGCATTGGACGCCCGACGGCAAGGCCATCGCCTACCGCAAATCGTCGGGCTCGCTGGATAACCTCTGGGCCCAGCCCATCGCCGGCGGACCACCCTACGCGCTCACCCATTTCACCGACCTCAATATCGCGGCATATGATTTTTCGCGCGACGGCCGGCTCGCCGTGAGCCGCGGCTCCCGCAATAGCGACGCCGTCGTCGCCACCGGCCTGCTCGCCAAGGGGCGCCCGCAATGAGCATGCCCCGTCAACTCGGACCCTTCGAGGTGCTCGAGCGCCTCGGCGCAGGCGGCATGGGCGAGGTCTTCAAGGCCCGCGACCAGCGCCTGAACCGCTTCGTCGCGCTCAAGTTTTTGCCCGAAGCCGCCAGCGCCTCCTCGCGTGAGCGTTTTCAGCGCGAGGCGCTGGCGATCGCGGCGTTCAACCATCCCCACATCTGCACCTTGTACGAGTTCGGCGAGCACGAGGGCCAGCCCTTTCTCGTGATGGAGCTGCTCGAGGGCGAGACGCTGCACGCGCGGCTGGCGCGCGGGCCGATCACGGCGGCGCAGGCGGTACAGTGGGGAATCGAAATCGCCGATGCCTTGCAGGCCGCGCACGTCAAAGGCATTCTGCACCGCGACCTGAAGCCAGGCAACATCTTCGTCACCCAGCGCGGCAGCGTGAAGGTGCTCGATTTCGGCTTGGCGCAGTTCGCCCCCGGCGTCAGCAGCGCCGATGATGCCACGTTGGCCGGCACCCACGCCAACTTCGCCGCGGCGGCGCCGCTCACCAGCCCCGGTTCGACCCTCGGCACCGCCGCCTACATGTCGCCCGAGCAGGCGCGCGGCGAAGCGCTCGACGCCCGCAGCGATCTCTTCAGTCTGGGGGTGGTGCTCTACCAGATGGCCAGCGGGCAGCCGCCCTTCCGCGGGCGCACCTCGGCCGACCTCACCGTCGCCATCCTCACCCAGACGCCGGTGCCGCCGAGCGCGGTGCGGGCGGAGATCCCCGCCAGGCTCGACGACATCGTGGCGCAGTGCCTGGAGAAGGATCCGGATCTGCGTTTTCAATCGGCGGCCGATCTGCGCGCCGGACTGCGGCGGCTGAGCGGGACGGCTTCCGCTTCCTCGTCGGGGCCAGCCTCGGCAGGGGCGAGCGGCTCGGCGGCGGCCCCGTCCTCCTCGGCCGCGCCCGCCTCGGCCCCGCCGTCTGCGCCTGGTGCCCTCCCGCCACCGGCGCGCCCGCGCTGGCTTTGGTCCGGCACCGCGGCCCTGGCTCTCCTGCTGGCGGCAGCGGCCTGGTGGGCGCTGCGGCCCCGCCCGCCCGCGCCCATCGATCTGCAGTTCCGCCAGCTCACCTTCAGCGGCCACTTGGTGGACGCCGTGATCTCGCCCGACGGCAAGTTCCTCGCCCACGTGGACCTGGGCCCGCAGGGCACCTCGCTTCATCTCCTCTCCATCTCCAGCGGCAGCGATGTCGAGATCGCGCCGCCCGCCGCAGGATGCTGCTTTTCGCCCTCGTTCTCTCCCGATGGCGGACAGGTCTATTTCCTGCAAGGCCACGCCCTCCAGGCTGTTCCCGTGCTGGGTGGTGCGGTGCGCACCGTGGTCGCCGATTCCTGCACCGGTGCCGGGTTCTCGCCCGATGGCAGCCAAATCGCCTATGTGGTGATGGCCGCGCCCCTGTTCCGCTTGATGCTGGCCCACGCCGATGGCAGCGCTGCGCGCCAACTGCTGCAACTCCCCCAGGGTGACGGCATTCTTTCCCGGTGCTGGAGCTCCGGTCCGGGACAGCTTGCGCATGCGCCGGCATGGTCGCCCAATGGACGCTCGATCGCCATGTCGGTGCTTCCGGTCAACGGCGATGGTCACGTCACCCTGGTGGACGTTCCCAGCGGCAAAATGCGCGACCTCGGGCCCGCCATGGCCACCAGCGGCGCGGACCTGAATTGGCTGCCCGATGGCGCCGGCTTGGTCTTCAGCACCTCGCAGCCCGCCAACACCGCCTCGCAGATCTGGCAACTCGACTACCCCAGCGGGCGTTTCACCCGCCTTACCAGCGATCTGCAAGGCTACCAAGCCGTCAGCCTGGCCGCTTCCGGCCAACTGTCGGTGGTGCATGATGCCCCGCAATACTCGGTTTGGGTCCAGACGCGCCCCGGCGGCGGGTTCCAGCAGCTTCCCGGAGGCGGGGCGAACCGCGAGGGCGAGTTCGGCTTGGCCTGGACGCGCGACGGCCGTCTGATCACCACCCGCAACCTGGGCGGCGTGCAGCAGCTCTGGAGCCAAGCCAGCGACGGCAGCGACGGCCACGCCATCGCGGTGGACCATCTGCCGCCACTCAGCTACCTGCGCGCCAGCGCCGCCAACGGTCAAATGCTGCTGGGCTCGCAGGGCGAACCCGCCAGCATTTGGCGCTTGAATGGCGACGGCACCGGCCTCACCGAATTGATCAAACCGCCTCCCGGCGCCGATGCCTATGGCGCGAGCCTGGTGAACGGCGGCACCGATGTGGCCTTCATGATGGTGGGCGCCGACGGCGATCAAGGGCTCGATACCGTGCCCCTGGCGGGCGGCACGCCCCACAAAGTCTGGAACGGCTTCATCTTCGCCGGCAGCACCCCCGCCTCCCAGGACGGAACCCGCGTACTCGTGATCGCCCGTCCCGCCGCCGGCACTTCCGCACGCTTCGGCTATGTGCGCCTGGACGGCGGGCAGCCGCAATTTGTGTCCCTGCCAATTGATTCCAAGACGATGCTGGGCAACTACGACTGGACCGCCGACGGCAAGGCGATCGTCTACCGCAGCAGCCACGGCTCCGCCGACGACCTCTGGGCGCTGCCGCTCGACGGCGGCAAACCGTTCCCCCTCACCCATTTCAACGATCTCAAGATCGCCTTCTACCGCAGCTCGAGCGACGGCCGCCTCGCAATCAGCCGCGGCACCAGGAACCGCGACGCCGTCGTGGCCACCGGCCTGCTCGCCAAGGGACGCCCGCAATGAGCATCCCCAGCCAAATCGGCCCCTTCGAGCTGCTCGAGCGCCTGGGCGCCGGCGGCATGGGCGAGGTCTTCAAGGCGCGCGACCAGCGCCTCAACCGCTTCGTCGCCCTCAAGTTCCTCCCCGAAACCGCCAGCCCCTCCTCCCGCGAACGATTTCAGCGCGAGGCGCTGGCGATTGCCGCTTTCAATCATCCCCACATTTGCACCTTGTATGAGGTCGCTGAGCACGAGGGCCAGCCCTTCCTGGTGATGGAGCTGCTCGAAGGCGAAACCCTCCACGCGCGCTTGGCAAGGGGCCCGATTTCGGCGTCGCAGGCGGTGCAGTGGGGAATAGAAATTGCCGATGCGTTGCAGGCCGCCCACGCCAAGGGCATCCTGCACCGCGACCTCAAGCCGGGCAACATCTTCGTCACCCAGCGCGGCAGCGTCAAGGTCCTCGACTTCGGCTTGGCGCAGTTCGCCCCCGGCGTCAGCAGCGCCGATGACGCCACCCTCGCCGGCACCCACGCCAACTTCCCTGCGCCGCTCACCAGCCCCGGTTCGACCCTCGGCACCGCCGCCTACATGTCGCCCGAGCAGGCTCGCGGCGAGCCCCTCGATGCTCGCAGCGATCTCTTCAGCCTGGGCGTGGTGCTCTACCAGATGGCCAGCGGACAGGCCCCGTTCCAGGGGCGCACCTCTGCCGATCTCTCCGCCGCCATCCTGATGAAGACCCCGCCCGCGCCCAGCAGCTTGCGCGCCGAGATCCCGCCGCGGCTGGACGACATCATCGCGCAATGCCTGGAGAAAGATCCGGACCTGCGCTTTCAATCCGCCTCGGAGCTGCGCGTGAGCTTGAAGCGGCTGGCGGGGGCATCGTCTTCGTCAGGTCCGGCCTCCAGTTCAGGTTCGAGCGCCGGTCCGGTGTCGCACCCCGGAGCTGCGCCGACCAGCAGCGCGTCCCATGCTTCTGCCGTTGGCGTGACGCCAACCGGCGGCTTGAGCGCCCAACGACGCTGGATCGGCATCGCTGCGGTGGTGGTGCTGGCCGCCGCGGGCTGGTGGTGGTGGCAAGCACGCGCGAACCGCAGCGCGGCCGCACCGAACCTGAGCTTCCGCCAGTTGACCTACAGCGGACAGGTGCAGGATGCGGCCATCTCGCCCGATGGCAAGTTCCTGGCCCACGTCGAAGCGGGCCCGCAGGGCTCGTCGCTGCACTTGCTCTCGGTGGCCAATGGCGGCGCCGGTGGAAGCGCCGGCAGCAGCGACGTCCAGATCATGCCGCCCGCGCCCGGCTGCTGCACCTCGCCCACCTTTTCGCCCGATGGCAGCACCGTCTACTTCGTCGAGGACCGCACCCTGAAGATGATCCCGGTGCTGGGCGGAGCCGTGCGCACCGTGGCCGACCTCGTCTGCAGCGGCGCCGGCATCTCCCCTGACGGCCTGCACATCGCCTACCTCGCCGCGAACCCGGGCGCGGACCAGTTGATGCTCGCCAACGCCGATGGCACCCAGGACCGGGTGCTGCACGATCCCCGCCCCGATGGCTACGACAGCCGCTGCTGGCTTGGCGGGCCGCTCTATCCTGACGCTCCCGCCTGGTCGCCCGACGGCACCACCATCGCGGTGCAAAGCAGCGGCGCCGGCGCCAACACCTTCGACCACGTCATCTTGATCAGCGCCCGCGACGGCGCTGCCCGTACGCTGGGCCCCGATCTGGGCCAGTCCTCCTCCGATATCGCCTGGCTGCCCGACGGCAGCGGCCTGCTGCTGGCGCTGGCCAAGCCTTGGACCACGCCCTCGCAGGTTTGGGAAATCACCAACCCCGGCGGCAAATTGATCCAGCTTTCCCATGACCTGCAGGGCTTCGACCGCGTCACCATCGCCTCGCAAGCCGGGGGCGCACTGGCGCTGGTCCACAGCAACCCGCAGTACTCGGTTTGGCGCCAGGCCCTGCCCCAGGGCCCCTTCGAGCTGCTCCCCGGTGGCGGCGCCAACCTCGACGGCAAACTCGCCCTCGCCTGGACACCCCACGGCCAGGTGCTCAGCGTGCGCTACTTGGCCGGCCAGAGCCAGCTTTGGCTCGAGGGCGGCGCCGCGCCGGCGGCCCAAATCCCGATCAGCAATCTTCCCGCCGTGGTCCATAATTTGACGGTTTCCCGCAGCGGCGTGATCATTTTCCAGGGCATCAACCCCGGCGGCAACTGGAACGCCTACCGCGCTGACCTGCAGGGCGGCAACCTCACCGACCTTACCCCGGGCCTGAACATCCTCCATCCCGCCCTGCTCGATTCCGATCGAACCGTCGCCGTCCTCAACGTCTACGAATCGCATAACATTGCCCGCCAGCGCCTGTGGGCCGTCCCCCTCGCCGGCGGCTCGCCGCGCGAGGTTTCCGCGGTTGAGCTTTACACCAACTTCGTCCTGGCGCTGCCCGACCAGCAGCACGTGCTGGCGCTTGCCACCCGCGGCGCCGCCGGCGCTGTGGTCGAGCTCGGCCTCGACGGCGCCCAGGCCGAGCTCAAGCTGAGCGCCTACCGCGGCCGCTTCGCCGAGCCCCACGCCCTCACCCCCGATGGCAAATCCCTGGTCTCGATCGTCACCGACGGCAACATCAGCAACCTCTGGGCCTCGCCCCTCGACGGCAGCCCGCCCTTCCCCATCACCCATTTCAACGATCTGCAGCTGGCCGCCTACGCCTTCGCGCCCGATGGCCGCCTCGCCCTCAGCCGCGGCGCCCAGAACAGCGACGCCGTGCTCGCCAGCGGCCTCGGCGCCGGGCATCGCTGAATGGCGCCGATCGCGCCGCGCGCATCGTATGATGCTGGGATGGATGCCGCCGCGCCGGACCTGATTCCACCGCCGCCCGACTTCGCCGCTCGCGCGCACGTGACATCGCGGGAATCCTACGATGCGTTGCGCAAGCTGGCGCTCGAGGACCCGGAGGAGTTCTGGGGCGCGCGCGCCCGCGCCGGCCTGAGCTGGTTCGAGCCCTTCACCAAAGTCCTCGACTGGAGGCCGCCGTTCGCGCAGTGGTTCCTCGGCGGCAAAACCAACGTCAGCTATAACTGCCTCGACCGCCATCTGAGCGGCTGGCGGCGCAACAAGGCCGCGCTGATCTGGGAGGGCGAAAACTTCGAGCAGCGCATCCTCACCTACCAGGAGCTGCACCGCCGCGTCTGCCAGTTCGCCGCCGCCCTGCGCCGCCTCGGCTACACCGCCGGCGACCGCGCCATCATTTACTTGCCCATGATCCCCGAGGCCGCCGTCGCCATGCTGGCCTGCGCGCGGCTCGGCATCATCCATTCGGTGGTCTTCGCCGGCTTCAGCTCCGAGGCCCTCCGCACCCGCATTGACGACCTCGAAGCCCAACTCGTGATCACCGCCGATTTCGGCCGCCGCCGCGGCCGCGAAGTCCCGCTCAAGCAGAACGTGGATGCCGCCCTCGACCTCTGTCCCGGCGTGCGCCACAGCATCGTCTACCGCCACACCAACGGCGAGATCACCATGCGCGCCGGACGCGACCTGGAGTGGTCGGCGCT
>DATNED010000062.1:0-10203 GCA_035553115.1 Terriglobales bacterium | reverse complement strand
GGCAGGCGCGGATGGCGGCGATGATGTCGAGGTACTGCTCGCGCGTGTAGCCGCGGCGCATGCCGGCGAGGACAGGATTGGATCCGGACTGAACCGGGAGATGGACGTGATCGCAGAGGACGGAATTGCGGCCCATGGCGGAGACGATCTCGGGGGTGAAATCCCGCGGATGGGAAGTCGTAAAGCGGACGCGTCGTAGGCCGGGAACTTCGCCGACGGCGGCGAGGAGTTCGGCGAAATTGAGGGCGGCAGGCGAAGGATCGCGATAGGAGTTGACGTTCTGGCCGAGCAACTGCACCTCGGAGTAGCCTAGCGCAACCAACTGCGCGACTTCGCGCAGGATGCTGGCGCCGGCGCGGCTGCGCTCCTTGCCGCGGGTGTAGGGAACGACGCAGTAGGCGCAATGCTTGTCGCAGCCTTCAATGATGGTGACGAAGGCGCGGAAGGGGTGGTCGCGGCGGGTGAGGTCGGTCTCGAAGGCGGCATCGGCCCCGCCGAGGCCGGTGACGCGCGCTTCGCCGGACTCGAGCTGGGCGATCAGCTCGGGGAGCCTGGGATAGCTGGCCGAGCCAGCGACGAGGCTGACGTGCGGGGCGCGCTTGAAGATGGCCTCGCCCTCTTGCTGGGCCACGCAGCCAAGGACGCCGAATTTCTTGCCTTGCTTCTGGAGCGCCTTGAAGTTGGCCAGGCGATCGAAGACCTTTTGGGCGGCCTTGTCGCGGATGCTGCAGGTGTTAAAGAGGATGAGCCCAGCCTCTTGCATGGACGCGACCGGAGAATAGCCCTCGGCGACCAAGGTGCCGGCGACCCGCTCGGAGTCGTGGACATTCATCTGGCAGCCGAAGGTCTCGAGGTAGAAGGTCTTCGACGCCATTTCACCTCAAGTATAGCGCCGGGGGCGTTGGTGGAGCGGGGCGGGGCGATACGGGGCGTCTGGCGTTGTCCTCGGTCGGGCGCGAATCCTCACCCGTGCTGCGCACAGGCATCCAGCCACGCTGCGGTTCGCGCCCTCCCTGCGTCCTAGCCAACCACCCCGTCTCGCCCCTTCCCGAGAGTCGCTCCCCGACCTGCGGGGCAACTCGGGCCCTGCCGCCACTTGCTATAATCGTCCGTGCCCGAGCGCGACCCCGAGGCGTGCCGTTTCATTTTCGTCACCGGGGGGGTGGTCTCCTCATTGGGCAAGGGCTTGGCGGCGGCTTCGATCGGCGCGCTGCTGGAGAGCCGCGGCCTGCGCATATCCCTGCTGAAATTCGACCCCTACCTCAACGTGGATCCGGGCACGATGAGCCCGTTCCAGCACGGCGAGGTGTACGTCACCGACGACGGCGCCGAGACCGACCTCGATCTCGGGCACTACGAGCGTTTCACCTCGATTGCGCTCAGCCGGCAGAACAACGTGACCTCGGGACGCATCTACGAGACCGTGCTCGCCAAGGAGCGGCGGGGCGACTACTTGGGCAAGACGGTGCAGGTGATCCCGCACATCACGAACGAGATCAAGGCGGCGATCCGGCGGGTGGCGCAAGGGGTGGACATCGCCATCATCGAGATCGGCGGCACGGTGGGTGACATCGAATCGCTGCCGTTTCTGGAGGCGATCCGGCAAATGCGGCAGGAGGTGGGGCGCGAGCGCGCCTTGTTCATCCACTTGACGCTGGTGCCTTATATTGCGGCGGCGGGCGAGCTGAAAACCAAGCCCACGCAGCACTCGGTGCGCGAGCTGCGCGAGATCGGCATCCAGGCGGACATCCTGCTGTGCCGCACCGACCGCTACCTGCCCGACGAGATGCGGTCGAAGATCGCGCTCTTCTGCAATGTGGCCGAAGAGGCGGTGATCACCGCCAAGGACGCGGCCAGCATTTATCAGGTCCCGGTGCTGCTGGGCGAACAGGGCCTGGATGCGCTGGCGCTGCGGTACCTGCACCTGCAAGCGCCGCCGGCGAACCTCGAGCCCTGGCGCGAGCTCAACCGCCGCTTCGAGCATCCGCGCGGCACGGTGCACATCGCCATCGTGGGCAAGTACGTCGAGTACGAAGATTCCTACAAGAGCTTGAAAGAGGCGCTGGTTCATGCCGCGCTCTCGCACGAGCTGCGGCTGGAATTGGAATGGATCGAAAGCGAGCGCTTCGAGGGCCTGGCCCCGGCGGCGGTGGCCGAGCGCCTGGCCGGCGCCGACGGGGTGCTGGTGCCGGGCGGGTTCGGCGCGCGCGGCATTCCGGGCATGCTCAACGCGATCCGCTACGCGCGCGAATCCGGCACGCCGTTTTTCGGCATCTGCCTCGGCATGCAGTGCACGGTGATCGAATTCGCCCGCAACGCGCGGGGCCTCGCAGACGCGAACAGCAGCGAATTCGATCCCGCCACGCCGCACCGCGTCATCTACAAATTGCGCGAGCTGCTCGGGGTCGAAGAAATGGGCGGGACGATGCGCCTGGGCGCGTGGGATTGCAAGCTGCAGCCGGGCAGCCGCGCCGCTGCCGCCTATGGCACGCTGGCGATCAGCGAGCGGCATCGCCACCGCTACGAATACAACCGCGAGTACGCCGCGTTGCTGACCGCGACGCAAAATGGCCAGTCGCTGGCCATCACGGGCGAGAGCCCCGACGGGGTGTACGTCGAGGTGGTGGAGATCCCGCAGCATCCCTGGTTCCTGGGCTGCCAATTCCACCCCGAGTTCAAGTCGCGCTCGCTCGCGCCGCATCCGTTGTTCCGTGATTTTGTCGGAGCGGCGTGGCGCCACCACACCGCCCACGCGGCCAAGCAATGTTCCTCATCGCCGGTCCATGCGTAATTGAGAGCGAGGCGCACGCGCTCATGCTCGCGGGCGAGATCGCCCGCCGGGCGCGCGCCCGCGGCCTGCGCTACATTTACAAGGCGAGCTACGACAAGGCCAACCGCTCGAGCCCGGCCGGATTCCGGGGCCCGGGCCTGCGCGAGGGGCTGCGCATCCTGGCCGAGGTCCAGCGCCAGCACGGGGTCGAGATCCTCACCGATGTGCACTCGGTCGCGGAGGTCGGTCCCGCGGCCGAGGTCGCCGACGTGCTGCAGATTCCGGCCTTCCTTTGCCGCCAGACGGATCTGATCCAGGCTGCTGCCCGCTCGGGGCGCGTCGTGAACATCAAGAAGGGGCAGTTCATGGCCCCCTGGGACATGCGCGGGGCGATGCAAAAGGCCGAAGGCGCGAAAGAGATTTGGCTGACCGAGCGGGGCTCGAGCTTCGGCTACAACAATCTCGTGGTGGACATGCGCGCGCTACCCATGCTGCGGGAGCTGGGCGCGCCGGTCATCTTCGACGTCACCCACAGCCTGCAACTGCCGGGCGCCGTGCAGGAGGCACAGGGGGCCTCGAGCGGCGGGATGCCGCAGTATATCGAGACGCTGGCGCGAGCCGGGGTGGCGGCGGGCGTGGACGGCCTATTCCTGGAGGTGCACGAGGCGCCGAAGAAGGCCCTCTCCGATGGCGCCAACGCCTTGCCGCTCGACCGGCTGGATGGCTTGCTCGATCAAGTCGTCGCGATCGAACGGGCGCTTAGGCCTGCGCGCGGGTGACGTTTTCCGCCTGCGGACCTTTTTTGCCTTCGGTGATGTCGAACTCTACTTCGTCGCCCTCCTGCAGCGATTTGTAGCCTTCCTGCGTGATGGCGGAATAGTGCACGAACACATCATCACCGCCGTCGCGCCCGATGAAGCCGTATCCCTTAACGTTGTTGAACCACTTCACTTTGCCGCGTATTCTTGCCAATGTCGTTCCTCCCTCGCGCGCCCCCTCCCGTCCATCCCAATGTGACAATTCTGGAGTCGCGACATGGGCCTGTCAAGTACCTCTTGTGTGACCCATAAACGTTGGCGAGGTCAGGCACCTGTCCGCTGCTCAAATTGATGGGCGACGGCCAATAGCTTCGCTTCGGAAAAGGCCGGCGCCACGAATTGCAGCCCCACCGGCAGGCCCTGACTGGTTCCGCAGGGCACTGAAATCGCGGGCACGCCGGCAAGATCCGCGGGCACGGTGAAGATGTCGGCGAGATACAGCTCCAGCGGGTTGGCCGATTTCTCGCCCAGCCTGAAGGCGGTGGTGGGCGTGGTCGGGGTGCAAATCAAATCCACTTGCGCAAAGGCGGCGGCGAACTCGCGAGCGATGAGGGTGCGCACCTGCTGGGCCTTGCGGTAGTAGGCGTCGTAGTAGCCGGCGCTGAGCACGTAGGTTCCCAGCAGGATCCGGCGCTTGACTTCCGCCCCGAAGCCCTCGTCGCGGGTGCGGCGATACATCTCGCCCAGGGTCAGCGGCTGGCTGCCAGCCTGGGCGCGGTGGCCGTAGCGCACGCCGTCGTAGCGGGCGAGATTGCTGCTGGCCTCGGCGGTGGCCAGCACATAATACACCGCAATCGCCGCCGGCGAAGTGGGCATGCTGATGGGGACCAGTTCGGCGCCGGCGCGCTCGAGGCGGGCCAGCGCCGCCTGCACGGTTTCATTCACGCCGGGATCAATGCCGGGGTTGCCGAACACCTCGCGCGGCACGCCCAGCCGGAGCGGCATCAGGGGCTGCTCCAATGCGGCCACATAGTCGGGCACCGGCTCGCGCGCGCTGGTGGCATCGAGCGCGTCGGCGCCCGCGATCGCTTGCAAGAGATGGGCGGCGTCGCGCGCCGAGCGCGCCATCGGGCCGGGGTGGTCGAGGGAGGAGGCGAATGCCGCCAGCCCGAAGCGCGAAACCCGGCCGTAGGTGGGCAGCAGCCCGACGATGCCGCAGAACGCTGCCGGCTGCCGGATGCTTCCCCCGGTATCGCTGCCGAGGGCCGCGATCGCGAGCTCGCCCGCGACAGCGGCGGCCGAGCCTCCGCTGGAACCGCCTGGCACCCGGTCGAGGGCGCGGGGATTGCGGGTGGGCCCGAAGCCGGAGTTCTCGGTGCTCGAGCCCATGGCAAACTCGTCGCAGTTGGCCTTGCCGACGATCACCGCGCCGGCGGCTTCGATGCGCTGGACCACGGTGGCGTCATAGGGCGGAATGTAATTCTCAAGAACGCGCGAGCCGCAGGTGGTGCGCACGCCGCGGGTGCTGAAGATGTCCTTTACCGCGACGGTCACGCCCGCCAGCGGCGGCAGCGGGGCGCCCTTCTCCGCCAGCGCGTCAATTTTCGCGGCCTGCGCCCGCGCGCGTTCGGCGCTCACCGTGAGGTAGGCATGCGTGGGGTCGGCAGCGATGCGCTCGAGGCAGCGCTCCGCCTCGGCGGTGGCGGTAGTTTGGCGCTCGGCAATGGCCTTGCGCAGCGACTCGACGGACCAGGGCCCCGGCATCAGCCCCGCTCCAGAATCTTCGGCACCTCGAACATGCCAGCGCCCTGGGCGGGCGCATTCGAGAGGGCTTCGGCAACGCTGAACCAGGGGTGGACCTGGTCGTCGCGCAGCGGCGCGTGCGACAGGAGTGCATGCGACATGGGGGGCACGCCCTCGGTGTCAATCTGCCCCAACTGCGCCACGTAGTCGAGCACGCTGTTCAGGTCGCGCTCAAGGGCGGCGATCTCCTCCGGGGTGAGGTCCAAGTTCGCCAAGACGGCGACATCCGACACGTTGACTTTCATACGAAAACCAGCCGCAAGACTTTCTCGCCGCCAAGCATGCGGTTCAGCTCCCGCCGCAAATCCCCGGCCACGCTTTCGATCTGCATGCGCGCCTGGGCATCGCCGGTGCGCAGGGCGAGCGTCCCCTGGCGCAGCCGCAGGCACTCGACCCGCGCCGCGAGTCCGGGCCCCGCCGCCAGCGGCCAAGCCAGCAATTCCGGCGCCACGCCGGTCTCGGCGCGCGGCAGGCGCTCCAGCACCTTGCGCATCGCTTCCATGGGAGCTTCCATAGTACCGCTGAAAAGTGGCATGGGGCCCGGCGTTCGGCCGGGGTTCCTGTTTTTGGCTTGGTTCCTGTTATTCTGAAAGAGCCCATGCCCCGCAACCTTGAGGTGTTGCTCGAAATCCAGGCGGTCGAGAACCGCTTGCGTGAATTGGATGCGGAGATTGCGGCGCTTCCGCGCCGGGTCGCCGCGATCGAAGCGAGACTCAGCGGGGCCGAGCAGGAGTTGGAGCGCTCGCGCGCGGCCCATGCCGGCCACCTGAGCGAGCGCCGCCAGGTCGAGCGCGAAATCGAAGACCTGAAGGCGAAGATCCAGAAAATTCGGGGCCACTCTGGCGATGTGAAGACCAACCAGGAGTACCGCGCGCTGCTTGACGAAATCGCCTTCGCCGAGGCGCAGATCAGCAAGCACGAGGAGCGGTTGCTGGAGGTCCTGGAGCAGGGGGAAGGCTTGGAGCGCCAAACCTCGGCCGCCGAGGCCAGCCTGGCCGCCGAACGCGGGACGGTCACCCAGGAATCGGCGGCCGCGGGCGAGCGCGCCCGCGCCGACAAGGCCGAGCGCGACCAGCTCGCGCGGCAGCGCGACCACCTCCGCGGCCAAGCGAACGACGCCTGGCTGCGCCGTTTCGACCGCGTGCTGCGCATGCGCGGCCAAGCGCTGGCGCAAGTAGACCGCGAGGCCTGCTCCGGCTGCCGCGTCCGCCTCCGCCCGCAGTTCCTGCAAGAAATGGCCCACGATCAGGGCGAAGCCACCGAGCGCCTGTTCGTTTGCGAGAGCTGCGGCCGCATCCTGTACCTCGAACCCGCCGCGATTGCGCAACCCTAGTCTCATCCTGCACGTGGACGGCGGCTCGCGCGGCAATCCCGGCCCCGCCGGCTACGGGGTGGTGGTGAGCGACAGTTCGGGTGCGGTGCTCGACCGCCTGCGCGCCTCCCTGGGCCGCCAGACGAACAACTTCGCGGAATATTCGGGCCTGGTCGCGGCCCTCGGCTATGCGCTCGATCGCGGTGCGCAAGAGGTGCTGATCTACTCCGACAGCGAATTGATGGTGCGGCAGATGCAAGGCCGATATACGGTGAAGAGCCCCAATTTGCTTGCGCTATTCGAGCAAGCGCGCGCGCTCGCCCGCCGCATTCCGCGTTTCCGCATCGAGCACGTGCGCCGCGAGGGGAACCGCGAGGCCGACCGGCTCGCCAATTTGGCCATGGACGAACAGGGGTGAGCGGCACGCTTTCCATCGTTGCGACGCCGATCGGCAACCTCGAGGACATCACCCAGCGGGCGCTGCGGGTGCTGCGCACGGCCGACGTCATCGCGTGCGAAGACACCCGCCACAGCCGCATCCTGCTCGATCGCTACGAAATCAAAAGGCCGCTGCTCAGCTACCATCGGCACAACGAGGCGGCGCGCAGCGGCGAGATCCTCGAGCGTCTGCGGACGGGAGAGAACATTGCCCTCATCTCCGATGCCGGCACCCCCTTGCTCTCTGATCCGGGCGCGCGCCTGGTCCGCGAAGCGCTGGAGGCCGGCATTGCCGTGGTTCCGGTTCCCGGCGCCTCGGCCGCGATCACGGCGCTGATGGCGAGCGCGATCGAGCCGCCGGTGCTGCTGCTGGGCTTTCTTCCCGCGCGGGCGTCGGAGCGCCGCCGCGCGCTCGAGGCCTGGGCCGCGCTGGCTGCGAGCATCCTCTTCTACGAAGCCCCCCACCGGCTGCTGGCGGCGCTCGATGATGCCGCCGAGATTCTCGGAGGCGAGCGCCCGTTGGTGGTGGCGCGCGAGCTGACCAAGCGCTTCGAGCAGGTGCTGCGGGGCACGGTGGCCTCGGCGCGCGAGTATTTCCAGGCGCAGCCGCCGAAGGGGGAATTCACGCTGATTCTGGGCCCCGGCGGGGTCGCTGCCGCCGCGCCCGAGCTTTCGCACGACATGTCCCGCGATCAGCTCAAGGAATGGGCGCGCGCCCGGAACCTGAGCCGCAGCGAGGCGTACCGCCGCTGGCAGCAGCTTCGGGGTAAAATAAAAGGCTGAAACGGGGGTGAACGATATTGGCTGAAGTCCGTCTGCAAGAAGGCGAATCCTTGGAAAACGCTTTGCGCCGCTTCAAACGCAAGGTGCAGCAGGAAGACATCATCAAGGAAGTCAAGCGCCACTCCTTCTATCTCAAGCCCGGGGAGAAAATGCGGCTCAAGCAAGCCCTGGCCCGCAAGCGCAACCGAAAAAAGGCCCGCCGGGAGCCCACCGAGTGATCGACAGTGATCGACTAGGCAGGCCAGCACCGCCGGAAGGCCGCAATTTGCTGCGGCCCGGCGGTGGCCCTGCCGCCGAATGACCGCTAGTTCACCCAGGCAGCTTCGCCGAGCGCCTTGGCAATGGAGGTGACCGAGCAGCCCTGGCGGCCGAACTCGACCGCCGCGCGCTGCGCCGCCTGGGGCGAAATTCCGTAGCCGTGGCCGGTCAGGAACGCGCGGATGACCTCGCTCGCCCCGCAGTAGTCCCCGCCCATCTGCAACAGATGCCCGCGCAAGCTCTCGAGTTCCTCGCGGTCCAGCATGATGGCCATGGTTCGCTCCTTCCTTTGGGATTGGATTCCTTCACCCCTCTTTACGTTTCAGAATTGGGTGGAGTTGCAGATGCTATCCTGAAGCTTCCCTATCCATGGCAAAATCCCCGAAGATCCGGTCCACTACCGTGCTCAGCGTGCGCCGGGGCGGCAGCGTGGTTCTGGCCGCCGACGGCCAGGTCACGCTCGGAGAAAGCGTCATCAAGCACCACGCCAAGAAGGTACGCCGCCTCTACGACGGGAAAATCCTGGCCGGCTTCGCCGGCGCCACCGCGGACGCGTTTTCGCTCTTCAGCCGGTTCGAGGCCAAGCTGGAGCAGTACCACGGCAACCTGAGCCGCGCCGCGGTCGAGCTCGCCAAGGAGTGGCGCACCGACCGGGCGTTGCGCCACTTGCAAGCGCTGCTGGTCGTCTCCGACTTGGCGGTGACGTTCATGCTGAGCGGGAATGGCGATGTGATCGAACCGGATGACGGCCTTTGCGCCATCGGTTCGGGGGGACCGTACGCGCTGGCCGCGGCCCGCGCGATGCTGGCGCACACCAAGCTGAACGCCCGCCAAGTCGCCGAGGAATCGCTGCGCATCGCCGCCGACATCTGCATCTACACGAACCGCGATTTGACGATTGAGGAGCTGGGGCCGAACACCCAGCCGTAGCACGCCATGGCCCTCTATCTCCCCGCCACCGCTGAAGACGAACCCGTCGCGCTCGACGAGCTGACCCCGCGCGGCATCGTGGCCGAGCTCGACAAGCACGTGGTCGGGCAGCCCGCCGCCAAGCGCGCGGTCGCAGTCGCACTGCGCAACCGCATGCGCCGGCAGAAGCTGGCGCCGGAGCTCGCCGAAGAGGTGATGCCGAAGAACATCATCATGATCGGGCCCACGGGGGTGGGAAAGACCGAAATCGCGCGCCGCTTGGCGCGGCTGGCGAATTCGCCATTCCTGAAGGTCGAGGCTTCGAAGTTCACCGAGGTGGGCTACGTCGGCCGCGACGTCGAGAGCATGATCCGCGACTTGGTGGAGATCTCGATTGACATGGTGCGCGAGGAGAAGCTGGAGGAGGTGGGCGAAAAGGCCGAGCAGAACGCCGAGGAGCGCATGCTCGACTTGCTGCTGCCGCCGGCCCCGGTGGCGGTTCCCGCGCCGATCGCGCCCGCGACCGGAGCAGCGACCGGCCCGCAGGTGGTGGTGAACAACGAGGCGAACGTCGAGGCCAAGCCCGACGCCGCCGCGCGGAAGACGCGGGAAAAATTGCGGCAGCAACTGCGCGAGGGCAAGCTCGACGACAAGATGGTCGAGATCGAGGTGCGGGAGCGCAACTTCCCGAGCTTCGAGCTGATATCGAACCAAGGGTTGGAGGAGATGGACATCAACATCAAGGACATCATCCCCAACCTCTTCGGCCCCAAGACGAAGAAGCGGAAGATGAAAGTCAGCGAGGCGATGGACTACCTCAGCCAAGAGGAAGAACAGCGGCTGGTGGACATGGACCAGGTGCAGCGCATGGCGGTGGAGCGCGTCGAGCAGGGCGGCATCGTCTTCCTCGACGAAATTGACAAGATCGCCGGCCGCGAGGGCGGGCACGGCCCCGACGTCAGCCGCGAGGGGGTGCAGCGCGACATCCTGCCGATCGTGGAGGGAACGACGGTCAACACCCGCTACGGGATGGTCCGCACCGACCACATTCTCTTCATCGCGGCGGGCGCGTTCCATGTCTCGAAACCCAGCGACCTGATCCCGGAGCTGCAGGGGCGCTTTCCCATCCGGGTCGAGCTGGACTCGCTCAGCCTGGCGGATTTCGTCCGGAT
>DATNED010000061.1:0-22416 GCA_035553115.1 Terriglobales bacterium | reverse complement strand
CCGTGCGCTATTCTGAGATCGGGCTTTCTATCGTGGAACCCGGCTGGAGCACGGCATGGCGATTGTGCACCGCATTGACCGACTTGATCCTGAGGCCGCGCTGCCTGGCGGCGAAATTCGCATCTGGGGGCAGGGAATGATGCCCGCCCGTTGCGTTCCTGAGGTGCGCATTGCCGGTGCCCGCGCTGCCGTGGGCATCGCAACGCCGCACATGCTCACAGCCAAGGCGCCGGAGGGCTCCAGCGGCGGCCTGTTGGAGTTGAGCTTCAGCGATGCCCCCGCCGTCTTCGCGCCCGCACCCTTGCAAGTGGCCGCACTGCTGGCTGAGAATCTTCACCCGGTCGCGAATCCCGCCGTGGACGCCGCGGGAAACATTTTCACCACGCTCAGCGGCACACGCGGTCAAAAGACGCCGGTGAGCATCTTCAAATTGGATTCCAGCGCTGCCGTCCGCGCCTGGAGCGGTGCCATTGTGAACCCCAGCGGCCTGGCTTTCGATCGCGCCGGCGTGCTGTTTGTTTCCAGCCGCAACGATGGTGCCGTCTATTGCTGCTCGCCCGACGGCGTGCCTACGGTGTTTGCCGAAAGCCTAGGCATCGCCACCGGAATTGCATTTGATCGCAGCGGCGATCTGTACGTTGGCGACCGCAGCGGCACCATCTTCAAAATTGACCGCAAGCGCAATACCTTTGTCTTCGCCACGCTCGAGCCCAGCGTCGCCGCCTACCACCTGGCATTCGGAGCGGACGATTTCCTCTATGTGACCGGTCCCAGCACCTCGAGCCACGACTGCGTTTGGCGCATCAATCCCAGCGGCCAAGTCGAGCAGTTTTTCACCGGACTGGGCCGGCCCCAGGGCCTG
Source organism: Terriglobales bacterium (assembly GCA_035553115.1). Lineage (GTDB taxonomy): Bacteria > Acidobacteriota > Terriglobia > Terriglobales > SCQP01 > SCQP01. The sequence continues at coordinate 21,554 of DATNED010000061.1, read as the reverse complement.
GCCTTCGACTGCGATGGGGCCCTGCTCGTGGTGGCATCCTATCGCGGACGCCGCGGTGTCATCGAGGTCAATTCCGACCGGCAGGCGCGCACCGTGGTCAGCGGCAACAATCTCGTTGGAATCGCCTTCGCTCCAACCGGCGCCCCGCCCGGCCGCGGCGACCATCGCGCCGCACTCATCTTGGCCACCCACAATGCACTCTACCGCCTGCCGTGGCCGCGCACGGGCGCGCCGTTGCCGATTGCTCCGATCGAAGCGCAAACTCAGAGCCGGCCATCCTAGCGCATGCACGCGGAGATCATTGCTGTGGGAAGCGAGCTCCTCGACGAGCCGCGCCCGGACACCAATTCTCCCTTCCTGGCCCAGGTCCTGCGCTCGATCGGATACCGCCTCGTGCGCCAATCCATTCTCCCGGATGACCTCGCCATGTTGGCGTCGGCCCTGCGCGATGCCTGCTCGCGCTCCGCAGTAGTGATCTGCTGCGGCGGCTTGGGCTCCACGGCCGACGATTGCACCGTGGATGCCGCTGCGATGGCCCTCGGCTCTCCTCCGGTTCCGGATTCTCGGGCCGAGAAACGCCTGCGCAAATGGCTCCGCTTGCGTCGCCGCCGCATCACCAAGCTCCATCTGCGCCAGACTCGCCGCATCGCGAGCGCCGCGTGGCTTCCGAACCGCCTGGGGACGGCCTGGGGGCAATGGTGCCCCACCCCGCGCGGCTGCCTGGTTTTGCTGCCGGGTCCGCCGCGTGAGCTGCAGCCGCTCGTAGCCGAATCGCTGCTGCCCCGCTTGGCTGCAAACCTCGGCCACGCCTGCGCGACCCGCGTGCTTTCGATTGCCGGCATGACTGAGACCGAGGTCGAGGCCGCCGCCGCCCCGATTTATTCCAGGCACGCGAATCTCCGTACCACCATTCTTGCGCTGGGCGAGCCCCACGTGGAGTTGCATTTTCACGCTTGGGCCCATGCTGCCTCATCGGCCCAGCGTCGAGCGGACCGCCTTGCGCGCGCAATCGAACGCCGCTTGGGCAGCGCGGTCTTCTCTCGCCAACGCGCATCGCTGGCGTCCGTCGTCGGGCGGCTCTTGCGGGCTCGGAACCAGACCCTGGCGGTGGCGGAGAGTTGCACCGGCGGCCTGCTCGGCCAGCGCCTCACCGCTGATGCCGGCGCCTCCGATTATTTTCTCGGCGGCGTTGTCGCCTACAGCAATGCCGCCAAGCATTCGCTTCTCGGCGTGCCCGCCTCCACCCTGGCCCGCTGGGGCGCGGTCAGCGCGTCCACCGCGATCGCAATGGCCGCAGGCGTTCGACTCCAATTCGGCGCGAGTTGGGGAGTATCCATCACCGGCATCGCCGGTCCTGGCGGCGGTGTGCCGGCCAAGCCCGTGGGAACGGTGTTTGTTGGGTTGGCGCCCCCCCAGGGTCCCGCGCGCGCCGTCCGTCTCCGCCTGGCCGGCGACCGCGCTCAAATCCGCAACCACTCCGCCCAAACCGCGCTCAACCTCTTGCGCTTGGCGCTTCTCGGAATTCCCAAGCGGCGGTAGGGTAGACTGGCCTGTGAATTCGCCCCGCATTGCCGAACCTGCCGCCGATACCCGCGGCGGCTGGCGCAGCCACGAGATTTGGCTCTACTTCGGCCCGGCCTTCATCGCCAGCGTTGCCTACATCGATCCCGGCAATTTCGCCGCCAACATCCAAGGCGGTGCTCAATTCGGGTACCTGCTGCTCTGGGTGCTGCTGTGGTCCAACCTGATCGCCATGTTGGTGCAATTCCTTTCCGCCAAGCTCGGAATTGCCACCGGAAAGACGCTGCCTCAATTGTGCCGCGAGCGTTTTTCGCGTCCCGCGGTGATCGGACTGTGGCTGGTGGCTGAAGTCGCCGCCATGGCAACCGATGTTGCGGAATTCCTGGGAGCTGCGCTCGGCTTCTTTCTGCTTTTTCATCTTCCTCTGCTCACCTGCGCCCTCTTCACCGCCGTCGGGGTCTTTCTGATCCTCGCCATCGAGGTCTACGGCTTCCGCCGCCTGGAGCACGTCATCATGCTCTTCGTCGGCGTCATTGCGGTTGCCTATTTCTACGAAATCGTGCTGGCCAAGCCCGACTGGCCGCAGGTGGTCACCTCCACCTTTCTTCCTCGCCTGACGCGCTCCAGCGCCTACGTGGCTGTGGCCATGCTGGGCGCGACCGTGATGCCTCACGTCGTGTATCTGCATTCCGCATTGGTTCAGCACCGCTACCGCCCCGACGACCCCAGCCACAGCCTCCGCCATGCCCGCTATGAGCTTTGGGACGTCCTGGTGGCGATGAACGCCTCCTGGCTGGTCAATTCCGCCATGCTGATCATGGCCGCTGCTGTCTTTTTCCGCGGCGGCATGCGCACCGTCTCCATCGAACAGGCGCATCAAACGTTGGCGCCCATCCTCGGCCCGGCGTCGGCGTTCGCCTTCGCATTGGCCCTGCTCTGTTCCGGGCTTTCGTCCTCCGTGGTGGGCACAATGGCCGGGCAAGTGGTGATCGAAGGCTTCCTGAGCGTCAATTTCAACATCTTCTATCGTCGTGCCGTTACCGTGATCCCCGCCATCATCGTAATCGCCATCGGTATGGATCCGCTGCGCGTGCTCGTTTTCACCCAAGTCGTGCTGAGCTTCGCCCTCCCGTTTGCGATCATTCCGCTGCTATTGCTCGTGCAGGATGTCACCGTGATGGGCAGACTCGCCGCCCAGCGCGCCACCGCTGTCCTCGGCTGGATTGCCGCCGGCACCATCGTCGCCCTCAATGTCTACCTGATTTATCTTGCCGCCACCGGAGCCGCCTGATCCGGAGCCGCGATTTTCCGCTCCGGCAAATCCTAATAGCGCAGCAACGCGGCCATCGCCTGACGCAGGTCTTCCGCCTGCGGCAGAATTACGTCCTCCAGCTCGGGTTGATAGGCGCAAAATACATCCTTTGCCGCAACCCTGCGCACAGGGGCGTCCAAATGCTCAAAAAGCTCCTCGCCGATGCGTGCGGCGATCTCCGCGCCATAGCCGAAACTGAGCACGTCCTCGTGCGCCACGAGCACCCGCGAGGTCTTCCGCACGCTGGCCGCAATCGCCTCCCAGTCATAGGGCGCGAGGCTGCGCAGATCCATGACCTCGATGTTCGCGCCCCGTTCATGCGCGAGCTTTTCCGCCGCTTGCAGCGCCCGTTGCACCACCGCGCCGTAGGTGACCACCGTGAGATCGCTTCCCTCGCGCGCGATCCGCGCCTTGCCAAAGGGAATGCAGAAATCTTTGCCCGGATGCGCGCCGCGATTGAAAGGTTCGCGGTACAACCGCTTATGCTCGAGGTACAGCACCGGATCGTCGCCTCGCAGCGCCGTGCGCAGCAAGCCGCACGCATCCACCGCGCTGCTCGGCATCACCACTCTCAGCCCCGGAATGTGGGTGAAGATGGACTCGCCGCACTGGCTGTGGTAAATCGCTCCGCCGGTCAGGTATCCGCCGATCGCCACCCGCAGCACCACCGGCGAGGCGAACGTTCCGTTTGACCTCCATCGCAGAACCGCCATCTCGTTGCGCAACTGCATCATCGCAGGCCAAATGTAGTCGAAGAACTGGATCTCCGGCAACGGCTTCAAGCCCCGCGTCGCCATGCCGATCGCCCGGCCCACGATCGAGGCTTCGGCCAGAGGCGAATTGAACACCCGCTCGCTGCCGTATTCCCGCTGCAGGCCCCCGGTCACCTTGAAAACGCCCCCCTTGCCCTTCACCTTCGCCAGATTTTCCTCGCGCGTGCAGTCGGCCACATCCTCGCCGAATACCAGGATCCGCGGGTCGCGCGCCATCTCCTCGTGCATGCAGGCGTTGATCAGGTCCACCATCGTCTGCGGCTTGCCTTCGGTCGCGGCGGCCACCGCCCCGAACCGCTCCGAAGTAATATCAATCGCCGGCGAATAGACGTTGTCGTAGATGCTCTCCACGCTCGGCAGCCGCGCGCTCAGCGCCTGTTCGCTGGCGGCGAGGATTTCCTCGTCCACGCCGGCCTCCAACGCCGCGAGTTCCGCCTCGCTGGACCATTCCTGCGCCAGCATTTGCTGCCGCAGCCGTTGGATCGGGTCGCGCCTGGCTTCGTCCTCGCGCTCCGACTCCGGCCGGTACAGCCGTTCATCATCCGACAGTGAGTGCGAATACGGCCGGACCACCTGCGCGTGCACCAGCGCGGGCCCCCGCCCCTCGCGGCAATGCCGCAGCGCCTGTTCCATGGTCGCGTAGCTGTCGAACAAGTCGCAGCCATCGCAGCGCAGCACCGCCAGGTGGGGAAAACGCTCGACTACATCCGACAGCGCCGCTCCCGAGCCCTGAACCTCGGAAGGCACGGAAATCGCGTAGCCATTGTCCTCGATCAGGAACAGCACCGGGAGCTGCTCGCGGCAGGCGCCGTTCAAGGCCTCCCAGAATTCCCCTTCGCTGGTCGCGCCCTCGCCCGAGCTTACCAGTACGACTTCGTCCTTGGCGTGCTGCACCGCCAGCGGCGCAGGATTGTTCTTGAGCCACGCGTCCACCGCCGGCGTGCGGTTCAAATACCGCCCCGCCTCCGCGCACCCCAATGCTTGCAGGAACTGCGTGCCGGTCGGGCTCGAGCTGCTCACGATGTTGTACGTTGCGTGCCCCCAATGAGACGGCATCTGCCGTCCGCCCGATGCCGGATCCTCCGCCGCGCCCACCGCCTCAAGCAGCATCTCGAGCGGCGTCACTCCCATCCGCAGGCACAGCGCGCGATCCCGATAATACGGATACGCCCAATCGCTCCCCGGCCGCAGCAGATCGCCAGCTGCCGCCGTGATGGCCTCGTGCCCGGCCCCGCTGATCTGGAAATAAATCTTCTGCTGGCGCTTGAGCAGGATTTCGCGGTCGTCCAAGTGCCGCGAAAGCACCATCGTGCGGTACAGTCCGATTACCCGCTCGCGGTCCAGACCGGATGCGGCTTGCGGAACAGGTCGAGGTTCAGCCTTCAAAGCCATCTCCATCATTATTCAGGCGCGGGCTTGCAGGCGTCAACAAACCGAACGGTCAGCGCCTACAGCTTGTAGAGCTCCCGCAGCTCTCGGCTTTGAATCCGGCTCACGGGGATCTCGCTTTGCTTGCGATCGCCCATCCGAAGCTGGTAACTGCTGTGGAACCACGGCACCACTTCGCGCACATGGTCTAAATTGACCAAATAGGACCGGTGCGCCCGCCAGAAATTCGCTCCTGCGAGCGCTTCCTGCAGCTCTTCGATGGTGCGGTAGGCCGCCTGCCCCTCGTATTGCTGCGTTGCGATGAAAACCGCTCCATCCGCCACGCGGGCATACACGACCTCGTGCGGCGCGAGCAAAAACTGCCTCCCGTTGGCTTTCACCAGGATCCTCGGCGCGGCCGACGCCGTCTTGCGCCCATCCAGCATTTGCAGCACGCGGTCAATCTTGCTCGTCACGGCGTCACCGGCCAGCATTTGCCGCTTCACCTTTTCCACCGTGCGCAGCAGCCGTTCCTGATCGAAGGGCTTGAGCAGGTAGTCCACCGCGTTCACCTCGAACGCCTGCAAGGCGTACTGGTCGTGGGCGGTGGCGAAAACAATATGCGGCAGCCGCACGTGCTTCGCCTCAAGCATTCGCACCGCTCCGATGCCGTCCAGCCCCGGCATTTGCGCATCCAGGATCAGCAGGTCGGGCGCATGCTGGCGCACCAGTTTCACCGCGTCCAGGCCGTTCTGACCCGTTGCCACGACCTCGACATCGGGCGCCGACTTCAGCAGGAACTGCAGCTCGTCGCGAGCCAGCTTTTCATCGTCCACAATGACGGCAGTGATCGCCACGGCTGGGTTCAGTATAGCCCGCGTATGCGCAATGATTCTGCGCAGGTGGTATCGTCCCTAGAGAGTGCCGCGCCAGCCGAATACGCCGAATCCCAGTGTGCGCACCGCGGCGCAAGCGCCCAGCCGGCTCAGTGACGACGACCTCCACTGGTTCCAGCAGGGCCGCCACCTCCGTCTCTACGACAAACTCGGCGCGCATTGCACACCCGCGTCCGGCGCATCGCCGGCCGGCGCCCATTTCGCCGTTTGGGCCCCGAATGCGGAGCAAGTCAGCGTGGTTGCGGACTTCAACCATTGGCGGCGCGATGCGAATCCCCTGCATCCGCGCGGCAGTTCCGGAATCTGGGAGGATTTCATTCCCGAGGCGGCGCCAGGCGAAATCTACAAGTTCGCCTTGCGTCCGCGCGGCCAGGGCGCTTGGATCGAAAAGGCCGACCCCTTGGCCTTCCGCTGCGAGCTTCCGCCGCGAACCGGTTCGGTGCTCGCAAGCCTCGATTACGTTTGGGGCGACGCTGCCTGGATGGCGAACCGGCAAGCCGCCAACGGCCTTGCCGCCCCGATTTCGATTTACGAAGTCCACCTCGGCTCCTGGATGCGCGTGCCCGAGGAGGGGAATCGTCCGCTGACCTACCGCGAAGCTGCCCCGCGATTGATCGAGCACCTCCAACGCACCGGCTTTTCTCACGTCGAGTTTCTGCCCGTCATGGAGCATCCGTTCTACGGATCCTGGGGATATCAAACCACCGGCTACTTTGCTCCCACCAGTCGATACGGCGCGCCGCAGGACTTCATGGGGCTTGTGGACCAGCTCCACCAGCACGGCTTCGGCGTCATTCTCGACTGGGTTCCCTCGCACTTTCCCGACGACCCCCATGGCCTGTTCCGGTTTGACGGAACCCATCTCTATGAGCACGCCGATCCCCGCCAAGGCCATCATCCGGACTGGAATTCGTGCATCTTCAACTATGGGCGCCACGAGGTGCGCAGCTTCCTCCTCAGCAGCGCAATGTTCTGGCTCGATCGCTACCACGCCGACGGGCTCCGCGTGGACGCGGTCGCCTCCATGCTTTATTTGGATTATTCCCGCCAGCCCGGCGAGTGGATCCCCAACCAATTCGGCGGCCGCGAAAACCTCGAAGCTGCAGCGCTGCTTCGCGATTTGAACCGCGACGTGTACAGCGCCTTCCCGGGAGTTCAGACCATCGCCGAGGAGAGCACGGCCTGGCCGCTGGTTTCACGCCCCACCTACCTAGGAGGCCTCGGCTTCGGCATGAAATGGGACATGGGCTGGATGCACGACACCCTCGCCTATTTCGCCCACGATCCCATCCATCGCCGCTATCATCACAATCAGCTTACGTTCCGCCAGTTATATGCCGGACACGAGAATTTCGTGCTGCCGCTTTCGCACGATGAAGTCGTGTACGGCAAGGGTTCGCTCCTCGGCCGCATGCCCGGCGACGAGTGGCAGCGCTTCGCCAATCTGCGCCTCCTTTTCGGATATCAATTGGGACAGAACGGCAAGAAATTGCTCTTCATGGGCGGCGAGTTCGGGCAGGGCCGTGAGTGGAATCACGAATCCAGCATCGAATGGGATCTGCTCCGGTATCCCCTCCATTCCGGCGTTCTGCGCTGGGTCGGGGACGGGAATCGCCTCTACCGCGATGCTCCAGCCCTTCATGAGCTCGATTTCCAGCCTGATGGTTTCCAATGGGTGGATTGCAAGGACAGCGCGCAAAGCACGCTGAGCTGGCTCCGGTTCGCCGCGAATGGCGACGCGGTCCTCATCGTGTGCAATTTCACCCCCATGCCGCGCGCAAACTACCTGGTCGGGGTGCCGCGCTCCGGATCTTGGCGCGAAGTGCTCAACAGCGACGCGGCCGTCTACGGCGGCAGCGGCATCGGGAACTTGGGTGCCGTCCATTCCACCGGCCAGCCCTGGAGCGGCCAGCCCGACTCGCTCCGCATCCAGATCCCGCCGCTGGCCTGTGTGTTCTTCCAATCGCCTTAGGCCAGGCTTGAGGAGTAGCCCCCGGCAGCGATCAAGGCCCGCGCAATCCGCCGCCGCAATCCCACGATGTCGGTTGCGTCCCGCTTCGCCAGCCGCCGCAGCCAGGCCAGGCTGGTGCGCAGCTCATCACCCGCGCACAGCGCCGCCAGCAGCCGGTGCGCGGCCAGCTCGAGCGCCTCCATCTGTTCGCAAAGAACTGCCTGCGTCAATATCCCCTCGGGCCGCCGCAGCCACGCCGACTGCATCGCATAAAGCCCTGCGGCCATGTCCGTAAGTCCGGCAAGCATCTCTTGTTCCTGGGCCAGCGCTTCGCCATGCCGTCGCGCCGCCGCGCCCATCGCCAAAAGCACGATTTGCCGCGCGCGCTCCAATGGCGGCGCCGGCTCCGCGGCGCCTGGGCTCAGCAGCGACTGCTGCACTTCCTGGATTGCGGGCATCAAGGCCAGCCGCCCCTGCTGCGCTCTTCGCAGCAGCACGCCGCTCGCCAGCAGGCGATTGATTTCATTCGTCCCCTCGAAAATGCGGTTGACCCGCGCGTCCCGGTACGCCCGCTCCGCCGGGTTGCCGCGCACAAATCCGTTGCCGCCGTGGATCTGCACCGCCAAGTCCGCAACCCGATCCATCATCTCGCTCGCGGTGATCTTCACCATCGCGCACTCCGCCGCGTGCTCCTCGAGGCTCGCCGCGGTGTCCATCAATCCGGTCGTCCTGTACACCGCCGATTCGGCCGCGTACAAGGCGACCGCCATCGTCGCGAAATGTTGCTCGACCAGCCCGTACGACGCGATCGCCTGGCCGAACGCGTGCCGCTGCTTCGCGTACGCAATCGTCTGCCGAATTAAATTGCGCGCGCCGCCAACGCACGCCGCCCCCAGCTTGATGCGCCCAACATTCAGGATCTGGAACGCGATGTGCGCGCCTTCTCCGGGCTGGCCCAGCAAATTCCCCTCGCCGACCTTGGCGTCCCGCAGCAGCAGCGCCCGCGTGGACGACCCCCAAATCCCCATCTTGTGCTCTTCCGCGCCCGTGGCCAGCCCCGGCGTCTTCGCCTCGACCAGGAAGGCCGTCACCTTGCCGTCCAATTTCGCAAACACGGTGAAGAGATCCGCGATCCCCGCGTTGCTGATCCACATCTTTTCGCCGTTGAGCACGTAGCCGCTGCCGTCGCTCGCCGCCGTCGCCGTCGTCCGCATCGCCAGCGCATCGGATCCCGACTCCGCCTCGCTCAAGGCGTAGGCGGCAATCCAGGTTCCCGCCGCCAGCTTCGGCAGGTACCGCGCTTTTTGCTCGGCGTTGCCGAAATGCACCAGCGGCAGCATGCCGATGCCGGAGTGCGCGCCGAAGGTTACCGAAAACGATCCCTGCACCGCCAGATGATCCGCGACTAGCGAAGCAGTCGTCAGATCCATTCCCGCGCCGCCGTGCTCTTCTGGCACCTCGACCCCGGACAGTCCCAACTCGCCCGTGCGCTCCAGCAATCTCCGGATCACGGCAAAATCCTGGCTCTCGATCGCTTCGCAGGCGGGAGCAATTTCTTCTTGCGCGAAACGCTCCGCCGTTTGTGCGATCAACTGCTGCTCCTCGCTGAATTGCTCCGGAGCGCAGATCGCTTCTGGCATTCCCAGCAAGAACCCGCCGCCCATGATGCTGGCATTCCCCATGGCCTAGAGAACCAGGTTTTCGACCACTGCTGCCGCTCCCTGCCCGCCGCCCACGCACAAACTGATCAGGCCCCAGCGCTTCCGCCGCCGCCGCAATTCGCTCAACAATGTCGCCAGAAGCTTGGCGCCGGTGCAACCCAGCGGATGCCCCAGCGCGATTGCTCCGCCGTTCACATTGACCCGCTCCGGGTCCAAATCCAGCGCCGCGATCACCGCCAGCGCTTGGCAGGCAAATGCTTCGTTTAATTCGATCACCTCGATATCCTTCAACCCCACGCCAGCGCGCTTCAGCGCCCTGGGAATCGCCGCCACCGGGCCCATGCCCATCATCTCCGGGGCCACGCCCGCGGTCGCGTACCCCGCAAGCCGTGCCAGCGGACGCAAGTGCAGTTCACGCACCAGGCTCTCCGACGCGATCAGCGCCGCAGCCGCGCCATCGCTCATCTGCGAGGAATTTCCGGCGGTTACCGTTCCGTGGGCGCGGAATGCCGGCTTAAGCGCGGCCAGCGCTGCCGGGTTCGTGTCTGCCCGTGGTCCTTCATCGCGGGTCACCACGGTGTCGCGCCAATACCCCTCGGCCTCGGCATCCGGAACACGCGTCGCCACTGGCGCAATCTCTTCCTCGAACCGCCCCTCCGCCTGCGCCGCCGCCGCCTTGCGGTGGCTCTGCAGTGCGAAATCATCTGCGGCCTCCCGCGATATCTTGTGCTCCCGCGCGACCCGCTCGGCGGTCAAACCCATGCTCAGATACGATCCCGGCCGATGCTCCATCAGCCAAGGGTTCGCGCTGGGCTTGTTGCCGACGATCGGCACCATGCTCATGCTCTCCGCTCCGCCCGCCAGCACCGCCTGCGCGCCGCTTGCCACCCGCTCGCATCCGATCGCCACGGCCTCCAACCCCGACGCGCAGAATCGGTTCACCGTCGCCGCCGATGCTTCGACGGGAATTCCCGCTCGCAGCGCGGAAATCCGCGCCACATTGAGCCCCTGCTCCGCCTCCGGCATGGCGCAGCCCAGAATCACATCCTCGACCACGCCCGCCTCAACCTGCGCGCGCTCCAGCGCAGCTGTCAACGCCACTGCGGCCAGGTCATCCGGTCGGGTTGCGCGGAACGCCCCCTTCGGCGCTTTGCAGACCGCGGTGCGCACGCTCGAAATGATGTACGCGCCCGCCATGCTAGTTCCTCAGAGCCTTTCCCGTCTTCAGCATGTGCGCGATCCGCTCCTGGGTCTTCGGTTCGCTGCACAGGCTCAGGAAGGTCTCCCGCTCATATTCCAGCATCTTCGACTCCGGAATCTTCATCCCCGCCGGCGCGCCCCGCGCGCACAGCACGTCAATCAGGCGGTTGGCCAGCAGCAGATCATGGTCGCTGATGTATTCCGCCTCCCGCATCTGGTAGACCCCCAGCTTCAGCGTGCTCGCAACCGAAGGGCCGGGCGCCGTCATCTCAGCTTCCGACGGCGGCGTGTATCCGGCATCCGCGAGTTGGCGTGCTCTCCGTGCCGCCGCTTGCACCAGGCGGTCGCGGTTCGCGATCACCTCGTCGCCGCGCCGGAGCAGCCGAAGTCCGGTCGCCTCGGCCGCCGAAGTCGAAACCTTCGCCAACCCGATCGTCTCGAACGCGGTCTTCGCATCCATTCTCAGGGCCATTTCCTTGGTGCCGCCGCCCGCAGGAATCAGCCCAACCCCCAGTTCCACCAGGCCCGCGTACAGCTCGGCGTGCGTGACTATGCTGGCGCAGTGCAGCAGCATCTCGCATCCGCCTCCCAGCGCCATGCCGAACGGCGCTGCCACCACCGGTCGGGTCGAGCGCTTGATCGCCATGTTCATTCCCTGGAACGCATGCACCGCGGCGGCAACTTCGTCCCACTCTTCGTTTTGAATGAGGGCCAGCAGATAGAGCAGATCCGCTCCGGCAGAGAAATTCTCGCCGGAATTTCCAATTACGAAGGCATCGAACTCCTCGGCACCGGCCAAGGTGTCCTGCACCATGCGCACGGTATCCCCTCCAATGACGTTCATTTTGGTTCGGAACGTCAGGCATCCGATGCCATCGCCAAGGTCGAGCAGCGCGCTTCCAGGGTTGCTGCGCCGCACCGTGCCCAGTGGCCGTATCGGCGCCTTTCCGGTTTCGGCCTTCTCGCGAAGCTCGAACGGTCCCCATTGCCAGTTGTATCCCCACCGCATCGCCCGGTCCATCGCGTCACGGTCATCGGTGATCTCCCCCAGCCGCCGTTCGCAATAGCCGAAAAGACCCTCCAGCGCCTCGGCGACAAACGGGTTTCCCCGCCGCGCCTCGGGGATCGATGAATACCCCAATCGGATTTTCTGTTTTGGGTGGTACTCCAGCGTCTTCGGATCCACCGCCCAGATCTCATCTCCGCGCCGCTGGTACACCCCTTGCCCCGTTTTCTCGCCCAGCCATCCGCGCGCCACCAGCGCCTCGATCCATCCCGGCAGCCGGAACAGCTCGCGGTGCTCGTCATCGGTCAATTGGGCGTGGGAATTTCGCACCACATGCGCCAGCGTGTCCAGGCCAATTAAATCGAGCGTTCGGAAGGTCGCCGACGTCGGCCATCCCAGCATCGGCCCCGTAAGCGCGTCCACCTCCTCGACGCTGAGGCTCATCGCTTCCATGAGCCGCAGCGTGTTCATCAGCGCGAAAAGTCCAATGCGGTTCGCGATGAAGTTCGGCGTATCCCGCGCTGCCACGATGCCTTTGCCAAGGCGCAGATCCAGCTCCGCCGCCAGCCACGCCGCAAGGGCGGCATCGGTTTCCGCCGTCGGTATGATTTCAACCAAGTGCATGTACCGCGGCGGGTTGAAGAAATGCGTTCCCAGCCATCGCGGCCGCATCCGTTCCGGCAGCTTCGCGCCAACTTCGCGCACCCGCAGGCCGCTCGTGTTCGTCGAAACCGCGGCCCCCGGTCCGATCCAATCGGCCAGCTCCGCAAGCAGCGCGTGCTTGGCCTCGAGATCTTCCACGATCGCCTCGACCACCCAATCTGCCTGCCCCAGCGCCGCCTCGCCCTCCCCGAAGCTCCCGGTCTTCACGCGCCGCGCGATCTCAGGCAGGAAGAAGGCAGCCGGCCGTCCCCGCACCGCCGCCTCCAGGCCCTTCGTTGCCAGCTCGCCGCTGCGATCGAGCAGCGTGGCCTCGATTCCGGAGTTGGCGCAGTGCGCTGCCAGACGCGCGCCCATCGTTCCAGCTCCGAGGACGACAACCCGCCGCAGGCGTCTGCTCATGGCCATGCCCTGGTTTAGACCGTGCTGTGCGTTCGCCCCGCCCCGGCATGCGTGTGCGCCACGAGGTTCCGCAGCTTCTGCGCCGCTGTGCCGGAGCTCAGCGCCGCCCGCGCCAGCGCGATGCCATGGCGCAAGTCGAGCGCCTTGCCTGCCGCCACCAGCACCGCCGCCGCGTTCAAGCTGACGATGTCGTTCACCGGTCCCGGCTTGCCTGCAAGCACGTCGTGCAGCGCCGCCACCGCCTCGGCTTTGGTGGCGCAGTGCAGCTCCTCGAGGCTTGCGCGCCGCAATCCGAGATCGCGCGCGTCCACCGGGTAGTAGCTGATCGTTCCGCGGTTGATCTCCGCCAGCTCATTCAACGCGGTGGTCGAGAATTCGCCGATCCCGTCTTCCGCGTAGATCACGAAGCTGTGCCCAGTGCCCAACGCAAGCAGGGCCTCCGCCATCTTGGCCACCAGCTCCGGCTTCGGCACGCCAATGATCTGTGCCTGAGCTCGTGCCGGATTCGTCAACGGCCCCAGCAGATTGAACGCCGTCCTTGCCGCTAGCGCCCGCCGCACCCGCGCCACCCGCCGCATCGCCGGATGCAGCAGGGGCGCGAACAAGAACGCGATGCCGTTCTCGCGCAGGCAGGCGCCCAACTCGCTGGCCGGGAACTGCAGGTTCAACCCCGCCGCCTCCAGCACATCGGCAGCTCCGCAGGCGTTCGTGTTGCTGCGGTTTCCGTGCTTGGCGACGGTGGCGCCGGCGCCCGCCGCCGCGAACGCAGCCGCCGTCGAGATATTCATCACCCGCCGCGGGCTCCCGCCCGTGCTGCAAATGTCCACCGTCATTGCGGCACCGTGCCAGCCGATGTCCACCACGGCGGCCCGCATGGCTTCCGCGAACCCCACCAGCTCTTCTACGCTCTCGCCGCGCGCCGCCAGCGCCGCCAGGATTCCCGCCAGCCCGATCTCCCGCTCCAGGTCCTCTTCCCCGGCGTCGTGGAACACCGACTCCAGCAGGCATCGCGCTTCGCTGCGCGTCAGCCGCTCTTGCCTCAGCAGCCGTCCCAGCGCCGCTTGCAGCGGCGTGCTCATGCCCGCGCCGCCGGATTGCCCAGGCTGCTCATATCCATCACGAACCGGTACCGCACATCGCTCTTCACCACCCGGTCGAACGCCTCGTTCACCTGCTCCACCGCGATCATCTCGATGTCGCTGACGATCCCCCGTTTCGCGCAGAAATCCAGCATCTCTTGCGTCTCCGCGATGCCCCCGATCAGCGACCCTGCCAGCGCCCGCCGCCCCATGATCAGCGGAAATCCCGCCACCGCCAGCGGCCGGTCCGGAACGCCGACTAGCACCAGCGTCCCGTCCGATCTCAGCATCTCCAAGTAGGGGTTCACATCCACCGCCGCTGCAACCGTGTTGATGATCAGGTCGAAGCCCTTCTGCCCCTCCATCGCCCCTGCTTCGTTCGTGATCACCGTCGCATCGGCGCCCAGCCGCTGTGCGTCCTGGACCTTGCCCTTGCTGCGCGTGAACAGCGTCACTTCCGCGCCCATGGCATGCGCCAATTTCACCGCCATGTGTCCCAAGCCGCCCAAGCCAATCACCCCGACCTTCTTGCCCGGCCCCGCGCCCCAATGCCGCAGTGGCGAGTACGTCGTGATCCCCGCGCAAAGCAGCGGCGCAACCGCCGCCATTTGGCTTGCCGAATGCGATAGCCGCAGCACGAAATCCTGGTTCACCACCACGTGGTCCGAATAGCCGCCGTAGGTCACGCTCCCATCCGCATCCATCGAGTTGTACGTCAGCGTGGATCCGCGCTCGCAATAATTTTCCTGCCCGCGCTGGCATCTGGAGCAGGTCCGGCACGAATTCACCATGCACCCCACCCCCGCCCAATCGCCCGGCTTGAACTTCGTCACTGCGGTGCCGACGCTCTTCACCCGGCCTACGATCTCGTGCCCCGGAACTACCGGGTAGATCGTCCTGCCCCATTCATTCCGCGCGATATGGATGTCCGTGTGGCAAATCCCGCAATAGGCGATGCCGATTTCCACATCGTTCGGTCCCGGTGCCCGCCGCTCGAAGGAATACGGTGCTAAAGGAGCCTTCTCGCTCGCTGCGGCATAGCCGCGCGCTGCCGATTTCGATTTGGAATCAAGGGAATGCGCCATCCCTAAATTGTAGCGCCCGCGGAATCCGCATCCGCAAAGATGGTCACTCGCGTGCTGCGCGGATCCACCGCCAGCGAAGGTACTTGCGTCACCTCCGCGCCTCGCTCCGCCAATTGCTGCACCGCCCACGCCTTCTTCGCCCCGGTGACCACAAACCACACCTCCCGCGCCGCATTGATCAGCTTCGGCGTGAACGTGATCCGTTCATGCGGATGCGCCGCCGTCCCCCGAACCGCCCGCACCAGCGCGTCGTCGTCTTTGTGCGGGTCGCGCCCCGGAAATAGCGATCCGGTGTGCCCATCGGCGCCCAATCCTAGGATGATCAGCGGAAATTGCGGCGTGCAGGTCGGCCCCCCGGGCACCTTCCGCCGGATCTCCTCGGCGTACGCCGCCGCGCACTCCGCCCCTGCCAACTGCGTCGGCACCGGATGAAGGTGCGCCTCCGCCACTCCTCCGGGCCCAAGCAAGTGATCCGCCGCCAGCTTGAAGTTGCTGTCGGGATCGTTCCGCGCGACCATGCGCTCGTCGCTCCAGTAGAAGCGCAGCCGGTCCGATACTCCGTGCCGCGCCCAGGCATCGTAGAACACTGCCGCCGATTCGCCCCCGGTCAGCGCTGCTGCAAATTCGCCCTGCAGCACCTTCACGCTTTGATCCAGCCGCTGGCAAAATTCCGCCGTCAGCTCCTCTCGCGTCGGCCGCGTCACCCACGTCAGCATTGCTACTCCTTTCGCATCGCGTGACCGCCGAACTCGTTCCGCAGCGCCGCGATTACTTTGGCGCTGAACGACTCGTCCTGCCTGGATCGCAGCCGCGCCAGCAGCGACAAAGTCAGCACCGGCGCCGGCACATTTTCATCGAGCGCGGCTTGCACCGTCCAACGCCCTTCTCCTGAGTCATCCACGTAGCCTTTGATGCTTTCCAAATGTGCCTCGCGTGCAAACGCGTTCGCCGCCAGCTCGCACAGCCACGATCGAATCACGCTGCCCTGATTCCAAAGATGCGCGAGTGCATGCAAATCCAACGAATACTGCGACTTCTCCAGAATCTCGAATCCTTCACCGTAAGCTTGCAGAAGGCCGTACTCGATCCCGTTGTGCACCATCTTTACGAAGTGCCCGGAGCCTGCCGGACCTGTGTACAGGTATCCGTCCGGAGGCGCCAACGTCTTGAAAATGGGTTCGACCCGGTCGAACGTCGCCTTCCTGCCTCCCACCATCAGGCAGTAGCCCACTTTGAGCCCCCAGACTCCACCGCTCGTGCCTGCGTCCAGGAATTGCACCCCCCGCTTTTCGGCGGCCGCCGCGTGTTCGATCGAGTCGGTGTATTTTGAGTTCCCGCCGTCAATCAGCACGTCGTCCGCGCTCAGCAGATCGAGCAGTTGCAGCACCGTGCTGGTGGTGATGGCTCCCGCCGGAACCATGATCCATACCACCCGTGGCGTCGGCAGCAGGCGCACCAATTCCGCCAGGCTTGCCGACGGCTGCGCCCCTCCTTTCGCCGCTTGTTCCACCGCCGCGGCCGCAGGATCGTAAACCGCCACCGCGTGGCCTCCCTGCAGCAACCGCTGCGTCATGGATCCGCCCATCCGTCCCAAACCCACCATGCCCAGTTTCATGCTCATGAATCCTCCCCGTAGTCGTTCTCTTGCCGCAGCCTATTCAACATGCCTTCCATCTCTTGCCGTTTCTGCTCCACTTCTTCCGGTCCCGCCTCGCGGCGCACCGTAAGCGGACCGCACCAGGTCCCGCGCACCGCAGTGCCCGGCTTCGGAACCTGGAATCTGTCCCAACTCTTCGTTGTCCACGCGTGCTTCGGCGAGGCATGCAGGCCGTAGATCGGCGCGCCGGTTGCGCGCGCCAGTTGCACCGCACCCCCTTTGGCCTGGAAGCGCGGTCCGCGCGGACCATCCACGGTCAGCGCCAGCGGCTGCCCCTGCGCCAGCGCCTCGGTCATTTGCTCCAGCGCATCGCGTCCTCCGCGCGTGCTCGATCCGCGAAACAGCCGGTACCCCAGCCGTTCCGCCGTTTGCGAAACGATCTCCCCGTCGAAATGGTGGCTTACCAGCACGCCGAACCCGCGTCCGCGCGCGAACCACGCGATCGGCAGGAGGCAGCGATGCCAGAAAACGTAGATCGCCGCCGCCGGCTTGGGGTCGAATGCGCCCGGCGGGATGCCCTCGGGCAACTCGAAGCGCCACGTGCTGCCCAGTCCGCGCAGCAGCAGCGGTCCCAGGTTCCTCGCCAAGGCCAGCGTCGTCCGCTGTTTTCGCGTCCACTTCGGCGCTGCGCTGATCGCGCTGAACTCGTCGCTGGCCGGGGTCGAGAGTTCCGCGGGCATGCTATCTCGATTGTACCTGCTACAATGAGGCTTCACCCTGCATGTCTTCGTCTTCGCGCGCTCAGACACTCACGCTGGCAGAGGTCCAGAGGCTGGCGGGCGAATACAACCTCATCCCCCTCACCCGCACGATTCTCGCCGACCTCAACACCCCGGTCGCCGCCTATCTCAACTGCCTCCGCGGTCGCCGTTCTCGCTTCTCGTATTTGCTGGAAAGCGTGGAGGGCGGCGAGAAGATCGGCCGCTACTCCTACTTGGGCGTGGATCCCGATACCCTCCTCCGCCAGCGCCATGGCAAGGTCTCGGTGCGCCGCAATCTTCGTTCCGCGCAGCCCGGTCCCTGGGAGCCGGTTGCGGCCTCGCTGCTCGATCAGGCGCGCCTCGAAACTCAGCAGCGCCGCATGCCGCCGATGCCCGGCATGCCGCCCTTTCTTGCCGGCGCCGTCGGTATGTTCGGCTACGACATGGTGCGCACCTTCGAGCGCCTTCCCGCGCGCGCGCGTCGGGACTCCAAGCTCGACGACGCCCTCCTCATGTTTTTCTCGCGCCAGATCGTCTTCGATCACGTGCGCCGCGAGATCACCCTGGTCGCCTGCGTCCACGCCGATGCTCCAACGGACGCTGCCGCGCTGCAGGCCGAATACGACCAGGCCTTGGGCGATCTCGAGGCCATGGCTGCCCGCCTCCGCCGCACCCCGCCGCTTCCCTCGCAGCAGCCCGAGCTCGGGCCCATGCCCGTGTTTCCTTCGGTCGAACGCGAGCAATTCGAGTCCGCCGTGCGCCGCGCCAAGCAATACATCGAGTCCGGCGACATCTTCCAGGTGGTGCTCTCGCTCCGCTTCGATATCGCCACCGAGGTGCCGCCGTTTCAGGTCTACCGCGCGCTGCGCGCGGTGAATCCGTCGCCCTACATGTTCTTCTTGCAGCTCGGCGACACCGCTCTCGTGGGCGCGTCGCCCGAGCTGCTCGTCCAGGTCAACCAGCAGCGGCAGATTCTGTACCGCCCCATCGCCGGCACCCGCGCCCGCGGCGCGACCGATGCCCTCGATGTCGAGCTCACCCGCGAGCTCCTGGCCGACGAAAAGGAGCGCGCCGAGCACATCATGCTCGTGGACCTCGGCCGCAATGATGTCGGTCGCGTCGCTGCCGTCGGCACCGTCACCGTTCCCGCCCTCATGAGCGTCGAGAAATACTCCCACGTGCAGCACCTCGTCTCCGATGTGCGCGCGCTGCTGCGCCCTGGACGCGACATGTTCGATGCCCTCGCCTCCTGCTTTCCCGCCGGCACGCTCACCGGCGCTCCCAAAGTGCGGGCCATGGAGATCATCGAGGAGCTGGAGCCCGCGCGCCGCGGCCCCTACGGCGGCAGCGTTTTCAATTTCGACTACGAAGGCAACCTCAGCTCCTGCATCTTGATTCGCGCCGTGGTCCTGCGCGGCGGCATGGCGCAGATCCAGGTGGGGGCCGGGGTGGTGGCGGACTCGGTGCCGGAGAAAGAGTACATCGAGTGCGTCAATAAAGCGGGCGCCATGATGCGCGCCCTCGAAATGGCCCGCGCTGGTCTCTGAGCACCGCCATGATTTTCCTGCTCGACAACTACGACTCGTTCACCTACAACCTCGCCCAGTACTTCGGCGAGCTCGGGCAGGAGGTGGAGGTGCGCCGCAATGACCAGGTCACGCTGGCGCAAATCGAGGCCCTGCGGCCTTCCGCCTTGGTCGTCTCCCCCGGCCCATGCACGCCGCTGGAGGCCGGCATCAGCGTCCCCGCCATCCAGCACTTCGCCGGCCGCATTCCTGTCCTCGGTGTCTGTCTCGGCCACCAGAGCATCGGCCAGGCCTTCGGCGCCCGCATCGTCCGCGCGCAAGTGCTGATGCATGGCAAGACCAGCATGATCGAGCATGACGGCAAGACGATTTTCCGCGGCTTGCCGCAGCCGTTCTCGGCCACCCGCTACCACTCGCTCATCATTGATCCATCCTCAATGCCCGAGTGCCTCGAGGTCTCCGCCCGCGCCCCCAACCACACCATCATGGCGGTGCGGCACCGCGAGTTTGCGGTCGAGGGCGTGCAGTTCCATCCCGAGAGCATTCTCACGCTCGCCGGCAAGCAGTTGCTGTCGAATTTCCTCGATGCCTACTTGCGTCCGGTTCCGCTCGCGGGTTAGCTGCCCAGCCGGACCACGGCCGCATTCAGTTCCGACGCCAGAATCGGCTGCGTGAGGTACAGGTCCACTCCCAGCGGCACCTCCCGCCGCGGCGCTCCAAACGCGACGATCTTGACCTTCGACAACTTGTTCCGCAGCGTCCGGATCAGCGGCGTCACCGAAACCCGATACTCTATGACCGCGACGTCCACCGCCGTGCCGCGTTTGATGGCATTGCCGGCCTTCGTCGGCGAGTCGAATGCCGCCACCTCGCCGCTGCCTTGAAGGATTTCAAGAAGATGGCTCTTCCTCAGCGTCGAGGCGTCCACCAGCATGATTTTTCTTGTGGCCATGGCGATTGCGCGCAAGGTCTGCCTGCCTCACGCATCGCATACAAATACCACATCAACGCCACGATGTCGAGAAAACCAGGGGGATGGAGCGGGAGACGGGATTCGAACCCGCGACTTCGACCTTGGCAAGGTCGCACTCTACCACTGAGTTACTCCCGCATTCGAGGTTCCCAGATTATCACGCTTCGCATGGCGCCGGGATCGCGCCGATTCGCCCCATGCAGCGCCCGCCGGTGAAAATTAAAAGGGCTCAGAGGCTTTCGCCCCAAAGCCCTTGGTGCGCTTACGGGTTGAGGGTTGAAACCCTGCTCCTTCCCGCGAGTTGCGCTCCCCAAAAAATAATTTGGCTCGGGCCCCGCGATCCGGGCCCGAGCCGGTGGCTTGATGAAATTGGCTGGGGCGTCCAAACGCCGCTCAGGCTGGCGCTTGTCGCCTAGGCCTCAGCCACCTCGCAAGTCCAATTTGAACAATTATTACTGTGGGATTGATCCACCGGACCACCTCCTTTCCTGCGTAGCTTCAGTTCATCATGTCGGCGGCCCTGCTGTCAAATTCCTCATTAGGATGGGAACCGCAGCATCGAAGATCGCCAAGTTGAATCCATCGTCCAAGCGGAACCGCTCCGCAAACGCTCTTCGGCTCCGTTCGATTTCCGGCTGGAACCGCCCCTGCCAATCGCCGCTGCGTGCTGCCAATTCAAATTCTTCGCTGCGTTCGCGCCGCAGGTACAGCGCCAGGTCTTCAACCAGCAGGCGGGCGAATCGCTGGGCTCGGCCTTCATCAACAATCGCGGGCGCAACCGGCATCGCCGCCTGGAGTGTCGCCGGTTCCGCCGGCGCCGGTTGGGTTCTCGGCAACCCCTGCGCCAGCAAGGTCAAGCCGGCCATTTCGACCAGAAGATCCTGCCGCGCCTGCAGCTCCGGATGCAGTGTCGGTCCCCTCCAGTGCAGCAACCCGACCGCCCGCCCTCGCACCAGAATCTCCGCCGTATTCCCATGGCGAAGCACAAGATCGCGGCTGAGCGCAGGGAAGCGCTGCGGCAATTCGTACCCCGGCTGCTTCCAGACCGCGATTTCGCCGCGGTGAACCACGAAGAGTGCCCGATTGGCCCCGACCACGGCGCCGGCAGCCTCATACACCGCGGTGAAGCACTCCCCCGCGGTTGCCGCCCCCATCAGCCTGCGCAAATGCATCAGCAGGTCCGCATCCGCTGCCGGCCGCAACGATGCCTGAATCATGGCCTGCAGCCGCGGTTCGAGCTGAAGCTGAAAATAATGCAACC
This sequence comes from Terriglobales bacterium, assembly GCA_035553115.1. Classification (GTDB taxonomy): domain Bacteria; phylum Acidobacteriota; class Terriglobia; order Terriglobales; family SCQP01; genus SCQP01. The sequence goes on along the minus strand of DATNED010000061.1, from coordinate 522 downwards.
GCTCGGTCAGGATGCGGTCCAGCAATGGCTCCAGCGCGGCTCGTAGCTCGGATTCGGAAAGCAGCACAGGGCTGCTATAATGGTACTTGCATCTTCGGTCTGGGGGCGTCCCGGATTCGACGGAGGTGGATGAGACTAGGAGGCGTGCCGGGCTCCATGCCCCCGCAATCGCATGGAAACCTAAAAGTGCCAATTCTAATCAACTGGCATACGCAGCTTAATTAGCCGCGTCGTTCAACCCGGTTCGCCTGTAGGCCGGAATTGAGCGTCATTCTTGCAGGCTGGCTTGCGGCGCATGCTCCGGCGTCGCGGGCGAGAGGCCTTCACCGGCTAGGGGCTGGCGTGGTTCGGCTCTTGTCCGCTCTGACCGAATCGCGCGAGATGTATCGGAACGGAATACGCCCGTAGTTCTCCTGGTCGGCAGCACCTTCGGACGTGGGTTCAACTCCCACCGCCTCCACCATTTTTCGCGCTCCGCGCGAAAAATGGTGCCCTGCGTAGCTCCGCAGGAGCGAAGCAGGG
>DATNED010000060.1:0-7000 GCA_035553115.1 Terriglobales bacterium | reverse complement strand
TCGGCCTTGCCGAATTGGACCGGGCCATCGAAGGTGATCGCGAAGAGGCGGTTGAGATCGGCGCCGGTCGCGCCCATGCCGACCAGCAGGTACTGGAGAAGGTCTTGGTTCGCGCCCAGGGCGCGCTTGGTCACTTGTTTCGCCGAGGGCACGTAGTACCAGCCGAATCCGTTCACGACCATGAGGCGTCGCGCGGCGTTGCGGGGCCGCGTCAGGTCCAGGGAATAGGAAATGCGGTTGCCTTGGTGCTCGAAGTAGAGCATGCCGGAGCTGCGGTCGTTCGAATGCACCAGTGCGGTGTAGTCGTTGAGGGTGATCTTCGCGCTCACGCTGTGGATGCCAGGCGCGGCGGCATCGAGCGCGCGCAGCACGCCCTCGAGCGAAGAGGGAGCTTGGCCGGCCAATGCGAGCGCCAGCGCTGCCACAGCCGCCAGCGTGGCCAGCGCGGTGAAGGGCATGAAGATGCAGCCCCAGCGCGGGTTCATTGCGATGGCGTCGCGAGGTGATGGAGCGGCGCTGCCGGACGCGGCTGATCGCGGAAGAAATGGCGCGGGGTCAAAAAAATGAAGGCCAGGATGACCGCCACCATGATGTCGTACTCGAGCGTGCCGCGCGGATAGTTCCACCAGAGGAAGGAGCCGAGTTTGCGTTGCACTTTGCTCATCGGGGTCGGCCTCGATTCATCGGGCGGCGGTCGCGTGCGCGCCGGCGAGCACCGGCAGCAGGGTGCGGTGCAGCACGGGAGCGATCTGCGCGACCTCGCCCATGAGGGTGGCGAACTGCGCCGGGTACAGCGACTGCATCCCGTCGGAGAGCGCCTCTTCGGGTTTCGGATGCACCTCGATCAGCAGGCCGTCGCAACCGACCGCGACCGCCGCCCGGGCCATGGGGCCGACTTTGTTGCGCTTGCCGGTGCCGTGGCTCGGGTCCACCAGGATGGGCAGGTGGCTCAGGCGCTGGACCGCGGGCACGATGCTGAGGTCGAGCGTGTTGCGGGTGTGGTCGGCGAAGGTGCGGATGCCGCGCTCGCAGAGCGCGACGCGGTAGTTGCCTTCGCTCATCACGTACTCGGCGGCCATGAGGAACTCGTCCAACGTGGCCGAGAGGCCGCGCTTCAGCAGCACCGGCCTGCGCGCCCGGCCGGCGCGCTTGAGCAGCGAGAAGTTCTGCATGTTGCGCGCGCCGATCTGGATCATGTCGGCATATTCGTCCACCAGATCGAGCGAAGCTTCGTCCACGGCCTCGGTGATGATGAGCAGGCCGAAGCGCTCGCGCACCTCCGCCATGATCTTGAGCCCCTCTTCGGCCAGGCCCTGGAAGGAGTACGGCGAGGTGCGGGGCTTGAACGCGCCGCCGCGGAAGAAGTGCGCGCCGGCGGCGCGGACGGCCTCGGCGGTGGCCATGGCTTGTTCGCGGGTCTCGATGGCGCAGGGGCCGGCGACGATGGCGAGGTCGCGTCCGCCGATGGTGGCATCGAAGCCGTCGAAGCGGATGACGGTGGTTTCGGGCTTGAGCTCGCGGCCGACGAGCTTGTACGGCTTGGTGACGACGAGGACTTCGCCGACGCCCGGCATTTCTTCAAGCGCTGCGGGCTCGATCGCGCCGCTGTTGCCGGTGATCCCGATGGCTGTGCGCTGCGCCCCTGGCATCGCGTGCGCCCGGAGCCCGAGCGCGGTGATCTTCTTGCATACCGCCTCGACCTGTTCGGCGGAGGCGGACGCTTGCATTACGACCAGCATGCTTTCAGTTTACAGTGGGGCAGTGGAAACGGTGCGGGAGTTGATCGAGCGCTGGCTGCCGGAGTACGGACTGGTCCCAACCGGGCAGCAGCGCGACCTGCTGGCCCGGTACCTCGAGTTGGTGACGGCAGGTAACGAGCGCGTGCGCTTGGTCGGGAGCACCGAGCCCGAGGTGCTGGTGCGGCGGCACTTGGGCGAGTCGCTGTTTTTGGGCACGATGGTTCCGCTTGCGTCGCAGAAGCTGTTGGATCTGGGCGCCGGGGCCGGGTTCCCGGGTCTGCCGCTTGCGCTGGCGTTCGGATTACAAACGACATTGGTAGAATCAAATCAGAAAAAAGCAGCATTCCTGCGAGCATGCGCTGCGGAGTTGCGGGCTTCGAATCTCACGGTTGAGAATGTTTTCCTAGAGCGGCGGCCAAAGAACGGTTTGTCGCTGACCGCCGATCTGGTCACCGTGCGGGCGCTCGAGCGCATGGAAGTTGTACCGGCGTGGCTTGATCGCTGGCTCGCGCCGGGAACCACGGCGGCCTTCTGGGCGACCCGGGACCGCGCGGCCAATTGGACCGCCGGCCAGAGACAATGGGACTGGGGTGCATTTCATCCACTTCCGGGCGCAATGGACCGCGGCATCATCTTGAGTGTTCCACGTGGAACGTCCGGAGGACGTGGAATGTCCGGAGGGAGGTTCCACGTGGAACATTCGCCTGATCTCGGCTAGACTCCGACAGACGGCCATGCGCATTTTTGCCATCACCAACCAGAAAGGCGGCGTGGGCAAGACCACCACCGCGATCAATCTGGCGGCCTCGCTGGCTGCAGCCGAGGTGCCGACCTTGCTGGTGGATTGCGATCCCCAATGCAATGCCTCGAGCGGGCTTGGTTTCTCCCCCGACGAGGATCGGCCCGGGCTGTATCAGGGCCTGCGCCACGAAGCGCCCGGCGAGGAGTTGCTGCTTCCCACCGCGATGGACGGGCTATCGCTTTTGCCGGCGAGCCGCGACTTGGTGGGCTTGAACCTCGAGCTTGTGCAGGAGCCGGAGCGGGAGTTCCGGCTGCGACAATTGCTCGCGCCCTTGCGCAAACGCTTTGAGTTCATCATTCTCGACTGCCCGCCCGCGCTCGATCTGCTCAACTTGAATGCCCTGGTTGCAGCCGACAGTCTCATTGTCCCGATGCAGTGCGAGTACTTCGCCCTCGAAGGCGTCGCGCAACTGGTCAAGACAGTTCAGGCCGTGCAAGCGGCCTGGAATCCCACGCTCGAGATCGAAGGCGTACTCTTCACCCAATTCGACGAGCGGACGAACTTGAGCAAGCAAGTCGCCGACAACTTGCGGCAATACTTCGGGGATCGCGTCTTTCGCACCGCCATCCCGCGCGCGGTTCGGCTGGCCGAAGCTCCCAGCCACGGCCTGCCGGCGCTGCTCTATGATTTGAAATCGCGCGGGACTGAAGCCTATCTTCAGCTCGCCCATGAGGTGATCGAACGTGAACGAACCCGGCAAACCTCCCTCGCCCCCGAATCCACGCCCGCCGCAGCGGCCGGCGCTGGGTCGGGGGCTGAATAGCCTGCTGCCAACCTCGAAGCCCGCCGCCGCGCCCGCACCCCCCGCAGCCGCCGCTGCAGACGAAGCGCGGGTCGAGATGATTCCCCTCGACCGCATCCACTTCAACCCCAACCAGCCGCGCAAGGATTTCGCTGAGCTCGAGCTGGTCGAGTTGGCGGTTTCGATCAAAGCCCAGGGCGTGCTCCAGCCTGTGCTGGTGCGCAAGCTCGCAGACCAAAGCTACGAGTTGGTTGCCGGCGAGCGCCGCTGCCGCGCCGCCATGCTCGCCGGCCTCGACCGCATTCCGGCGCTGGTTCGGGTCCTGAACGAGCAGCGCGCGCTTGAGGTGGCGCTGATCGAAAACCTGCAACGGATGGATCTCAACCCCATGGAGTTGGCGCTCGGGTTCCGCGAGCTGAGCCAGAACCACCGCCTCACGCAAGAGGAAATCGCCCTGCGCACCGGAAAAGACCGCGCCACCGTCGCCAACTACATGCGCTTGCTCACGCTCGAGGACGAGGTGCAGCAGATGCTGCGCAGCGGCGAGATGTCCATGGGCCACGCCCGCCCGCTGATTGGCCGCGAGCCGATCACGCAAATGTTCGTGGCTTACCGCGTCGCCCAGGCGGGCTGGTCGGTGCGGCGGGTCGAGCAGCACGTGGCCTCGCTCGGCAAGCCGCTCGGCGAAGATGAAGCGCTGGCGCCTCCGCCGCGCGAAGCCAACCTCGTCGATGCGGAGGAAAAGCTGGCGCGGGCGCTGGGCGCGAAGGTCACGCTCAAGGCGAATAAGCGCTTCAAGGGCACCATCACGGTGCAGTTCAACGATCTCGACGAGTTCCAGCGCATATTTGATCGCCTGTGCCAGACCTGATCGCCTGTGCCAGAATTGAAGCAACCCGATGTCGCGCAGCACCTTCCTTCTGCTGGCCGCCGCGCTGATCCTGCCGCTGGGGGCGCGTTCCCAGTCCACGGCCGACGCCGCGCGCCAGGCTGAACTCGCGCAGGCCACCGCGGTCGCCGAGCCCGGGGCGCAGTTGCGCGCCCTCGAGGCCTTTGCCGCCAAGTATCCCAAGGCCCCCGAGCTGGAACAGGTCTATGACGCCATCCTGCAAGACGCGATCCAGCTCAGCGACGACCGCCGCGTGCTGCTGTACAACGAAAAGCTCGAGACGCTCGACCCCAACGACCTCGGCCAGCGCATCAAGACCTTGAACCTGCTCCTGCTCGAGACCGATGCCGAGCATCGCCAGCGCGCCATCGCCGAGGCCGCCGAGTTCTCGAAGATGGTCGAGGCCAAGGCAGCGGAACCGCCCCCGAAGGAGATGGGCGAGGTGCGCTGGCGGCTCGACCTCGCCCGGCTGCGCTCGCTGGCGGCGCTGTTCCAGGGCGCGGCGGCCCAGGCGGTCGCGGACTATGCCGAGGCCGAGCGCGATCTCGCCCGCAGCTTGCAGCAGAGCGAAAGCGAAGAAGCCGCCGAGCACCTGGCCCAGGTTTACGTGGCCGAGGGCAAGGTGCCGCAGGCGATTGACGCTTTCGCGCTGGCGCTGGCGCTGCCGGGGCAAACGATTGCTGGGCGGGAGAAGCTGCGCGCTCAGGCGGGCGAGCTGTACAAGAGCCAGCACGGCGGGAGCGAGGCCGGCTTCGGCGACTTGATCCTGAAACGCTTCGATGGCGTGGCGGCGCGCGATGCGGCGGAGCAGAACCAGCTTGCCCCGCGCGCGGCGGTGAACGCCGCCGCGGCCGCGCCGGGCGACTTCCAGCTGACCGCGCTCGACGGGGCGACGCATCGGCTCTCGGAGGCGCGCGGCAAGGTCGTCGTGCTGGACTTCTGGGCCACCTGGTGCGGGCCCTGCCTGGTGCAGCATCCCTTGCTCGCAGCGCTGCGGCAGGAATTCGCAAATAATCACAACGTGATGTTCGTCGCCGTGAACGAAGACGAGGATGTCTCCAAGGTGGCGCCCTTCGTGGCCGAGCACAAGTGGGCGCCGACGACCTGGCTCGATGCCGGCCTGGGGCCGTTCCTGGGGGTGGACTCGCTGCCGACGACCCTGATCCTCGACGCCTCCGGCGCGGTCGTCTACCGCGCCGAGGGCTTCACGCCCGCTACGTTCGAAGCCGAGCTGCGCCAGGCGATCCAGCAGGCGTTAGCGCCGGCGCGCTGAGCCGGCACCAAGCCGATCCTCCCCTGGCCGAAGTTCCCGTTCCCGAAATGGAAGCCCGCGGCGCAGCGTACTAGGCCTTCCGACCAACCACGCCCGGCCGAGGGCATCAAATCTGTTCAGGCTCTCCTGGCTGCAGGGCCCGAGTTGCCCCCGCAGGTCGGGGCAAGATCGCAGGGCCAGGCCCGCGACATTCGGAACGGCGGCCCGCCCCCGGGAAACAACGCGGGCGCGGCCCGGGCGAGGCGCAGCGCCGGTTTGGGGCCACGGGCCCCCAAACCGGTGCGAGCATAAGCGGGACGCGCGGCGTAGCCGCGCTGGGGCCCGCGCCAACCATTTGACGGCGCTTGGGTATGGGCATACTCTTGCGGTATGGCCACACCGGTTGTGCGAACGACGTACGCGCTGGATCAGGAAACGGTGGAGCGGCTGGAGCGGCTGGCGCGGGGATGGAAGCTGTCGCGCTCGGCGGCGCTGCGCAAGCTGATTCGGGAGGCGCCGGGGCCCAGCGTCGCGGCGGCGCCGAGCGAGGATCCACGCCTGAAGGCGCTGCAGCAACTGCAGGCCTCCATGCGGCGGCTAACGACGAAGCAGGTCGCGGATTGGCAGCGGGATGTGCGGTTGGAGCGGCAAGCCGGCGCGCGAAAGATCCGGACCCGACTCAAGAAGATGGGGAGATGATCCACCTTGACGCCAACGCGTTGATTGGCATGGGCATCGAGGGTAGCGCGCGTTGGCGGCAGGTTAGCGCTTGGCTGCGTGCCGGCGAGTTGTTGGGCGCGAGCACCGTGGCATGGTCGGAATTCTTGTGCGGACCCCTGCTGCCGAGCGAGCGCGAATGGGCGCGGCAGGTTACCGGGCGCCCGGTGCCGCTGATCGAGGCGGATGCGAAGTTGGCGGCGGAGCTATACAACCTCGGGGGGCGGCGGCGGGGATCGCTTTCCGACTGCCAGATTGCGGCCATCGCCATCCGCTCGAAGGCGGCGCTGGCGACGGCGGACCGGGCAGGATTCGTGCGTTTCGCGGCGGCGGGGCTGCGGCTGGCGTAGGCGGCGGTTGACGGGCGCGGCAATTTTATCGCCCATGAAGGGAGCAGCAGGCGGTGGACGGGGCGCGGGAGAGGGAGTAGCATCTCGGAATGCGGAACTTCGGCGTCGGTGTCTCAGTGTGTCTGCTCGGCATGTCTCTTCTTCTCGTTCCCGGCGCGGTGGCGCAGGGGAGGCGCGGCGGCGGCGGGCAGGGCGGCCCGGGCGGGGGCGGCGACGGGCTGAATTCGGGCACCGTGGGCGCGCTGCGCTTTCGTTCGATCGGACCCGGCATCGTGAGCGGGCGCATTGTTTCGCTGGCGGTGGTTCCCGGGCACGCCAGCACCTACTATGTTGCGGCGGCGTCGGGCGGGGTGTGGAAGACGACCAATGACGGGGCGACGTTCACCCCGATCTTCGATCACGAGGGCTCGTACTCGATCGGCACGGTCGTGCTCGACCCCAATCATCCTTCGACCGTCTGGGTGGGGACGGGCGAGAACAACTCGCAGCGCACGGTGAGCTACGGCGAC